>CADCUE010000048.1 GCA_902805805.1 uncultured Frankineae bacterium | reverse complement strand
GCCCGGCGCTTGTGGTGGCGCAGGGTGCCGTCGTAGCGGGCGCCGAGGCGCTCGACGGCGGCGTGGGACCGGGTGTTCGCCGCGTCGAGCTTCAGGGTGACACGGGCCGCGCCGAGCTCGTCGAAGGCGTGGCCGAGCAGCAGCCGCTTGCACGCCGGGTTGACGTGCGTGCGCCAGACCCAGCGGGCGTACCACGTCCATCCCACCTCGAGGCCGTCGACGGACAGGTCGAGGTCGAGGTAGGACGTCGAGCCCACCGCCCGGCCGTCCACGACGACTGCCCACGCCCGTCGAGCCGGGTCGGCCCGCGCCTGCTCGACGACCGCCGCCATCTCGGCGACGGTCGTCGGCCGGGGGAGCGACAGCCAGCGCCAGACGTCCGGGTCCTCGCTCGCGGCCAGCAGGTCGGCTGCGTGGTCGAGCGCCAGTGGCTCGAGGGTCACGCCGTGCCCGGAGAGGACGACCGCCTCAGGCGTGCGCACGGATGACCTGCTCGCCGAAGCGGGCCATCTCCTCTCGCTGGGGGCTGAACTGCAGCAGCATCAGGTCGACGCCCGCCGCTTCGTAATCGCGGATCCGCGCGGAGACCTGCTCCGGCGTGCCGACCAGGCCGGCGCGCAGCCCGCGGTTGGAGACGGAGTACTCCTCCAGCGAGACCTGCGACTCGAGCTGGCTGCCCGCGACGAAGTCCTGGTAGGACGCGTACGCCGCCGGCGAGCTCTGCACGTCGAGGATGCGGGCCAGCTCGGCCTGCGCCTCGGCCTCGGTGTCGCGCACGATCACGAAGCCGCTGACGCCGTACGAGAACGTCTTGCCGTGCGCGGCCGCCCGGGCGGTCATGTCGGCGACCTTGGCCGCGATGACGTCCGGCGCGTCGCCGTGCATGACGTACGCCCCGCCGTGCTGCGCGATGACGTCCTTGGCCTTGGGCGACTCGCCCCCCATGTAGACCGTCGGCAGGACCGACGGCTTGGGCTCCATGACGCAGCCCTGCAGGTCGTACAGCTCCCCGCGGTGCGTGACCGTGCCCTCGGTGAGCAGCCGGTGCAGGACGGTCAGCCACTCCTCGGTGCGCGCGTAGCGGGCGTCGTGGACGTCGAACGGCGCGCCGTACTGGGTGGCCTCGTCCTTCCACCAGGAGCTGACGACGTTCAGGCTGATGCGTCCGGGCGCGATGGTGTCGAGCGTCGACAGCGCCTTGGCGGTCAGGGACGGGGAGTGGTAGTTGGGGCGCACGGCCAGCATCAGCTCGAGCCGCTCGGTCACCGCGGCGACGGCCGGCGCGAGGGTCCACGCGTCGAGCGAGGGCGCGCGGTGGCCCTTGATGTCGTTGAGGTTCAGCTCGGCGATGAGCGACAGGTCGAAGCCGGCGGCCTCGCTCTCGACCGCGAGCGCCCGGACGTACGCCCAGTCGGCCGCCATCCCCTCGTCCTCGACGTTGCGGAGCCAGCCGCCGAAGATGGGCATCCAGTAGCCGAAGCGCATGGGCGCAGGCTAGCCGTCCTGCGCTGTGCAGATGGTCACGTGCTGGTTGCTCCAGGTCCGAGTGGGAACTGCAGCAAGCAGTGAGCAACCACCCGGACCGGACGACGAAGGAGGCCCTCGTGGCCGTTCAGAACACCGCTGTCACCAAGGACATGCTCGTGTCGGAGCTGCAGAACCTGCTCCGGCTGACCGCGTTCGAGCAGACGATCGCCGCGGTGCGCCGCACGCAGGCCGCCACGACGCCGATCGCCGACGAGCTCAAGGCCAACTACACCAAGTCGGTGGAGCGCAGCCGGCTGCTGCAGGACGCCGTGCGGCAGGCCGGCGGCGTGCCCGACGTCGTCGGCTCGGCGCTGAGCAAGGCCGGGGCGTTCGTCCAGACGCAGGTCAACCAGGTGCAGACCCTGCAGGGCGCGCTGCTCGGCGACCTCGCGCTCGAGCACCAGCTGCGCGAGCGGACGCGGTACGCCCGCACGCTCGCCGAGAGCCTGGGCTACGCGCACCTGCTGCCGGTGTTCGAGCGGCTGGACCTCGCGCACACCGCGACCATCGAGTGGCTCGAGGCCCGCCTGACCGAGGTCGGCCGTACGGGCACCTCGGCGATCAAGGCCACCCCGGTGCAGCAGCTCGTCGGCTCCGCGCGCAAGGTGGCGGCGCTGCCGTTCGGCGTCTTCGCGGCGACCGTCAACCGGGGCAGCAGTCTGCTGAGCCGGGGCGCGTCGACGGCGGCCGACACGGCGGTGTCCGCGGCGACGACGGCGGCCTCCGCGGTTGGGACCGCGGCCGACAGGGCCGGCGACGGCGTGCAGGCCGCGGCCGGCGCTGTGGGGTCCGCCGCCGGCAAGGCGGTCGACACGGTGAGCGAGGGCGCGTCGACGGCGGCCGGTGCGGTGTCCGAGGGCGCGTCGACGGCGGCCGGTGCGGTGTCCGAGGGCGCGTCGACGGCTGCCGGTGCCGTCTCGGAGGGCGCGTCGACGGCGGCGGGTGCGGTGTCGGAGGGCGCGTCGACGGCGGCGGGTGCTGTGTCGGAGGGCGCCTCGACGGCCGCCGAGGCCACGACGACCGCCGCCGGCGCGACCGGCGAGGCCGTGCAGGCCGCGGCCGGCGCCGTGGAGCAGGCGACCGAGTCCGAGGTCGACCAGGTCCTCGACCTCACCGACGTCGACGAGGACAAGCCGCCGTTCGCCGGCTACGCGAGCCTGTCCGGCGACAGCGTGATGCGGCACGTGCGCGACAACGACGACGTGGAGCACCTGCGCGAGATCCTCGCCTTCGAGCAGGCCCACAAGAACCGCAAGGGCGTCGTCGGCGCGCTCAACGAGCGCCTCACCTCGCTGGTCAGCGCCTAGCCTGACCCCTTGTCGCACGGCGCGACCCCACGGGCACAAGCCCGTGGGGTCGCGCGTTGTCGTGGCCATGGAGGAGAACCGCGCGCGGCGCGTCGTCGAGGCCCTGCGGGCGCGTGGCGTGCACGCGGCGCTCAAGAAGGCGGGCGTCTACCAGTTCGGGATCGTCGTCAGCCTGCCGGACGGACGCGAGGCGGTCTGGGACACCGACGGCACGGCGGGGCTCGAGGCGACGGTGATGGCCGACGGGATGCTCAGGGGCTTCGTCCCCACGATCGAGGGCTCCGAGCACTTCAGCGAGGAGCAGGTCGTCGAGGCCATCTGGCACACCGACTACGACGCGCCGATCGGCCGCCGCCGGCAGACGGCGCCGCCCATGGCGCCGCCGCTGCCGCCGCAGGGCGGGGTGTTCCGGCGCTTCCTCGACGGCTTCCGCTACTAGCGGCGAGCCCGCGCCCTTCAAGATCTTCCGCACTTCCCCAGCACCCCGCTGCTGGGGAAGTTCGGAAGATCTTGCGGGCAGCGCGCGCGGTGGCAGGAGAGGGGGGTACGGGGCGGCCATGAGCGAGCAGCCCAGCCAGGGCACCGACCAGGACAGCGAGCAGGACGCCGGCGGGCAGCACGCCGGAGGGCAGGGCACCGGGCAGGACGCCGGCGGGCAGGACGCCGGCGGGCAGGACGAGCCGCTCGCGGACGTGCCGCCGGTCGCCGGCGGCACGGACGACAGCCCGCCGGTGCAGGGCGAGGGCGAGGACGACAGCTGGTGACGCGCCCTCAGCAGGCGCACCGGTAGCCCAGGCCGCCGGTCAGCTCGCTCCACAGGACGTCGTAGGCGGGCTCCGGGTCGTCCGGGTCGTGCACCGCGTCGACCAGGTCCGACGGGCGGCCGGCGAGCAGCGCCGTCCACTCCGCCTTGGTGACCTGCTCCTCCGGCACCGTCGCCGCTCGCGCCCGCACCAGCGGCACGTAGTCGCGCAGGAACGTCCAGCGCACGCCGTCGCGCTGCGGTCCGCTGTCGAGGGGCTCGCCGACGGCGTCGCGGTAGGCCAGCAGCGGCAGGTCGACGCCCGCCGCGACCGGCAGGCCGATCCACTTCCACGCCCGCGTGTTGACGTCGAGCAGCAGCCGGCGTCCGGTGGCGGCGTCCTCGACGAACTCGATCTCGCTGATGCCGCCGTAGCCGAGGGCCTGCAGCACCCGGACGCCCGCCTCCGCGATCGCCCCGTCCCAGCGGGCGTCGGCCAGGCAGGAGGTGCCGAAGTCCGGCGGCCACTGCTCGAGCTTGCGGCCGGTGAACACGCCGCGCGGCGTGCCGTCCGGCGACAGGTACGACGCGACCGACCAGAAGCCGCCCGGCCGCGTCTCGACCCACTCCTGCGCGACCAGCGTGAGGCCCGCAGCGGCCGCCTCCTCGCACCGCTGCACGAACGACGCGGCGTCGTGCACCACGAAGACCTTGGCCCGGAAGGCGGTCCAGAAGCCACGGCTGTCGTCGGGCTTGAGCACGCACGGGTACGGCACGGCCGCAGCCAGCTGCTCGGGTGTCGACTCGTCCAGGTACCAGGTGCGGGGGATGTCCACGCCGAGCGCCTCGCAGGCGCGGTACAGCGAGGACTTGGCCAGCGCCCGCTGCACCACGTCGTACGCCGCGAAGGTGTAGCGGTAGTGCGGCTCGAGCTGGTCGCGGTGCTGGGCCAGCGCGAGCACCCAGTCGTCGTTGGTCGGCACGAGGACCGGGCGCTCGGCGAAGCAGGGGCCGAGCGCGCTGAGGTGGTCGGCCAGTGCGCGACCGCCGTCGACCGTCGGACCCGGGACCAGCCCGAGCCCGGTCAGGTGGCGGGAGTGCTGACCGAGGCCGCCGCGCTCGTCGTCGAGCCCGATCACGGGGACGCCGGCGCGCCCGAGCGAGCGGGCGACGGCGAGGCCGGTGATGTGGGTGTTCATGACCAGGGCGGCGGGGATCGACGCGGGCAGGCCCTCGGCGAGGACCTGCTGGCCGGCGAGGGCGAGCACCGGACGACCCTACGTGCAGAGCCCGGCGGCCCTCGGTCCAGACTGGGGCATGGCCCGACTGACCCGGCGAGCCCGTCTGGGCCGCCGCCCGCTGCCCCCACCGGTGCCGCCGCTGCCGCTGCCGCCGGGGCGGGCGGTCCTCGTCCCCGGCCGCGGCGAGTTCTTCCTGCGCGACACCGGCGGCGACGGCCCGCCGGTGCTGCTCGTGCACGGGTGGATGTTCCCCTCGGACCTCAACTGGCTGCCGACCTACGGGCCTGTGCGCAACGCCGGCTACCGCGTCCTCGCGATGGACCTGCGCGGGCACGGGCGCGGGCTGCGGTCGGGCGAGGCGTTCCGCCTGGCGGACTGCGCCGACGACGCGGCCGCGGTCCTCGCGGCGCTGGACGTGCCGCCCGTGCTCGCCGTCGGCTACTCCATGGGCGGCCCGGTGACGCAGCTGCTCGCCCGGCGGCACCCCGAGCGGGTGGCCGGCTTCGTGCTGTGCGCCACCGCCCTGGACTGGAGCGATCCTCGGCAGAAGGTCTTCTGGCGGACCATGGGCGGCCTGCGCCTGCTGCTCGGCGCGTTCCCGCGGGGGCTGTGGCAGGCCGGCCTGCGCCTGGCGGGGGCGCCGTCGCGCGAGAGCAACTGGGTCGCGTCCGAGCTGTCCCGGGGCAGCGCCCGTGACCTGGCCGAGGCGGGGCGCGAGCTCGGTCGCTTCGACAGCAGCGGCTGGGCGGGCGAGCTCCCGCAGCCGCGGGCCGTCGTCCTGACCGCGAAGGACCGGCTCGTGCCGCCGCGCAAGCAGGCCGCGCTGGCCCAGGCCCTCGGCGTCGAGCCGCTCGTCCTGGACGCCGACCACGACGCCTGCTCCCAGGACGCGCAGCGCTTCGTCGCGGTCCTGCTGACGGCCCTGGCGGGACTGCCGCGGGCCGCGCGCCGCTCGGCCTGAGCGGGACGGGGAGCTCGCCCGTCTACGACCCCAGCGGGTCGACGCGGATCAGGAAGCCCCGGACGTCCAGGTGCTCGGCCAGGGAGTCCCGGTGGGCGTCGCAGGCCACCCAGGTCTTCTCCCGGTCCGGCGCGTGGACCTTCGGGTTGTTCCACACCAGCACGTGCGCGGCCGAGGCCCGGCAGCCCTTGGCGGAGCAGCGGACCGTCTCGTCGTCCGGCGACTCGGGCGCGGGGGGCATCACCCCTCCATCCTGCCTGCCCTACCGTTGCGCCGCGTGGACCTCGAGGAGCGCCGGATCTGGCTGCAGTGGTGGGCGGCCGAGCTGCGCCAGCGGGCGTGGGGCCGGGTGCAGCTGCGCCGGGTCGCGCAGGTCGGCGCGGGAGCGGTCGTCCTCGGCCGGCCGCGGGTGGACGCGACCGACCTGGTCATCGGCGAGCGGTTCCGCATCTGGTCGGCGCACCGCAGGACGCTGATCAGCGGCGGCGGACGGCTGCGCATCGGCGACCGCGTGTTCGTCAACAGCGGCACGGTGATCATCGCCGTCAAGGAGATCGTGATCGGGAACGACGTGGCCTTCGCCAACGAGGTCTACGTGATGGACAGCGACAGCCACGGCGTCGAGGGACGGCCGCACGTCGAGGCGCCGGTGCGCATCGGCGACGGCACCTGGCTGGGTGCCCGGGCGATGGTGCTGCCCGGCGTGACGATCGGCAGGCGCGTGCTCGTGGCGGCGGGCGCGGTGGTCACCCGTGACGTGCCCGACGACGCCCTCGTCGCGGGCAACCCGGCGCGGGTGGTGCGGCAGCTGGACTACCCGCCGGGCTGCCGGCGCGCCTGGCACGACGAGTGGGGCTGCCCGTGTCCGCAGCTGGTGGCCGACAGCGCCTGACCCGCCGACCTCCTCAGCGCGGCAGCGCGCGGCGGGCCTGCAGCGCAGCGGAAGCGGGGGTCAGAGAAGTCCTACGCCTCGCGCCAGTCGTCGGAGGTCAGGTCCGAGCCGCCGTGCGGACCCATGAGCAGCATCCCCCCGTCGACGACGTACGAGGCGCCCGTCGTGTACGACGCGGCCGGCGAGCACAGGAACGCCACCGTGTCGGCGATCTCGTACGCGTGGCCGACCCGCCCCAGCGGCACGCCGGGGCGGGGGACGGCCTCCGGGTCGGCGTCCTCGTTGCCGGTGAGCGGCGTGGCGATCTCGCCGGGCGCGACCGCGTTGACGGTGATCCCGTGCCTGGACAGCTCCAGCGCGGCGTTCTTCACCAGCCCGCCGAGGCCGTGCTTGGCGGTCACGTAGTCGGTCGACCCGACCCGCGGAGCGGTCTCGTGGACGCTGGTGACGGCGACCAGCCGACCGCCCTCACCCGCCGCGACCATCCGCCGGGCCGCGCGCTGCAGGCCGAGGAACGCCCCGTCGAGGTTGACCCGCATCCGGCTGCGCCACTCGTCGTACGGCAGGTCCAGGAACGCCCCGCCGCTGCCGCCGCCGGCGTTGCTCACGAAGGCCCACAACCGTCCGCCGAGCGCCTCGGCGAGCTCGTCGACGACGTCGACCGCCTCCGGCAGCCGCTCGAGGTCGAGCCGGCGCACCTCGGCCCTGCGCCCGAGCGCCCGGACCTCGTCCGCCGTGCCCAGGGCACCGGCTTCGTCGGCGTGCCACGTGATCCCGACGTCGTAGCCGTCTCGAGCCAGGGCGATGGCGGTGGCCTTGCCGATGCCCGAGTCGGACGCGGTGACGACGGCGCAGCGGCCGGCGGTGGACGAGGGCCCGGAGGTGGTCGAGGGACCGGAGGAGGTCGAGGTCATGGCGCCGCGCGTACCCGCTGTCAGGCGGTGCAGTCCAGGACGAGCTTGCCCTGCGACGCCCGGCTGAGCAGGGCCTCGTGGGCGCGGTGGGCCTCGCTCAGCGGGTAGGTGCCGCCGACGATCGGCGTGAGGGTGCCGGCCTCGACCATGGACAGCAGCTCGGCCATGGGCGGGCCGAGCATCTCCGGGCGGGCGAAGCAGTGCGCCAGCCAGAAGCCGATGACCCCGCGACTGCGGGACATCAGGGCACCCGGCTCGATCGCCCTGGTCGGCTGGCGCGAGGCCATGCCGAACGTCGCGAGCCGCCCGAACGGCGCCAGCGCCGCCAGCGAGGCCTCGAGCGTCGCACCGCCGACCATCTCCAGCACGATGTCGACCTTCGCCCCGCCGTTGGCCTGCTCGAGCGCGTGCTTGAGGTCGGACGCACGGGCGTCGACGGTGACGTCGGCACCGAGCGAGGTGGCCAGGTCGCGCTTGTCCTGCGACGACGCGACGCCGATGACGGTGCCCGCCCCCCAGGCCTTGGCCAGCTGGACGGCGAGCGTCCCGACGCCGCCCGCGGCGGCGTGGACGACGACCGACTCGCCCTGCGCCAGGTGGGTGGAGGTCCGCAGCAGGTGCCACGCCGTCAGGCCCTGCACCATCAGCGACAGCGCCTGGCCGTCGCTCACGCCGTCCGGCAGCGGGAAGCTCATGCCGGGATGCACCAGCGCCTTCTCGGCGTAGCCGCCGCCCATCGCGAAGGCCGCCACGCGGGTGCCGTCCGGCAGGCGGCCCACCACCTCGCTGCCCGGCACGAGCGGCAGCGTCGTGCGGGACAGGTAGGAGTCCTCGACCTGGTGGGTGTCGGCGTAGTTGACGCCGGCGGACGTGACGTCGAGGACCTGCAGCCCCTTGCCGGCGACCGGGTCGGGCAGCTCGGTGAGGGTCAGGACCTCCGGTCCGCCGAACTCGGTGATCTGGACTGCGCGCACGCGGACTCCTCGGACGACGACGGGCTCGGCACGCTACCGACGTGGCCGACGGCCCGGCGGCGCGCGTCCGCCGGGCGCACCTGCGGCCGTGCCGGCACCTTGGTGCTGCGCCACCAGCGCAGCGCCGCCCGCGTGCTCCACCGGCACGAGCCCGCCACGGCGGCGACGAGCAGGACCGAGGCCAGCCAGCCGAGCGGCCCGTACGCCCACAGCCCGACGACGGTGGTCGCGAGCAGCAGCAGCGGCCCGATCAGCGTCAGCACCGCGAACACCGCCACGCCGTCAGCCTCGCGCACGCGGTGACGTCCCGCACGCCGGGCGGTCCCACCGTGCGGCGCGGGGGAGCGCCGGGGAGGATCGGGCGGTGACCACCGCGCCGGCCCCGACGTACGACGGCATCGACACCCGGCCGTGGCAGGCGCCGCCCGTGGACGCCCTGCTGCTCGTCTCGTTCGGCGGGCCCGAGGCACCCGAGCACGTCCTGCCGTTCCTGCAGAACGTCACCCGTGGCCGCGGCATCCCGGCGGCCCGCCTCGAGGAGGTCAGCCGGCACTACCTCGACGTGTTCGGCGGAGTCAGCCCGATCAACGCGCAGGCGCGCGCCCTCAAGGCCGCGCTGGAGGCCGAGCTCGCCGCGTCCGGCCCCGACCTGCCGGTCTACTGGGGCAACCGCAACTGGCACCCGTTCCTCACCGAGGCCGTGGCGCAGATGCGGGACGACGGGCGGCGGCACGCGCTCGCGGTCGTCACGAGCGCCTTCCCGTCCTACAGCGGCTGCCGGCAGTACCGCGAGGACTGGTGGCGGGCCCGCGCGGAGGTCGGACCGGGGGCGCCGCTGATCAGCAAGCTGCGCCACTACTGGGCGGAGGAGGGCTTCCTCGCCCCGATGGCCCGCAACGTCGCCGCCACGTCGCCCGCGCCGGGTGCGCGGCTGGTGTTCACCGCCCACTCGATCCCGACGTCGATGGCCGACAGCAGCGGTCCGCCGGACGTCCAGGGGGCGTACGTCTCGGCGCTGCGGGCCGCGGCGGCCGGCGTCGTCGAGCGGCTCGGGGGCGACTGGTCGTGGGACCTGGTCTTCCAGTCGCGCAGCGGTCCGCCGCAGGTGCCGTGGCTCGAGCCGGACGTGGGTGACCACCTCGCCGCGCTGCACGCCGAGGGCGTGCGCGAGGCCGTGATGGTGCCGATCGGCTTCACCAGCGACCACGTCGAGGTGCTGTACGACCTGGACCTGCAGGCGCAGGCCCAGGTCGCCGGGCTCGACGGCTTCACGGCCAAGCGGGCGGCGACGGTCGGGACGGATCCCGAGTTCGTGGCCCTGCTGCGCGATCTGGTGGCCGAGCGGATCGCCGGCGAGGAGCTGGCGTCGCACGGTGCGCTCGCGACGCACGACCGCTGCCCCGCGGGCTGCTGCCCTGCTCCGGTCCGGGGCCGCCCGTCCCGGTAGCGTCGCGGACCGTGCAGCAGCAGCAGTGGTGGCGCGAGGCCGTCGTCTACGAGATCTACGTCCGGTCGTTCGCCGACAGCGACGGTGACGGGGTGGGGGACCTCGAGGGCATCCGCGCGCACCTGCCGCACCTGGCCCGGCTCGGCGTCGACGCCGTGTGGCTGACGCCGTTCTACCCGTCGCCCCAGGCCGACCACGGCTACGACGTCGCCGACTACTGCGACGTGGAGCCCGTCTTCGGCGACCTGCCGGCGTTCGACCGGCTGCTCGAGGAGGCGCACGGCCACGGGCTGCGCATGATCGTCGACATCGTGCCGAACCACACCTCGAGCGCGCACCCGTGGTTCGTGGAGGCGCTGGCCGATCCGACGTCCCCCGCCCGGGCGCGCTACCTGTTCCGCGACGGCCGTGGGCCCGCCGGGGACGAGCCGCCGAACAACTGGCAGAGCGTCTTCGGCGGACCGGCCTGGACGCGTGAGTCACCGGGCGGCCAGTGGTACCTGCACATGTTCGACAGCGGCCAGCCGGACCTCGACTGGACCAACCGGGAGGTCCACGAGGAGTTCCTGCGCGTCCTGCGCTTCTGGCTCGACCGCGGGGTGGACGGGTTCCGCATCGACGTCGCGCACTCGCTGTACCAGCACCCGGAGCTGGCCGACGCTCCGGTGGGGGAGATCGGCGGTCTGTTCGCCGACGTCACGGAGACCCACATCTGGGACCAGGACGAGGTGCTGGCCGTCTACGAGGAGTGGCGAGCGCTGCTCGACACCTACCCCGGCGACCGCATGCTCGTCGGCGAGGTCTTCCTGTTCGACGTCGCCCGCATCGCCCGCTACGTCGGCGACGCCCGGCTGCACCAGGCGTTCAACTTCACCGTCATGAAGGCCGAGTGGGGCGCCAAGGACCTGCGCGAGGTCGTCGAGACGGCGCTCGCCGCCTTCTCGCCCGGCACCTGGGTGCTGTCGAACCACGACCTGGTCCGGCACGTCACGCGCTACGGCGGCGGGGACCTCGGCCGTCGGCGGGGGCTCGCCGTCTCCGCGCTGCTGTTCGGCCTGCCGGGGTCGCCGTACCTGTTCCAGGGCGAGGAGCTCGGCCTCGACGAGACCGACGTCCCGGCCGACCGGCGTCAGGACCCGGTCTTCCTGCGCACCGGCGGCGAGGTGCCCGGCCGCGACGGCTGCCGCACGCCGATCCCCTGGTCGGCGCAGGCGCCCGGCTTCGGCTTCACCACCGGCGAGCCGTGGCTGCCCTTCGGCCCGGACGCGCAGGCGCTCGCGGTGGAGCAGCAGGAGGACGACCCGTCCTCGACGCTGACCGCCTACCGGCGGCTGCTCAGCGCCCGTCGCGCCCTGCTCGGCGAGGGGCTCCCCGACACGGTCGAGCTGCTCGACACCGACGAGGACGTCCTGGCCTACCGGCGCGGACCGCTCGTCGCGGTGCTCAACACCGCCGGCGAGCCGGTGCAGCTGCCCGTGGCCGGGGGAGCGACCCTGCTCGAGAGCACCGCCGACGGCGCGCAGGTCGACGGCGACGTCGTCACCGTGCCGGCGGCGGCGACGGTCTGGCTGCGCGCCCCGGCCTGACGCCCCCCCCCGCCAGATCTTCCGAGGATCCCCAGCAGCGGAGTGCTGTGGATCCTCGGAAGATCTTGTCGAGGCGAGCCGCCGACGCTCAGGCCGCCCCGTCGGTGGCGAGCATGGCGGCGCCGGGGTCGACGGACAGCTCGACGGAGGCGCCGGTCGGGGTCGCGGCGGCCCGCTCCGACGGCACGTCGACGCGGACGACGTCGCCCTGTGGCAGCTTGACACCCAGGCGGGTCACCGGGCCGAGGAAGCTCTGCGTGAGCACGGTCCCCGCGAGCGCGCCCGGCCCGTCGGTGCGCACCTGCAGGTCACCCGGGCGCACCAGGACGCGCACCGGACTGCCCGCCGGGCGCTGCGCGACGACGCTGGCGGGCAGCCGGTTGCCCTCGGGCAGCAGCACGGCCCCGTCGGCGACGGTGCCTGCGAAGGAGTTGGTCACGCCGATGAACTCGGCGACGAAGGGCGTGGCCGGCTGCTGGTAGACGGTGGCCGGTGCGGCGAGCTGCTCGAGGCGGCCGCGTGACATCACGCCGACGCGGTCGCTGATCGCCAGCGCCTCCTCCTGGTCGTGCGTGACGAACAGCGTCGTGATCGCCAGCTCGGTCTGGATGCGCCGGATCTCCTCGCGCAGCGCGACCCGCACCTGGGCGTCCAGGGCGGACAGCGGCTCGTCGAGCAGCAGCACCCGCGGCTGGATGGCCAGGGCGCGGGCGAGGGCCACGCGCTGCTGCTGGCCGCCGGACATCTGGTGGGGGTACTTGCCGGCCTGCTGCCCGAGGCCGACCAGCTCGAGCAGCTCGCCGGCCCGGCGGCGCTCCTCCGCCCCGGACACCTTGCGCAGGCGCAGGCCGAAGCCGACGTTGTCGCGGGCGGTGAGGTTGGGGAACAGGCTGTAGGCCTGGAACACCATGCCCATGTCGCGCCGGTGGGCCGGCACGTCGGTGACGTCCTTGCCGCCGACGAGGACCTGCCCGCGGTCGACCGTCTCGAGGCCGCCCAGCACGCGCAGGGCGGTGGTCTTCCCGCATCCCGAGGGGCCGAGCAGGGAGACCAGCTCGCCCGGCTCGACCCGCAGGTCGAGCCCGTCGAGGGCGGGCACCCCCGCGTAGGCGCGGTGCAGGTCGACCAGGTGGACCCCGGCTCCGGACGTCATGACGTCTCCTCCCGCGTGGCGGTGCCCGTGCCGGTGCCGGTGGTGCTGCCGGTGGTGGTGGTGGTGGACGTGGGGGCCGGGGACAGCGGCTCGACCTCACGGGCGGCGCGCCGGCGTCCGGCGACGACCGACAGCGCGAGCAGCAGCGCGAAGGCCAGCAGCAGGGCCGCCAGCGAGACCGCGATGGACAGCGCCGCGTCCCGCTTGCCGATGAGGTTGATCGCGACCTGCAGGTTGGGGAAGTTCAGCAGCGAGGCCAGCGTGAACTCGCCGAGGACGAGGGCGACCGTCAGCAGCGCCGCGGACAGGACCGCGCCGCGCACGCCCGGGAGCACCACCCGGAACAGCACGGTGCCCCAGCCGGCGCCCAGGCTGCGCGCGGCCTCGGACAGCGTCTTGAGGTCCATGGCGGTCAGGCCCGACTCGAGGGCCCGGAAGGCGTACGGCAGCACCAGCACGACGTAGACGAAGGTGAGCGTCAGCGCCGAGTTGCCGAAGAAGTACGTCACCCACGAGTAGAGGGGGGCGATGCCGACGACCAGCACGACGGCCGGGATGACCAGCGGCAGCAGGCACAGGAACTCGATCAGCCGCCGCAGCACCGGCACGCGCAGGTGCACCCACACCATCGTCGGCAGGAGCAGCCCGAGCATGAGCAGGCTGGTCAGGACGGCGAGCTCCAGCGAGGTGATGATCGCGCTCACCAGCTGGGGGTCGTCGCCGATGGCCCGCCAGGCGCTGAAGTCCCGGCCGCCCTCCAGCCCCCCGCGGGTGGAGAAGTCGAGCATCGCGACCAGCGGCAGCACGAAGAAGGTCCCGAGGCCGCCGAGGACCGCCCAGCGGAACAGCCGGACGCTCACCGCAGCCACCGCGTCGTCCGGCGCTGCAGCAGCGCGTACAGGACCATCACCACGGTGACGACCAGGACCATGCCCAGGCCGATCGCGCGTCCGAGGTTCTGCTGGCCGAGGATGACCTCGCTGGTCTGCAGCGCGCGGATCTGCAGCGGTGCGATCGGGGCCCCCTGCGAGACCAGCGCCGCCGCGGTGGCGTAGGCGGAGAAGGCGTTCGCGAACAGCAGCAGCGTCGAGCCGAGGAACGCCGGTGCCAGGACCGGACCCGCGACGCGGCGCCAGTAGGTCCAGCTGGTCCCGCCCAGGCTGCGCGCCGCCTCCCGCCACTGCGGCTTGAGGCCGTCGAGCGCCGGCAGGAAGACGATGACCATGAGCGGCACCTGGAAGTAGGTGTAGACCAGGGCCAGACCCGACAGCTCGAAGATCCAGGCGCCGCCGGCGAAGATGTCGATGCCCCGCTCGCGCAGGAACACCGTGATCAGGCCCTCGAAGCCGACCGTCGCGAGGAACGCGAAGGCCAGCGTGACGCCGCCGAACTGCGCCAGGACGCCGGCGGCCGAGGTGACGACCCGGCGCAGCGCACCGTCGGGCTTGCCCGTGGCGACGGCCCAGGCCAGCAGCGCGCCCAGGACCGCCCCGAGCACGGCCGTGACGGCCGACAGCTGGAGGCTGCGGACAAAGGCGTCGAGGTACGGGCCGCTCGCCGCGGCGCGGACGTTGGCGAGCGTCGGGACCCCCTCGTCGTCGACGAAGGCGCCGGCGACGACGACGAGGGTGGGATAGACGAGGAAGACCGCGACGTAGACCAGGAACGGCAGGGCGCCGGCCCAGACCAGCAGCGCCCGCCGCGACGAGCCGGCGCGGCGGGCCCCCGGCGGACGCTCCTCCGGCACGGGGGCGCTCGCCGGAGGAGCGGCGATCCGCGAGCTCGTCAGCTGATGGCCTTGGCCCAGTTGGCGCCGAGGTAGGTCTTGGCCTTGTCCTCCTGCTCCACGGTCAGGTTGATCGGCTCGCCCTCGGCCTGGGGCAGCGCGGCGAACGCCTTCTCGTCGATCGTGCCGGCCTCCTTCATGGCGTCGGCGCGCACCGGGCGCCCGAAGCCCTCGAGCCAGATGTTCTGGCCCTCGTCGGAGTAGAGGAACTCCTGCCACAGCCGCGCGGCCGCCGGGTGGGGGGCGTCCTTGTTGATGGCCTGCTGGTAGTAGGAGCTGACGACGGCGCCCTCGGGCACGACGACCTTCCAGTCGCGCTTGCCCTGCAGGGCCTGCGTCTGGGCGGCGTTGCTGTAGTCCCAGTCGATGACGACGGGGGTCTGGCCGGAGGCGATCGTGGCAGGCGTCGGGTCGACCGGCAGGAAGTTGCCGGCGGCCTTGAGCTTCTTGAAGAACTCCACGCCCGGCGCGATGTCGTCCGGCGAGCCGCCGCTGTCGATCGCCGCCATGACGACGCCGTTGAAGGCCGCACCCGCCGTGGTGGGGTCGCCGTTCAGGGCGACCTTGCCCTTGTACTCCGGGCCGAGCAGGTCCTCGACGCCCTTCGGCTCGGGCACGGCGCCGGCGTCGTAGCCGATCGACATGTAGCCGGTGTAGTCGCTGACGTGCCGGCCCTCCGGGTCCTTGAGCTCCTCCGGGATGTCGTCCCACGTCGCCACCTGGTAGGGCGCGAACATGTCGACGTTGGCCCGGGCCACCGTCGCTCCGAGGTCGAAGACGTCCGGTGCGCGGTCGGTGCCCTTGAGCTGCTGGGCGGCGTTGATCTCGTCCTGGCTGGCGGCGTCGGGCTGCGCCGAGTCGACGGTGATGCCGTACTTGTCGCTGAAGGTGGAGATCATCTCGCCGTAGTTGGTCCAGTCGGGGGGCAGCGCGATGACGTTGAGCTGGCCCTCCTCCTTCGCCGCGGCCTCCAGGGCTTCCATCCCGCCGAGGTCCTCGGCGGAGGTGGCGGTCTCGGCGGAGGCGCCGGACTCAGAGCCCCCGCCGCCGCCGCTGGACTCGCGCTGGGGAGCTTCGCCGCAAGCGGCGGTGAAGGCGATGGAGGCGGCCAGCACGGCCAGGCCGGTGCGGGCGCGCAGGCGGGAGAGCAGCACGGGGCTCCTCGGGAGGTGAGGGTGTCGGCGGGAGCCGGATCAGCCGGAAACTACCCCGGACGGGGAACGGCTGCGCGAAGACTCGCGGACGGCACGGAGACGCCCGGCGCCTGCCCGTCGGCCGCCGGATCGGCGGCGTCGGCCGCCTCGACCTCGTCGCGCGGGACGCCGAGCAGGAACAGCACGGCGTCGAGGTAGGGCACCGACAGCGCGGCGTCCGCGGCCTCGCGTAC
>CADCUE010000047.1 GCA_902805805.1 uncultured Frankineae bacterium | reverse complement strand
GCACCGGGACGACCTCGTCGGGGACGTGCCGCGGGGACGCCTGCTCGCGCACCGTCGCCTTGATGCGGTCGACCAGCGCGTCGTCGAGGGTCGTGCCGTCGGTCAGGCGCACGAACAGCGGCAGCCAGTAGCCGCCGTCCGGCAGCTCGACGCCGAGGACCAGCCCCTCGACGACCTCGGGCATCGACTCGACCGCGGCGTAGATGTCGGCGCTGCCCATGCGCACGCCGTGCCGGTTGAGCGTCGAGTCCGAGCGGCCGTGCACGACGGCCGTGCCGCGCGAGGTGATGGTCACCCAGTCGCCGTGGCGCCAGACCCCCGGGTAGACGTCGAAGTAGGCGTCGTGCAGCCGCTCGCCGGACTCGTCGCCCCAGATCCGGATCGGCATGGACGGCATCGGCGAGCGCACGACGAGCTCGCCCACCTCGTCCAGCAGCGGCTTGCCCTGCTCGTCCCACGCCTCGACGTCCAGTCCGAGGCCGCGGCAGGACATCTCACCCGCCGTGACGGGCAACCACGGGGAGTCGAGCACCAGTGCGGCGGCGAAGTCGGTGCCGCCGCTGATGACGTGCAGCGCGAGGTCGGACCCCACCTCGTCGTAGATCCAGCGGAAGGACGAGGCCGGCAGGGGTGAGCCGGTCGAGCCGACCGCGCGCAGGGACGACAGGTCGTGCTCGCGGCCGGGGTGCAGGCCCGCCTTCTCCGAGGCGAGCAGGTAGCCGGGGCTCGTGCCGAGCCGGGTCATGCGGGTGTCCTCCGCGACCTGCCACAGCCGGTCGGGGGACGGCCACAGGGGACTGCCGTCGTAGAGCACGGCCGTCGCGCCCACCTCGAGCGCCGAGATGAGGACGTTCCACATGATCCAGCTGGGCGTCGTGTACCAGAACAGGCGGTCCGACGCGTCGACGTCGTACTGCAGCCCCACCTGCGCCAGACCCATGACGAGGGCGCCGGCGTGGCCGTGCACCAGCCCCTTGGGCAGCCCGGTGGTGCCGGAGGAGTAGACGACCCACAGCGGGTGCTCCGCCTCGACCTGGGCGAACTGCGGCTCCCGGTGCTCCGCCACCGCGTCGTCCCAGGCGACGACGGTCACCCCTGGTCGGTCGATGACGTGCCCGAGCAGCGGTACGGAGACGACTGCGGTCACGGTGGGCAGCCCGTCCAGCAGCTCGGCCACCGCGGCGCGCCGATCCCGGGCCTTGCCCCCGAACCGGTAGCCGTCGACCGTGACCAGCACGGTCGGGGCCAGCTGCGCGAAGCGGTCGACCGCGCTCGCCGGGCCGATGTCCGGCGCGCAGGCCGACCAGACGGCGCCGAGGCTCGCGCAGGCCAGGAACGCCACGACGGTCGCCGGGACGTTCGGGAGGTAGCCGACGACCCGGTCGCCCTCCCGGACGCCGAGGCCGCGCAGCGTCTCCTGCAGCGCCCCGACCTGCCCGCGCAGCTCGTCCCAGGACACCTCGACCAGCGGCCCCTCCTCCGCGGCGGCGACGAGCGCCGGCGAGCTGCCGCGCGTGCGCAGGGCGTTCTCCGCCAGGTTGAGCCGCGCGCCGGGGAACCAGCGGGCTCCCGGCATCTCCCGTGTCGTCAGCACCTGCTCGTACGGCGAGGACGCTCGCACGTCGAAGTGCTCCCACACGTGCGCCCAGAAGTCCTCGAGGTGCTCGACCGACCACTGGCGCAGCGCCTCGTAGCCCTCGGGACCGGGCGTGACCGACAGGCCGTGCCGCTGCGCGACCTGCGCGGCGAACCGGGTCAGCCGGCTGCGCTCCATCCGCTCCGCCGAGGGACGCCACAGCACCTCGGCGCCGGGCTCGCCGTGCTGCTCCTCGGGGAGCCCGTTGCCGTGCAGCTCCTGCGCCATGCGTCCTCCTCGTGCGGGTGGCAGGCCTTCACGTCCGAGCCTGCCACCCCGGGGGCACGGGTCAGGCCCTGCCCTTCGTCGACGGCACCACCGACTCGTGGCCCTTGCTGCCGGCGGCGGCCCGCTTGTCGGCGCGCTTCTCCTTCAGGGACTTGCCGACGGCTTTGGTCTGGTGCTGTCGGGGCGACTTGTCGGCCACGAGGGGCCTCCCTCGGTGTGACGGTGGCGGAGCGCCACGCCCGGCTCTGCCGGTGGCAGATGAGGGCAGCCCCGCGGGGCCGTGCTCCGGACTGTCCTCGCCCGGACAGGGCACCGCAAGTGCCGGACGGGGCCTGTGGACCGCGGCGACCGGCCGCCGGACTGTCGTGCCCGCGAGGTAGACAGACGGCGTGGAGACGGCGTGCTGAGGCTGCACCGGGCCGAGCGCTCGGACGTGCTGGCGGACGCCCTCGCGCAGGTGCTGCGGGCGCCCCTCGACGACCCGTTCACCCCCGAGGTCGTCGCGGTGCCGGCCAAGGGCGTCGAGCGCTGGTTGACCCAGCGGCTGTCGACCGTCCTGGGCGGTGCCGGGGCCGACGGGGTGGCGGCGGGCATCTCGTTCCCCAGCCCCACCCGGCTCGTCGACGAGGCCGTCGCGGCGGCCAGCGGCAGCACGGCGGAGGACGACCCGTGGGCGCCGCAGCGGGTCCTGTGGACGCTGCTCGAGATCGTCGACGGGTGTGCGGGCGAGCCTTGGTGCGGCGTGCTGGCCGGGCACCTGGGTCACGGGCAGGACGACCCGGGGCAGGCCCACCGGGTGGGCCGGCGCTACGCCGCCGCCGAGCACCTGCGCGACCTGTTCCGCTCGTACGCCGCGTCCCGTCCCGACATGCTCGTCGGCTGGGCGCAGGGACAGGACACCGACGGCACCGGGCAGCCGCTCGACGACGACCTCCGCTGGCAGGCCGAGCTGTGGCGGCGGCTGCGCGACCGCCTCGGTGGACGCAGTCCGGCCGAGCGGCTGGCGGCGACGTGCCAGCGGCTCAGGGACGACCCCGGTGTCAGCGGTCTGCCGGCCCGGCTGTCGCTGTTCGGCGCGACGCGCACGACGACCGAGCAGCGGGCCGTGCTCGAGGCGCTCGCCGAGCACCGGGAGGTCCACCTGTGGCTCCCGCACCCCAGCCCGGCCATGTGGGCGGCCCTGCGGGCCCGCCGCGCACCGCCGCGCCGCCGGGACGACGACTCCGCCCTGTCCGTCGCCCACCCGCTGCTGAGCAGCCTGGCCCGTGACCTCCGCGAGCTGCAGCAGCTGCTGTCGCCGGGCACCGACGACCACCACGCCGTCGAGCACGACGATCCCGCCCACCACGCCCGCGAACGCGCGGGGACCGGCAGCACGCTGCTGAGCGCGGTGCAGGCGGCGCTGCGGGACGACGCCGAGCCGGCGCGGACGGCGACGGCGGACGGCACCGTCCAGGTGCACTCCTGCCACGGCCCGCCCCGCCAGGTCGAGGTGCTGCGCGAGGCGCTGCTCCACCTGTTCGCCGAGGACCCGACGCTGGAGCCGCGCGACGTCCTGGTGATGTGCCCGGACGTCGAGACGTACGCCCCCCTCGTGCGTGCCGCCTTCGGCCAGCCGGACGGGGCTCACCCGGGACACCGCCTGCGCGTGCGGCTCGCCGACCGGTCGCTGCGCCAGACCAACCCGCTGCTCGACGTCCTGGCGACCCTGCTGGAGCTCGCCGACGGACGGGTGACCGCCAGCCAGGTGCTCGACCTGGCCGCCGCGGGGCCGGTGCGCCGCGCCTTCGGCCTGCGCGACGACGACCTCGAGCGCCTGCGCGACTGGGCCGGCCGCGCCGGGGTGCGGTGGGGCCTCGGACCGGCGCAGCGCGAGCGGTTCGCCCTGCACGGCGTTCCGCAGAACACCTGGGGCACCGGCCTCGACCGGGTCCTGCTCGGCGTCGCCGCGGACGAGAGCGAGCTCGACTGGCTCGACCTCGCCCTGCCGCTCGACGACGTCGACAGCAGCGACATCGACCTCGCCGGCCGGCTGGCCGAGCTGGTCGCGAGGCTCGACGCCGTGTTGGGCCGGCTCTCGGGCCCCCAGCCGCTGCACGCGTGGGTCGAGGCGCTGACCGCAGCGCTGGACCTGCTCACCGACGTGTCGGACGACGACGCCTGGCAGGTCGGGCAGGCCCGCCGCTCGCTCAGCGAGGCGGCCGAGCACGGCGCGGACGCGCTGCTGCGGCTGTCGGACGTCCGGGCCCTGTTGCGCGGTCGCCTGGCCGGTCGGCCGACGCGCGCCAACTTCCGCACCGGTGAGCTGACGGTCTGCACCATGGTCCCGATGCGGTCGGTGCCGCACCGCGTCATCGCGCTGCTGGGGCTCGACGACGGCGTCTTCCCGCGCGGCGGCTCCGTCGACGGGGACGACGTCCTGCAGCGCGACCCCTGCCTCGGCGAGCGGGACGTGCGCAGCGAGGACCGCCAGCTGCTCCTCGACGCCGTCATGTCCGCCGGTGACCACCTGCTGCTGCTGCACACCGGCGCCGACCCGGTCACCGGCGCCCGCCGCCCACCGGCCGTCCCGCTCGGCGAGCTGCTCGACGTGCTGCGCACGACGCTCGGCGACGACACGCTCGACGGGGTGTTGCGCTGCCACCCGCTCCAGCCGTTCGACGGCCGCGACTTCGCGGCCGACCGGCCGTTCAGCCACGACACCGGGGCGCTGGCCGGGGCTCGGGCCGCCGTGGCTCAGCGCGTCCCCGAACCGGCGCTGCTCTCGGGTCCGCTGCCGGTGCGCGGAGGCGACGTGGCGCTGGCCGACCTGCTGGCGTTCGTCGTCCACCCGACACGGGCCTTCCTGCGCGACCGGCTCGGCGTCGTCGTGCCCGACCGGGAGGACTCGCTCACCGACGCGCTGCAGGCCGAGCTGGACCCCCTCGACGCCTGGGACATCGGTGAGCGGATGCTCGCCGCGCGCCTCGACGGGGTCGACGCCTCGGCCTTCCGGCAGGCGGAGTGGCGGCGCGGCACCCTGCCACCGGGCCCGCTGGGCCTGCGGCTGCTCACCGACTTCGAGACGGCCGTCGAGCCGTTGGCCGCGGCGGCGGGACAGGTGCGGGGCGGCGTGCCGCGGGCGGTCGACGTGGTCGTCGACCTGGGCGGTGGCCGGCGCCTGCAGGGGACGGTCGGCGGGGTCCACCCGGGGGAGGCGGGCAGCGTGCTGGCCGCCGCGTCCTACTCCCGGGTCGGTCCCAAGCACCGGCTGACGGCCTGGGGGAGGCTGCTGGCGCTGGCGGCCGGGAGCCCGTCGGCGGCCCCCGTCACGGCGGTGACCCTGGGGAGCGGCCCGTACCGCCGGCCGGCGTGGCGGTCGTCGCTGTCCGCGCCCGCCGATCCGGTCGCCGTGCTGCGCGACCTGGTGGCGCTCTACGACGAGGGGATGCGCGAGCCGCTGCCGCTGGTCACCGGTGCCTCGGCCGAGTACGCCGCCCGTCGCGCGCAGGGCGGCAGCGTCGAGGAGGCGATGACGGCGGCCCGAGCGGAGTGGGAGTCGATGTACGGCGACGGCCAGGACCGGCACGTGGTCCACGTCCACGGACCCGCGACGCAGCTCGCCGCGCTCACCGCAGCCGCGGGGGACGGGACCGAGCCCACCCGCTTCGGCGTCCTCGCGACCCGCCTGTGGCTGCCGCTGCTCGCCTGCGAGCAGCTGGGGACGCCGTGACGGACGTCTTCGACCCGTACGGCGACCTGCCCACCGGGACCACGGTGCTGGAGGCGAGCGCCGGCACGGGCAAGACGTGGACGATCGCGACGCTGGCCACCCGCTACGTCGCCGAGGGCCACGCGGACCTCTCCCAGCTGATGCTGGCCACCTTCAGCCGGGCCGCGACGCAGGAGCTGCGTGAGCGCGTCCGCGAGCGCCTCGCCTCGACGCTGCGCGGACTGGCCGGCCACGCCGGGCCGGACCGGCTGGTCGAGCACCTGCGCGACGCCCCCGACGACGAGGTGACCGCGCGGCGGCGCCGCCTGGCCCGGGCGCTGTCGGAGTTCGACCGGGCGACCATCGTGACGACGCACAGCTTCTGCCAGTCGGTGCTCGACGGGCTCGGCATGGCCGGCGACCACGAGCCCGGCGTCACGCTGGTCGAGTCCGTCGACGACCTGCTGCGCGAGGTCGTCGACGACCTGTTCCTGCGCAAGTTCGCCGCCTCCGGGGCGGGTCTGCCGCAGCTGACGGCCAAGCAGGCCCGCGAGGTGGCCCGGGCGGCGGTCGCGGACCGGCAGGCCCGGCTCGAGCCCGCGGACGCCGACCCGGCGTCACCGGCCGGCCAGCGGGTCGGTCTGGCGCGCGCGGCCGTCAGCGAGCTCGAGCGGCGCAAGCGGCTGGCCGGGGTGCGGGACTACGACGACCTGCTGGGTCTGCTCAGCGCCGTGCTGCGCGACCCCGAGCGCGGGCCACGGGCGTGCGGGCGCTTGCAGGCGCAGTACCGCGTGGTGCTCGTCGACGAGTTCCAGGACACCGACCCGGTGCAGTGGGACGTCCTGCGACGGGCCTTCCACGGCTCGACCACGCTGGTGCTCATCGGCGACCCCAAGCAGGCGATCTACGCCTTCCGCGGTGCGGAGGTGCACAGCTACCTCGACGCGGTGGGGGAGGCCGACCGCAAGCAGGCGCTGGGGACCAACTGGCGCACCGACGACGGACTGCTGCGGGCGCTGCACCACCTGTACGGCGGGGCGGCTCTCGGCCACCCCTTCATCCGCGTGCACCCGGTCGACGCCCTGCACCGGGAGGCGCGCCTGGTCGGAGCTGCGCCCCTGCGCCTGCGGGTGCTCGGGCGCACCGGCGCCGGACCGCTCGGCAGGGCCGGCTTCCCCGCGGTCGGGCCGCTGCGCGCCCGCGTGGCCGAGGACGTGGCCGCAGACCTCGTGCGCCTGCTGGACAGCGGCGCCGTCCTGCGGGTGGACGAGGAGCGCCCGGTGCGCCCCGGTGACGTCGCCGTGCTCGTGCGCAAGCACGCGCAGGCAGCGCTGGTCCAGGCGGCGCTCGAGCGCGCCGGGGTCCCGTGCGTCATGGCGAGCGGCAGCAGCGTCTTCGTCACGCCGAGCGCCCGCGACTGGCTGTGGCTGCTGGCGGCGCTCGAGCAGCCGCACCGGGCGGGGCGCGTCCGCCTCGCCGCCCTGACGCCGTTGCTCGGCTGGACCGCTGCCCGGTTGGACGCGGCGCCGGAGCAGGCGCTCGACGAGGTGAGCGCCCTGCTGCGCGAGGCCGCCCGCCGCTTCGACGACGCCGGGCTGGCGGCGGCGTTCGAGCACCTGTCCGCGCGCACCGGCCTGGAGAGCCGACTGCTGGCCGTCGAGGCGGGGGAGCGCCGGCTCACCGACCTGCGCCACCTGGCACAGGTCCTCAACCGGGCCGCCGTCGAGGAGTCGCTCGGGCTCAGTGCTCTCGTCGCGTGGCTGGGCGAGCGGGTCGAGGACCCCGACAGCGGCAGCGCCGCCGAGCGCAGCCGCCGGCTCGAGACCGACGCCGCCGCCGTGCAGATCGTCACCGTGCACGCCAGCAAGGGACTCGAGTTCCCCGTCGTCTACCTGCCCTTCGGCTGGGACAGCACGACGTTCTCGTCCCCGGCGACGCTGCGGCTGCACGACACCGACCGGCAGCGCGTGCTCGACGTCGGCGGCAAGGGCGGTCCCGGCTGGGACGCGCGCAAGAGGCAGGCCGAGGCCGAGGACGACGGCGAGGAGCTCCGGCTGCTCTACGTCGCCGTGACCCGGGCCCAGTGCCAGGTCGTCGCCTGGTGGGCGCCCTCCTCCGGCGCGAGCGCCTCCCCGCTGCAGCGCCTGCTCATGGGCCGCACCGAGGGCGACGCGGAGCCGGCTGCGCGGGCCAGGGTGCCGGAGGACGCCGCTGCGCTGGCCCGCCTGACGGCGTGGGGCTGGCCCGAGGAGATCTCCGTCGAGCCGGTCGAGCACGTCGAGCCCCGGTCGTGGGCAGCGCCGGCGGCCGACCCCGGGGCCCTGGCCGCGGCCCGCTTCGACCGGTCCCTCGACACCGCCTGGCGTCGCACCTCCTACTCCGCGCTCACCGCGTCGGTGCACCACGGACCCGGCCACGACCCGTCCAGGACCGACGCTCCGGGCGGCAGCGAGCCGGAGGACCCGGACCGGACCGACGAGCCGTCGGAGCCGCCGCTCGAGCCGCAGCAATCGCTGCAGCCCCAGCTCGGTGGGCCGCCGTCCCCGATGAACGGGCTGCCCGCCGGCGCGGCGTTCGGCACGCTGGTGCACGAGGTGCTCGAGGTGGTCGACACGTCCGCCCCCGACCTCGGCGCCGAGCTGCGACTGCGCTGCCGGGAGGCGGTCGGCCGGCGGCTGGCCGCGGTGGACCCCGCCGCACTGGCCGAGGCGCTGCTGCCGGTGATGCGGACCCCGCTGCGAGGCGGCATCGACCTGGCCGGCATCGGGCCGGCGGACCGGCTGTCGGAGCTCGACTTCGAGCTGCCGCTGTCGGGCGGTGACGTCCCGACGGCGGTGCAGGCCCGCCTGCGCGACGTGGCCGGTCTGCTGCGACGGCACCTGCCGCCGGGCGACGTGCTGGCGCCGTACGCCGACCTGCTCAACGCTGTGGACGCCCCGCCGCTGCGCGGCTACCTGTCCGGCAGCATCGACGCGGTGCTGCGGCTGCCCGGTCCGTCGTACGTCGTCGTCGACTACAAGACCAACCGGCTCGGCTCCGGCGACCTCACCGCACTCCACTACACCCACGAGGCGATGGCCGCGGAGATGCTGCGCGCGCACTACCCGCTGCAGGCGCTGCTGTACGCCGTCGCGCTGCACCGCTTCCTGCGCTGGCGGCAGCCCGGCTACGAGCCGGAGCGCCACCTGGGGGGCGTGCAGTACCTGTTCGTCCGCGGCATGGTGGGACCGACGACACCGGACGGCTGCGGCGTCTTCGACTGGCAGCCGCCCGTGGCGCTGGTCCTCGCGCTGTCGGACCTGCTGGCCGGGTCGGAGGCCGGCCGATGAGGGTGGTCTCGGCGACCGGCTCGCTGGCGGTCTTCGGGGAGGCGGGGGTGCTGGCGGCCGCCGACGTCCACGTGGCGCGCCGTCTCGGTGAGCTGGCGCGGGAGCCCGACGAGGGCGTGCTGCTCGCCACCGCGCTGGCCGTGCGGGCGGTGCGCCTCGGCTCGACCTGCCTCGAGCTCGACCGCCTGCGGGACGTGACGGTCGACGAGGAGCAGGACCCCGCCGACCTCGAGGCGCTGCCCTGGCCCGAGCCCGACGACGTGGCCGAGGGGCTGCGGCGCAGCCCGCTCGTCGTCGGCGGGCAGCGGGGTGGCCTGCGACCGCTGCGCCTCGTCGACACGTCCGAGGGGCCGTTGCTCTACCTCGACCGCTACTGGCGCCAGGAGCAGACCGTGCGCCACCTGCTGGCCGACCGGGCGCTCACCCCTCCACCGGTCGACGTGCCCCGGGTGCGGGCCGGTCTCGACCGGCTGTTCGGGACCGCGTCCGCCCCGGACCGCCAGCGCATCGCCGTGGCGATGGCGGCGACGCGGTGGACGACCGTGCTGGCCGGTGGCCCCGGCACGGGCAAGACCACGACGGTGGCGCGCGTGCTCGCGCTGCTGCACGGTCCCGAGGTCCGCATCGCCCTCGCCGCGCCGACCGGCAAGGCGGCTGCCCGGCTGCAGGAGTCGGTGCGCGAGCAGGCCTCCGGACTCGGCCTGCCGGCCGACCTCACGGCCGTGACCCTGCACCGGCTGCTCGGCTGGCGGCCGGACAGCCGCACCCGGTTCCGTCACGACCGTCACGACCGGCTGCCCTACGACGTCGTCGTCGTCGACGAGACCTCCATGGTCTCGCTGACGATGATGGCCCGGTTGCTGGAGGCGATGCGGCCGGACGCGCGTCTGCTGCTGGTCGGGGATCCCGACCAGCTGACCTCGGTCGACGCCGGCGCGGTGCTGGCCGACCTGGTGGCGCGGCCGGTGACCGGTGCCGTCGATCCGGTCCTCGCCGAGCTGGTGGGCCCGGACCTCACGGCCGCCGACGACCCGGAGGAGGCCCGGCTCAGCGACGGCGAGCACGACCGCCTGCGCAACGGCATCGTCCGGCTCAGCCGTGGTCGGCGGTTCGGCGGATCGATCGCCCGGCTGGCCGTCGCCGTGCGCGAGGGCCACGCCGACCGGGCGCTCGAGCTGCTGCGCGACGACGGCTCGCCCGAGGTGTCCTTCGTCGAGGACGGCGACGTCGCCGCCGTGCGGGCCGACGTCGTCGCGGCCGCGACGGCGGTGACCGCGGCCGCCCGGGCGGGCGATGTCGGCGCCGCGCTCTCCCGGTTGGAGGACCACCGGCTGCTGTGCGCCCACCGTCACGGCCTGCACGGCGTCGCGCTGTGGGACCGGCGGGCGCTGGCCTGGGCGGCGGCCGCGCTCGACGAGCCGCTGGACCCGGCGGTCTACTACCCCGGTCAGCCGTTGCTCGTCACGCGCAACGACCACGACGCCAAGGTCTACAACGGCGACACCGGCGTCGTGGTCGACCGCGGGGGAGGAGACCTCGTCGCCGCCTTCGGGCGCGGCAGCACACCGGTCCTGCTGCACCCGAGCCGGCTCGCCGACGTCCAGACCGTCTACGCCATGACGATCCACCGCAGCCAGGGCAGCCAGTACGACACCGTCTCGGTCGTCCTGCCGCCCACCGCGTCGTCCCTGCTGACCCGCGAGCTGCTGTACACCGCGATCACCCGTGCCCGGCGGCACGTCCGGGTGCTCGGCACGGAGGAGTCGGTGCGGGCCGCCGTGGGCCGGCAGGTGCTGCGGGCGAGCGGGCTGCGGCGGGTGGTGGACGTCTGACCGGCTCAGGCGGCGGCGGGCAGGGCCCGGACGGGCAGCAGGTCCACGTCCGTGCCCGCCAGGTCCTGGTGCAGGTCCCGCCAGAGCTGGTGGTCGCTGGGCCGCAGCTCACCCCTCGGGCGCGCGATGGCGACCAGCACCCGCTCCGAGGTCTGCACCAGGATCGACACGAGGTTGCGACGGCCGAGGTCGTCCCACTGGTCCGCCATGCCCTGCAGCTCGAGGCACACCTCCCCGTCGAGCAGCAGGACGGCGTCACCGTCCGCCAGCGGCGCGTCGGTGTAGGTCCGCAGCACCTGCTCCTCGTCACCGTGGTCGTCTGCGTGTCGGCGTGTGTGGCTCATGGCGGCAGTCTGCTGACGCCGCGCCCACGTCCGACCGTTGTCCACAGCGCCGTCGCCGACGCCCACGAGGCCTGAGCGCCTGTTGACAGCTCCCGGCCCCCCGGCCCGGCATCGACCGGACCGCTCCGCACGCGTCCGTGACGTCCGCGCGGGCAGACCGGTGCGATGGTGCCGCTCCGCCCGCTCGTCCTGCTCGACGTCGACGGCGTCCTGAACGCCGTGGCGGCCTGGGGCCGGTCCGGCGCCTGGTCCGACTGGCACACCGGGTCGGCGCGCGCCGAGGGCCGGGAGTTCCCGATCACCTGGTCGCCGTCCGTCGTCGCCGCCGTGCGGTCCTGGCAGGAGCTGGCCGAGGTCCGGTGGCTCACCACGTGGGGGCACGACGCCAACACCTCGCTGCGGCACCTGCTCGACCTGCCCGAGCTGCCGGTCGCCGGGACGTACGCCGACGTCGACGGCGAGGCCGGCGATCCGGACGCGGCCGGCCTCGCGCACGCGTCCGTCGCCCCCGCCGCCCCGGACCGGCTGACCGGCCGCTGGTGGAAGTTCGACGTGGTCCGGCGGATCGTGCGCGCGGAGCCCTCGCGCCGGATCGTCTGGCTCGACGACGACCTCGCCGGTCAGGACGACGTGCGGCAGTGGATGCACGAGCAGACGGCCTGCCTGCTCGTTGCCCCCGACCCGCGCAGCGGCCTGACCGCTGCGCAGCTCGCCGCCGTGCAGGACTTCCTTCGCGACGGGTGAGGGTCGACAGCAGCGAGCGCCTGCCGGTCCCGGATGGCGCCCGGCTCGGCGACCACCCCGAGGCCTCGAACGAGCCCGACGCGGCGACCCCGGCCACCTCCGGCAGTCAGCTCCCGGTCTGAGCGTCCGGGGCTGCTGCCTCGAGACCGGCGGCGGCCTCGTCGATGCAGTGGGCCAGCTCGACGTCGGCCGCCGTCAGGCTGGGCCGCACGTGGGTCCAGACGGAGAACACGACCTGACCGCGGTCGAGCGTCACGAGGCTGTGGTGGTCGAGCCGCTCCTCGACGGCGTTGACGCGCTCGAGCAGGCGCCACGGGTCGGCGGCCCGCACGGCGCGCACCAGGTGACCGGAGTCGAGCGACCAGCCGGGCAGCTCGCGCAGCGCGTCGCCGAGCGCCTCCGCGGTCAAGGTCGCGTAGCGCTGCGCTGCGGTCGCTCCCACGGCGTCCCCCTCGGTCGCTCGGGACCAGCGTGGCACTGCCGGGCCCGGAACGCCATGGTCGGAGCGCCACGGATCGAGCACCACGGCACGAGCGCCACGGGTCGAGCGCCACGGATCGAGCGCCACCGTCGAGCGCACCGCCGCGGTCAGGCGGGAGCCGACGCCAGCGCGCCGGCGACCTCGGCCGCCACGGCGGCGTTGTTGGCGGCCAGCGCCAGGTTGGCCGGGACGCTCCCGCCGTCGGTCGCCCGGCCGACCCGCTCGAGGACGAACGGGGTGACGGCTGCGCCGGTGATGCCGGCCTCGGCGGCGGCGTCCAGCGCGGTCGCGAGGGCCGCGTCGTGCCGCTCGGGGTCCAGCTCGTCGGCCCGCGGGATGGGGACCGTCAGCAGCACGCCGGTCCGCGGACGGGACCGCAGCCGGAGCACCTGCGCGACCTCCCGCGCCGTCTCGACGACGTGGGGGACCGGCAGACCGCTCGAGCGGACGTAGAACGCCGGGAAGTCCGGCGAGCGCCAGCCGAGCACTGGAACCCCCGCCGTCTCGAGGTGCTCCAGCGTCCGGGCCAGGTCGAGGAAGGACTTGGCGCCCGCGCACACGGTGACGACCGGGTGCGAGGCGAGTGCGTCGAGGTCGGCCGACACGTCACCGCTGACCTCGACCCCCCGGTGGACGCCGCCGATGCCGCCGGTCGCGAACACCGAGATGCCGGCGCGGGCGGCCAGGGCGACGCTCGCGGACACGGTCGTCACGCCGACGTCCCACCGCTGGGCCGCGGCGACGGCGAGGTCGCGCTCGGCGACCTTGCGCGTACCGGCGAGGACCCGCTGCTCCTCGTCCGCGCGAAGACCGACCCGCCAGGTGCCGTCGACCACCGCGGTGACCGCGGGTACGGCTCCGCCCGCCTCCACGGCGGCCTTGCAGCGGCGCAGCGCCTCGGCGTTGTGCGGCACGGGCAGGCCCAGCGTCGAGAAGATCGTCGACTCCAGAGCCACGACCGGCACCCCGTCCGCCAGGGCCTGCGAGACCTGCGGCGAGACGACGATCATCGGGGCTCCTGGTGTCGGGGGTCGGGGCCGGCCCCGGGGGACGTCAGCACGGAGCGGGCCGAGGCGTGCCCGCGCTCGGCGCACGACCGCAGGCCCTGCCCCTCCATCCTCGCCGACAGCCAGCCGGCGGCGAACGCGTCCCCTGCGCCGGTGGAGTCGCGCACGCCGTCGACCGGCACCACGGGCACCACGAGCCCGCTCCCGTCCGGGCACAGGACCGTCGTCGGGCGCGGGCCGTCCTTGACCACGACGGTGAGGTCCGGCAGACGCCTCTCGCGCAGGTCCAGCACGCGCGCCTCGTCGGCGTTGGCGAACAGCACGACCGGTCGCACCCGCTCGACGAGCGCCCGGAAGGCCTCCGGGCCGAAGGTCCGCAGCACCGCCCACGACGACGCGTCCAGGCTCACCGGGACCTGCCGGGCGGTCGCCGCGTCGAGCAGCGCACGCACCGACGCCGCCGTCGGACCGCCCTGCAGCCCGTACGCCGGCACGTGCAGCACCGCGACGTCGTCGAGCACCGCCGGCGCCACCTCGTGCAGCAGCGCGGCGGCGCCCCGGTCGGGCAGGAAGGTGCGCTCGCCGTCGACGTCGACCAGCACGACGACGCTGCCCGTGCGCCCGCGTCGCTGCGCCCGCACCTCGACCCCGGCGGCGGTCAGCTCGGCGAGCAGCCGGTCGCCGAGCGGGTCGGTCCCGACGCACCCGACGAAGCGGGTGCGCACGACGGCCGCCGCCGCCGCCGCGACGTTGGCCGCGCTGCCGCCGCGCGAGCGGAAGACGCGCGCCGGGGTGTCGCTGCCGTGCTGCACCGGCCCCTCCGGCCAGACCACGACGTCCTCCACGAGGTCGCCGACGACGGCGAGGACACCAGCCACGCGGTGACCGTAGGCGGCGGCACGTCCGGAAAGCTGCCTCCGGCGCACTACCGTCCGACTGTGGCTGCTGTCGACCTGTTCGCGCCGTCGGACCCGGCGTTCGTCGCGCACCCGTACGACGCCTACGCGGCGCTGCGGGAGGGACCGCGCGTGCAGCACGACCCGCGGACCGACCGGTGGCTGGTGCCCCGGCACGCCGACGTCGACGCGCTGCTGCGCGACCGCCGGCTCGGCCGCAGCTACCTGCACGTGGCGACGCACGCCGAGATGGGCCGCCCGGAGGAGCCGCCGGAGCACGCGCCGTTCTGGCAGGTCATCCGCAACGGGATGCTCGACGTGGAGCCGCCCGACCACACCCGGCTGCGCCGCCTCGTGAGCCGCGCCTTCACCCCCCGGACCGTCGAGCGGCTGCGCGCGACGGTGCAGGCGGTCACCGACCGGCTCGTGGACGACGCGCTCGCCCAGGGCGAGTTCGACCTCGTCGCCACGCTGGCCGAGCCGCTGCCGGTCACCGTCATCGCCGAGATGCTGGGCGTGCCGGCGCAGGACCAGCCGCGACTGCGGCCCTGGTCGGCGGACATCTGCGGGATGTACGAGCTCGACCCGTCCGAGCAGACGGCGGCCGCGGCGGTGCGCGCGTGCGAGGAGTTCGGGGACTACCTGCGCCGGCTCAGCCGGGCCCGGCGCCGACAGCCGCAGGACGACCTCGTCACCGCCCTGACGCAGGTCGTCGACGCGGGCGACGTCCTGACCGAGGACGAGCTGATCGGCACCTGCGTGCTGCTGCTCAACGCCGGCCACGAGGCCACCGTCAACGTGACCGGCAACGGCTGGTGGGCGCTGTTCCGCTCCCCGGACCAGCTCGCCCGGCTGCGCGCCGACCCCTCGCTGCTCGCGACGGCGGTCGAGGAGCTGATGCGGTGGGACACCCCTCTGCAGCTGTTCGAGCGCTGGGTGCTCGAGGACCTGGAGATCGGCGGGGTGCCGGTGCCGCGCGGAGCGGAGCTCGGTCTGCTGTTCGGCTCGGCCAACCGCGATCCGGAGGTCTTCGCCGACGCCGAGGCGCTGGACGTCGGCCGCGACCCCAACCCGCACGTCTCCTTCGGCGCCGGGGTGCACTTCTGCCTGGGCGCCGCACTGGCCCGCCTGGAGCTGCAGACGTCGTTCGGCACGGTGCTGCGCCGGCTGCCGGCGCTCGAGCTCGTGGAGGAGCCGGTCTGGCGTCCGGGCTACGTCATCCGCGGGCTGGAGGGGCTGCACGTGCGGGCCTGAGCCAGCCGCGGACAGGGCAGGACGGCGTGGCACAGTTCTCCCGCCCCGAGCCGTCGAGTGACAGAGGTGCACGTGAGCCAGGCCCCGTCGTCCGGTGTCGTCTTCCCGACGGGCGAGGACGGCCGGCGCAGCACCACCGCGACCGGCCGGGCCGTGTGGGCCGACGCCGTCCGGGCGGTCGACGGCGACCTGGCGGCCCGCATCGAGAGCGCCGGGGACTGGCGGACGGCGTACGTCCGGAACGTCGTCGACGTCACCGCCGCGGGCACGCGGAGCCCTGCGGCGGCGGTCGCCGTCGCCCGCGCCGGACTGGCCTCGCTGGGCGCCCGCATGCGCTTCGAGCGGGGCGGGTCCTCCACGTCGGTCGCGCAGGCCGTCGCGCAGGACGACGGGCCCGCGCTCGGCACGTCCCGGACGCAGGGACAGGGCGAGCCGGTCACCGAGCTCGTCGTGCCCTACTGCGGCGAGCAGCTGCGGGGTGACGCGCTGCTGCGCCAGCTCGACGACTGGGTGGCCCGCGGGACCGTCGAGCCGTCCTGCGCACAGGCGCTGCGCCGGGTGGTCGCCACGCCCGAGTGGCTCGACCTGCGCGACCGCGGGTTCGCGCTGCTCGGCGCGGCCGCCGAGCTCGGCCCGG
>CADCUE010000046.1 GCA_902805805.1 uncultured Frankineae bacterium | reverse complement strand
CCGACGAGTGCGTCCTGCGCCGAGATGGCGGCGACGGCCGCGACCTCGTCGTGGGTCTGCACCTCGGTGGCGGCGGCCAGGAGCGCCTCGTGCACGGCCTCGACGGCGGCGTCGATGCCGACCTTGAGGCTCATGGGGTTGGCGCCGGCCGCGACGGCCCGCAGGCCCTCGTGGACCATCGCCTGGCCGAGGACGGTCGCGGTGGTGGTGCCGTCGCCCGCGATGTCGTTGGTCTTGGTGGCGATCTCCTTGGCGAGCTGCGCACCCATGTTCTCGAACGGGTCCTGCAGCTCGACCTCGCGGGCGATCGTCACACCGTCGTTGGTGATGGTGGGGCCGCCGTAGGCCTTGGCGAGAACGACGTTGCGGCCCTTCGGGCCGAGCGTCACCTTGACGGCGTTGGCGAGGGCGTCGACCCCGCGCTCGAGCGAGCGGCGGGCGTCCTCGGAGAAGTTGAGCGTCTTGGCCATGCTGTCCTCTCAGATGACGACGCCCCGGCCCCGAGCGGGGTCCGGGGCGTCGTACGGGAAGTGCGGGAGTTCGGGGTGGTGCCTAGCCCTCGATGACGGCGAGCACGTCGCGGGCGGAGAGCACGAGGTACTCCTCGCCGGCGTACTTGACCTCGGTGCCGCCGTACTTGCTGTAGAGGACCTTGTCGCCGACCTTGACGTCGAGCGGAACGCGGTTGCCGTCCTCGAAGCGGCCCGGGCCCACGGCCAGGACGGTGCCCTCCTGGGGCTTCTCCTTGGCGGTGTCCGGGATGACGAGGCCGGAGGCGGTGGTGCTCTCGGCGTCGTTCGCCTGGACCACGATGCGGTCCTCGAGCGGCTTGATGGCGACCTTGGTAGCGGTGGTCACGGAACCCTCCTGATCTCTGACGTACGTGATGGAGCGGACCGGGCCTCCTGCCGTCGCGGGGGTCAGGTGCCTGGCTGCTGCTGGCACTCTAGACCGTCGAGTGCCAACGACACAACCGGCGGGCTTCACCGCGCGACCAGGCCCACGAACAACCCGTACGCCAGGACCAGTCCGGCGCCGGCGCCCCGGCCCAGCCGGCCCGACCGGCTCAGGGCGACGACTGCGAGCGGCAGAGCGGCCGCGGCGACGGCCGGCAGCAGCAGCCCGTCGACGTGCAGCGGAGCGACCACCGCCGCGGCGCCCAGCGTCATGGTCGAGTTGTACGCCGCGCTGCCCACGACCGCTGCCACCGCCACCTCCTCGACCCCGCGGCGGGCCGCGGCGAGCACCAGCGCGAACAGCTCGGCCGTCGTCGCGAGGCCCAGGACCACCAGCCCCACCGCCTCGTCGGTCCGGTCCAGCGCGTCGACCAGCCGGGTCGCCCCTTCCACGGCCGCCGCGCCGCCGGCGGTCATCACGGCCAGGCCGGCGACCAAGAGCAGCAGCGCCACCACCGGCGCTCGCCCAGGACCCGCACCGTCCTCGGCCAGCTCGGCCAGCTCCCCGACGGCCGGAGGCGTCCGTTCCCGGCGCCACACACCGGCCACGAGCAGGACGTAGGCGAGCACGAGCAGCCCGCCCTCGACGCGGCCGACGGACCCGTCGAGCAGGGTGAGCACCGCCGCCGCGCCGCCGACGGACGCGCCGACGGCGTACAGCCGCACCCGCCGCCCCACGGGCAGCGGGCGCAGGAGGGCGGCGAGGCCGACGACCGCGGTGAGCATGGTGAGGTTGGCGCCCAGGGCGTCCCCGGCGGCCAGCCCCGGTCGGCCCGAGGCGGAGGCCAGCACGGCGGTGAGCAGCTCCTCGGGCTCGGCGCCGGCGAGCAGCACGGCGACCGCCAGGACGCTCACGCCCAGTCCACCCGCCACGGCCGCCGCGTTCTCGACGAACAGCTCCGCTCCGGCCACCAGCAGCGCCGCCGCCGCCAGCAGGAGCAGGACCGCGGTCAGGCGCTCACGACCTCGCGCACGTCCATGGCGCTGTCCGCGGGCAGGTCCAGCGGGCTCGCCGCCACCCCGGCGGCCAGCAGGCGGCTGCCGAGCGCGGCCACCATGGCGCCGTTGTCGGTGCACAGCCCGGGCCGCGGGACGCGCAGCGCGATGCCGGCGGCCTCGCACCGCTGCTGCGCGAGCGCGCGCAGCCGGGAGTTCGCCGCGACGCCGCCGCCGAGCAGCAGGTGCGCGATCCCCGACTCGGTGCAGGCGCGCACCGCCTTGGCGGTGAGGACGTCCACGACCGCCTCCTGGAAGCTCGCGCAGACGTCCGCGACCGGGACCGCCTCGCCGGCGGCCTGCCGCGCCTCGACCCAGCGGGCCACGGCCGTCTTGAGACCGCTGAACGACACGTCGTACGACGGGTCCCGCAGCATCGAGCGCGGGAACGCGATGGCGTGGCGGTCACCGTCGCGGGCGGTCCGGTCCACGACCGGACCGCCGGGGAAGCCCAGGCCCAGCAGGCGGGCCACCTTGTCGAACGCCTCGCCGGCCGCGTCGTCGACGGTCGCGCCCAGCGGCTCCAGCGTCGCCGTGACGTCGTCGACGCGCAGGATGCTCGAGTGCCCGCCGGACACGAGCACCGCGATGGCCGGCTGCGGCAGCGGCCCGTGCTCCAGCACGTCCACCGCCACGTGGGCGGCGAGGTGGTTGACGCCGTAGAGCGGCACGTCCAGGGCCAGGGCGTAGGCCTTGGCGGCCGCGACGCCGACCAGCAGCGCGCCGGCCAGACCCGGTCCGGACGTCACCGCGACCGCGTCGAGATCGCCCAGCCGCACTCCGGCGGTGTCCAGGGCGCGGCGGACGGTCGGGACCATGGCCTCGAGGTGCGCCCGCGAGGCGACCTCGGGCACCACCCCGCCGAAGCGCGCGTGCTCGTCCACGCTGCTCGCGACGGCGTCGGCCAGCAGCGTCGTCCCGCGCACGACACCGACGCCGGTCTCGTCGCAGGACGTCTCGATGCCGAGGACCAGCGGCTCGTTGCGCACCCGGTCAGCCTACGGAGCGCCGGGCGGACGCTTCGCCGTCCAGGTCGTCGACCGGCGCTGCCTCGCACGCGTGCGGCGAGCGTGCGGAGCCCGGCGGCGCACCGAGGTGGACGGTGGGACGTGCGGGCCGGCCGGAGCCTCAGGAGCGGCGGGTGAGCACGAGGGCGTCGACGCCGCCGGAGTAGTAGCCCCGCCGGACCCCGGTGCGGGTGAAGCCGTGCCGGTCGTACAGCCGCTGCGCCGCCGCGTTGTCGGCGCGCACCTCCAGGCTGACGGTCCGCTGCCCGCGCCGGTCGGCCTCCTCGAGCAGCGCGGTGAGCAGCCGCGACCCGAGACCGGTGCCCCGGGCGGCCGGCGCGACGGCGATCGTCTGCACGAACGCCTCGTCGGGGTAGTCGCACAGCCCGGCGTACCCCACGACCTCGTCCCCGCGCAGGGCCACGAGGTAGTGGCGGGTGTCGACCTGGGCCAGCTCGGACCAGAACAGCCGCTCGGTCCACGGCTCGGGGGCGAACAGCTCGCGCTCCACGGGCATCAGGGCCGCGATGTGCCACCACCGCATCCGCTCGAGGCGGACGGGCCCGGTCACCAGGACGCGCGCTCGGTGACCGTGCTGCCCGTCCGCAGGCAGACGCGGTGCAGCTGCTCGCCCGCCCGCAGGTGCACCTCCTGGTCGAGCCGGCCCAGCCAGGCGGCGTCGGGTCCGAGGTGGTCGCTCTCCCAGGCCAGCCCCTGGGCGTCGTAGGCCGACAGCCGGTCGTCGTCGAGCAGCAGGCACAGGCCGAGGTCCGACGCCGGGTCGAACCCGCGGACCGTCGGCCGGTCCAGGCGGGTCCAGTCGTCGGGGTCGTCGGTGCGCACCAGGTAGGGCCCGTCGCCCACGGACACGAACAGCGTGGACGGCTGCGGCCAGGACGCGATGAGCGACAGGCGCCCGGCCTCGAGCCGGCTGGCGAACACCCCCGTCCACACCCGGCCGTTGCCGGCCCGGATGCGCAGCCAGGCGCCGTCGCGGCCGCCGTCACGACGGGCGCCGGGGTAGTAGACGCGCTCGGGGACCTTCGACAGCCCGCGCAGCGTGCGCTCGTGCGCGACCTCGAAGTCGTGCGGGAAGGCGTCCAGCCAGATCGGGGTGTCGCTCACGCGCCCGCTCCCCGCCGCCCACCCGCCGTCACCGTCTTGGGAGTGCCCGGCTCCAGCGCGTCGGGCCGGCGCAGGTACAGCGGCGTCAGCGCGTCCGGCGGCGCGCCGGCCCGCACCCGCGCCGCCGCCCGGGCGACCAGCGCGGGGGCGCTCGGGTAGGGCCCCGTGTCGTCGACCTCCAGGCCGTCGAGGGCGGCCCGGTGCAGGACCGCGCCGGCGCCCACGAGCCGCAGCGTCGAGCCGCGCAGCCGCTCGGCGAGCTCGGCCGGCCGCTCGACCGCAGGTCCCTCGACCCGCTCGCCGGCCTGGTCGTAGCGCGCCCAGTAGACCTCCCGCCGACGGGCGTCCGTGACGACCACCCGCGGACCGGCACCGACGGCGTCGAGCGAGCAGACGCCGTACGCGGGGACGCCGAGCGCGTCGGACAGGCCGGCAGCGGTCATCAGCCCCACCCGCAGACCGGTGAACGGCCCGGGTCCCAGGCCCACCACCACCGCGGCGACCGCGGCGACCGGCGTCCCCTCCAGCACGCTGCGCACGCCGAGCGCGAGCAGCTCGCCGTGCCGTCGGGCGTCGACGACGACCGACTCCGCGACGGTCTGCGCGGTGTCGGCGTCCAGGCGGACCAGGGACGCCGACACCGCCGGCGAGGACGTGTCGAGACCGAGGACGAGCACCCGACGAGCGTAGGCGTGACCGCTTCCCGGCCTAGGTGTACTGCTGCACCAGCTCGCGCTTGAGGACCTTGCCCGACGGGCCGAGCGGGAAGGCGTCGGTGAAGATCACGCGGCGCGGGTACTTGTAGGCCGCGAGCTTGGTCTTGGACCAGGCCGACAGCTCCTGCTCGGTGATCTCCCCGCCGGCCGGGTCCTTGACGACCACCGCGCAGACCTCCTCGCCGTACTGCGGGTCGGGCAGCCCGATGACCGCGACCTGCGCCACGGCGGGGTGCCGCAGCAGCGCCTCCTCCACCTCCCGCGGGTAGATGTTGTAGCCGCCCCGGATGACCATGTCCTTCTTGCGGTCGACGATCGAGACGTAGCCGTCGGCGTCCTTGGTGCCGAGGTCGCCGGTGCGGAACCAGCCGTCGACGATCGCCGCCCGGGTGGCGTCCGGCTTGTTGAGGTAGCCCTTGAAGACGTTGTGCCCGCGCACGACGATCTCGCCGAGCTCGCCGGTCGGCAGCAGCTCGATGGCGTCCTCGGTCTCGGCCTTGGCCACCTCGACCTCCACGCCCCAGATGGCCTTGCCGACCGTGCCGGGCTTGGGCGGGAAGCCGACCTGGTTGAAGGTCGCCACCGGCGAGGTCTCGGTGAGCCCGTAGCCCTCGAGCACCTGCGTGCCGAACACCTCGGTGAACGTCTCCAGCACCGGCACAGGAAGCGCGGCGCCGCCGGACAGGGCCGACTTGAGCGTCGGGCGGTGCTCGGAGGTCTTGGCGGCCTCGAGCAGGCCGACGTACATCGTCGGCACGCCCATGAAGATCGTGCACTTCTCCTTGGCGAGCAGCTCGAGTGCCTGCGCGCCGTCGAAGCGCGGCAGCATGACGACGCTCGCGCCGACGAAGAACGCGGTGTTCATGCAGCAGGTCTGGCCGAAGGTGTGGAACAGCGGCAGGCAGCCGAGGACCACGTCCTCCTTGGTGATGTCGAAGGAGTAGGTCGCCGAGGCGACGACGTTCATCGTCACGTTCAGGTGGCTGATCTCGGCGCCCTTCGGCTGACCCGTGGTCCCGCTCGTGTAGAGGATCACCGCGGTGTCCTCGGGCTCACGGGCGACCAGCGCCTCGATCGGCGTGGCCGACAGCGCGAGGGTGTCGATGCGCTCGAGCGTCGCGTCGCCGCCGTCCATCACGGCGAGCACCGGCACGCCGGCCAGCTCGGCGCCCTTGGCCCCCTCGCCCAGCAGCGGGGCCGCGCACACCAGCGCCTTGGCGCCCGAGTCCTCCAGGACGTACTGGATCTCCTCGGCCTTGAGCAGCGCGTGCACGGGCACCGCCACGGCCCCGAGGGCGAGCGCGCCGAAGTAGGCCAGCGGGAAGTGCGGCGTGTTGGGCAGCAGCAGCGCCACCTTGTCGCCCGGGCCGACTCCCCTGTCCCGCAGCACCGAGGCGTACTGCAGCGAGTGTGCCCACAGCTGCGCGTAGGTCAGCCGCAGGTCGCCGAGGACGACCGCAGTGCGGTCGGCGTGGCGGACCGCGGACTCGGCCAGGATGCTGGCGATGGTCAGGGACATGGGCGTTCCTCCGGGGCTGGACGTGGGGCGGGTCACACCAGTCTCCCCGACGGGGGGCGGTGTGCGCACATGCCGGTGGCGGCCGGTCCGGGCAGGACCGACCGCCACCGGTCGCGAGCAGGGCCTAGCCGATGTCGGGCAGGCCGTCCTCGGTGGGCGTGAAGGGGTCTTCCTCGTAGGGGACGATCTCGCCCTCAGCGGAGTCGGTGGTGAGCACCCCGGACTTCTCGACCGGCTTGCCGCCCTCGATCTGGACGACCTTCAGACCGGTGATGCCGCGGTGGCTCTCGGCGCTGTACTCCATCGGGGCGAACCACGGGCCCTTGAAGTCGGAGCCCTGCTCCTCGACCGCCTTGACGATCGCCTCGCGGTTCAGGTTGTCGCACGAGGCGAGCAGCGCGCTGACCATGTTGTAGGCGCCGGACATGCCGTAGATGCGGAAGTTGCTCAGCGGCTCCTTCGTGCCGTGCTCCTCCCAGACCTTCTTCCACAGCTCGACCCACGGGTCGCCGTCGTTCTCGATGCCGGGGATGTACTGCGTGGTGAGGGTGCCCTGCAGGGCCTGCGCCGGGTCCGTGCCGGGAGCGACCCGCGACAGCAGACCGCCGATGAGCGAGGCGTCGGAGCCGACGTTGGAGTGGAACCACTGCGGCTTGTAGTTCAGCCGCTGCGCGGTCAGGTGGGTGAGGGCGGTGTAGGCCGGGATGTTGAAGCCGACGACGAAGTCGGCCTTCTTGTTCTGCAGCTCGCCGACCTGCGCGCCGACGTCGGTGTTGCCCGGCGTGTACGTGACCTCCGCGACGATCTGGTCCTCGACGTACTTCTTGATGCCCTCCGCGCCGTCGCGGCCGAGCTCGTCCGCCTGGAGGAACAGCCCGATCTTGGCCTTCGGGAAGTTCTCCTTGATGTACTGGCCGACGATCTTGCCCTCGACGGTGTAGTCGGGCTGCCAGCCGAAGGTGTAGGGGTTCTCCTTCGGCTGGTTCCAGTTCTTGGACCCCGAGGACACGAACAGGTCGGGGACCTTCTCGTCGGTCATGAAGTCGAGCACCGCCGAGTGCGTCGGCGTGCCCAGCCCGGCGTAGAGCGCGAAGACCTGGTCCTTGAGCACCAGCTGGTTGACGACGTTCGTGGTGTTGGTGGGGTTGTAGCCGTCGTCACGGACGACGTACTCGATCTCCCGGTCGCACGCGCCGCCGTTGGCGTTGACGTAGTCGAAGTACGCCTTGTGGCCGTCGGGGATCTCGGAGTAGCCCGGAGCCGCCGGACCGGTGAGCGGCATGTGGGTGCCGAGCTTGATGGAGTCGTCGGTGATGCCGGTCGTGTCGCCCTCGACCTCGGCGGCGCTCCCGCCGGCGGACTCGCCGTCGTTGCTCTGGCCGGCACCGCAGGCGGTCGCGAACAGCGACGCGCCCACCACAGCGACCAGCGCCCGCGTCACCGGGCGACCCTTGGAAATCCTCACGTAGCTCCTCCTGTTCGGACCCGGTGTGCGCCGGTCGTCTGATCCTGCCCGTGCCGAGGCTCCCGATCGAACATCGGCACGCATCGTGAGTCGACTGTGACCTGCCTCTCAGGCCCGGGTCCGCGCCCGAGTGGCCCGGCTCGTCAGCCACCGCGTCCGGATGGTCCCGACGATCCCCTGCGGCGCCGCGAGCATGACCACCACCAGGAAGATGCCGAACACGAGCGGGGCGAAGTTGGCGGCCTGCGCGGAGTTGAGCCCGGCGTCGAGCCCCCGGTCGGTCACGAACGGCACGAGGAACACCAGCAGAGCGCTGCCGATCAGGGCGCCGACCAGGCTGCCGAGACCGCCGACGACGATGGCGACGAGCAGGAAGATCGACAGCGTGACGGTGAAGCTCGACGGGGCGACGAGCCGGGCGACGACCGCGAGCATCGATCCGGCCACACCCGCGCACACGGCGCTGACGACGAAGGCCAGCACCCGGGCGCGGCCCAGGTTGATGCCGGCCAGCTCGGCGGCGACCTCGTCGTCGCGGACCGCCCGCCACACCCGGCCGTAGCGGCTCTTGAGCAGGTTGGACAGCAGCAGCAGCACGAGCAGCGCCAGGATCCAGCCGAGGTAGGCGAGGTACTTCGTGCCGCTCATGTCCGCGCCGGTGATGAAGAAGATGACGTCGTCGAACCACCCGGGCGCGTCCGGCGGGCTCACGCGCAGGCCCTGCTCGCCGCCGAGCTCCTCCTCGAAGTAGAGCGCGATGCCGGGCAGGCCGACGGCGAAGGCCAGCGTCGCGCCGGCGAGGTAGGGACCGTGCAACCGGGAGGCGGCCGCGCCGACCACGACCCCGACGACGGCGGTGACGACGACCGCGACGAGCAGGACGACCACGAACGGCAGCCCCTCGAACTTCTCGAGCAGCACCGCCGTGGTGTAGCCGGCGACCGCCATCAGCCCGCCGTGGCCGAGGGAGATCTGGCCGTTGATCCCGGTCAGCAGCGTCAGCCCGGCCACCGCCGGCACGTAGTAGGCCATGCTCGCCAGCTGCGAGACCCGGAACGGGTCGACCGTCTCGATGAGCAGCATCATCCCGACGAAGGCGAGCAGCATGAGCAGCGAGTGCTGCAGCAGCGTCGAGCCGGGCCACAGCCGGCGCAGGCCCGTGCGGGGGCCGGCGACGGTGGCCGTCTCCGGCCGCGTCGAGACCTTCTGCTCCGCACCGCTCGGACCGGGCTTGGTCTCGCCGCCGGTGTCGGCCGTCCGTGCCATGTCAGACCCTCCGCGCGACGGAGCTGGAGAACAGGCCGCCCGGCTTGAGCAGCAGCACGGCGAGCAGGATGGCCAGCGCGGCCAGCGTCACGAGCGAGGAGTCGATGTAACCCGTGACGTAGGTGCTGGTGAGGCCGAGGACGATGCCGCCCACCACCGCGCCGACGAAGCTGTCCAGCCCGCCGAGGACCGCGGCGACGAAGCCGAAGACGATGACGCCGTCCATGAAGTTGGGCGAGACCAGACCGCCGCCGGCGATGAGCATCCCGGAGAGCGCACCGAACAGGCCGGCCAGCGCCCAGCCGAGCGTGAGCATCCAGCCGACCCGCACGCCGAGCAGCCGGGCCACCTCCTGCCCGAAGGCGGCGGCACGCATCTGCAGGCCGAGGGTCGTGAAGCGGAACAGCGCGACCAGCAGGCCCATGGCCAGCAGCACGGCGACCAGCCGGTAGAGGTCGTTGCGGGTGACCGCGATGTTGGCGCCCCCGACCTCGAACCCCGACAACGAGAACGGCGCCGGGAACGACTCCAGCGTGTTGCCGAACAGGATCGACGCGAGCGCGATGAAGCTGACGAAGACCCCGAGGGTGACGATGACCGCGTTGAGCTCGGGGCCGGTCTCGACCGGGCGGATGACGATCCGCTCCACGACGCCGCCGATGAGGAAACCGGAGCCCAGGGCGACCGCCAGCGCGATCCAGTACGAGTAGCCGGCCTGGATGGTCTGCAGTCCGAGGTAGGTGCTGAACATCGCCATGGCGCCCTGCCCGAAGTTGATGATCCGCGTGGCGCGGAAGATCAGCACGAGGGTCAGGGCGAACGCCGCGAAGACGACGCCGAGGACGATGCCGATCAGCGTGAGGTTCAGGAACTGCTGCACGGTGCGGCTCCGGAGGACGAGGAGGTCGACGGGGACGCGGTCGGCCCGAGAACGGGGGCGGGCGGGACGAGGGCGATCAGAAGCCCAGGTAGGCGTGGCGCAGCTGCTCGTCCGCGGCGAGGGTCGCCGCGTCCTGCGTGGTGACCACCTTCCCGAGGTTGAGCACGACGCCGGTGTCGGCGATGGACAGCGCCGACTTCGCGTTCTGCTCGACGAGCAGCACGGCCAGGTCGGTGCGGTCGACCAGGTCGCGCACCAGCTCGAAGATCTGCGCGACGATCAGCGGCGCGAGCCCGAGGCTGGGCTCGTCGAGCAGCAGCACCTTGGGCCGGGACAGCAGCGCGCGGCCGACCACGAGCATCTGCCGCTCACCGCCCGACAGCGTGTGCGCGCTGCGCTTGCGGCGCTCGTCCAGCGGCGGGAAGGTCTTGTAGATCCCCTCGATCTCCGCCTCCTGGTCGCCCCCCTTGACCGCGAGCGCACCCAGCCGCAGGTTCTCCTCGATCGTGAGCTCGGCGATGACGCCACGGCCCTCGGGGACGTGGGCCATCCCGCGGCGCACCATCTGCTCGACCGGGACGCGGGTGATGTCCTGGCCCTCGAGGTGGACGCTGCCGGCCTTGGCGCGGACGAGGCCCGACACGGTGCGCAGCAGCGTCGTCTTGCCGGCGCCGTTGGCGCCGAGGACGGCGGTGATCTGACCCGCCGGGACGCTCAGCGACACGCCGTCCAGCGCGGTCACCGGGCCGTACGTCGCCACCAGGTCGCGGACCTCGAGCATCAGTGCGCTCCCGCTTCGACGCCGAGGTAGGCCTCCAGGACCACCGGGTCCGTGCGGATCTGCTCGGGCGTGCCGTTGGCGATCACCTTGCCGAAGTCGAGCACGGTCAGCCGGTGGCAGACGCTCATGACGAGGTCCATGTGGTGCTCGACCAGCATGACGGCCATCCGCCCGGACAGGTCGCGGATGGTGTCCCCGAGCTCGTCCATGTCGTCGTTGGACAGGCCGGCGGCGGGCTCGTCGAGCAGCAGCAGGTCCGGCTCCACGACCAGCGCCCTGGCGAGCGCGACCCGCTTCTGCACCGGATAGGGGAGGCTGGTCGGATAGCTGCCGGCGTAGCGCGCGGCGCCCACCTGCTCGAGCATCGCCATGCTCCGCTCGCGCAGCTGCCGCTCGTCCTTGTCGCTGCCGGGCAGCCCCAGCAGGCCGGACAGGAAGCCGGCCCGGGCGTGGACGCCGGCGCCGGCCATGACGTTCTCGATGACCGGCATGTGGTTGAACAGCCCGACGCCCTGCAGCGTGCGGGAGATCCCCATGCCGGCGAGCTGGTGCGGGCGCAGTCGCGGCACGACGTCGCCGCGCCAGCGCAGCGTCCCCTCGTCGGGGCGCTGGAAGCCGCAGCAGACGTTGAACAGCGTCGTCTTGCCGGCGCCGTTCGGCCCGATGACGCCGAGCACCTCGCCGGGCTCGACGTAGAGCGACACCGCGTCGAGAGCGGTGAGGCCACCGAAGCGGACCGTCACGGCGTCCACCTCGAAGCGACCCGGCGAGTGCCCGCCGACGATGCCCTCGTGACCGGGGCCGCCCTCGCCGGAGACCCGGGCTGAGGTCGTGCGGGTCGACGTGGCCGGCCGGTCCGGATCTCCCTGCATGAGGTGCTCCCGTCTCGGCCGTCTGACGTGTGGGGTCACTATGACCTGTCTCACGCATCAAACCGCACGGGACACGACGGTGGAGCGGCACCCCCGACAGGACCTGCCGAGGTCAGGACGGTCGCAGGACCGACCACCGCGGACCGCGGAAGCGCACGACGGCGCTGCGCGCGTCCGGCCGACCGGCGTCCGGGGTCGCGCGCTCGAGCCGGACCTCGACCCAGGAGTCGGTGAACGTCTCGGCGAGGCCCTCCCCCCACTCCACCACCGTGACCGAGTCCTCGACAGCGAGGTCGAGGTCGAGGTCGTCGAGGTCGAGCCGGGCACCGGCCTCGCGCATCCGGTAGGCGTCGACGTGGACCAGGGGCAGCGGCCCGGCATGCGCCCGGGCGAGCACGAACGTCGGGCTGGTCACCCGGCCGCGCACGCCGAGCGCGGCGCCGAGGCCCTGCGTCAGCGAGGTCTTCCCCGCGCCGAGCGGCCCCGACAGCACGAGCACGTCACCGGCCCGGAGCCCGGGAGCCAGCCGCGCCCCCAGCGCCCTCGTGGCCGCGAGGTCCGCCAGCGGCTGCGGCACCGCGACGGCCAGCTCACCGGGGACGACCTCGACCGCCCCGAGCGCGCTCCACTCGGGGTCCGGCGTCCCTGCGGTTCGCAGGTCCAGCGCGTCGCCGGGGGCACCGAGCACGGCGCGGGCCTCCTGCACGTCGGCCACGACGCGGGACCAGCTCACCGGCCCGGCCGCCGGGCGCCGTCGCGGGCGGTGCTCACGGCGAGCGCGAGGTCCTCGCGCAGCAGCCGGCGCGGCTCGCCGCCGGGTCCGTGGCGCAGCGCGGCGCTCGGGTGGTAGGTCGGCAGGACACGGTACGACCCGGCGTCGTGCAGGCGGCCCCGCAGCGACGACAGCGTCCCGGGCCCGAGGAACCACCGCGCGGCGGACAGCCCGAGCGCGACGACGACCGCAGGTGCGGCCAGCTGCAGCTGCCGCTCGGTCCAGCCGCGGCAGGCGGCGCTCTCGGCCCGCGTCGGCGGGCGGTTGGCGGGCGGCCGGCACTTGACCGTGTTGAGCACCCCGACCTCGGCCCGGTCGGCGCCGACCTCGGCGAGCAGCTCGTCGAGCAGCCGGCCGCTGCGGCCGACGAAGGGCAGGCCGCTGACGTCCTCCTGCGCGCCCGGCGCCTCGCCCAGCACGAGCAGGCGTGCGCCCGCCGGCACCACCCCGGGCACGACGCGGCAGCGGGTGGCGGCGAGCTCCGGACAGGCCGTGCACCCCTGCGCGCCGCGCGCCAGCGAGGCGAGGTCGCCGTGCCCGAGCGCCGCCGTCCGGACCAGCTGCGCGGCCGCAGGACCCGGCGGCGGCCAGCCGCTCGGCGCTGCTGCGGTCACGCCGACCTCTGGTCGGCCGCGCGGTCGCGCACCCGGCGCACCAGCGCGCGCAGCTCGTCCGTGACCTGCTCCGGTCGCTCGAGCGCGACGTTGTGGCCGGCGCCCTCGACCACGACGAGGCGTCCGCGCGGCAGCGCGTCGGCCAGCGCCCGGCTGTGCTCGACCGGCGTCATGAGGTCGTCGCTGCCGACCAGCACCAGCACGTCGAGCTCGCACAGGACGCCGAGCGCGGCCAGCTTGTCGTGCGACATGAAGGTGTCGTAGAACTCCGCGATCACGTCGACGGGCGTGCGGGCCGCCATGGTCGCGACGAACTCGACGACGGCCGGGCTCACGTCACCGGAGCCGAACCCGCCCCGCCTGGTCACCACGAAGGCCAGGTCGCTGCCCGCGCGCCGGCCGCGCTCGAACGGCCGCGGACGGCGGGCCATCCCCCGCGTCAGCAGCGGCAGCACGCGCCGGGTCACGGGCAGCACGGCCTTGGGCAGGCCGAAGGTCAGCGACGCGAGCTTGCCCGCCGAGGTGCCGACGAGCGCGACGCCGACCACCCGGTCGCCGAACAGCTCGGGCCGCGCGTCGGCCAGCGCCATGACCGTCATGCCGCCCATCGAGTGGCCCACCAGCACGACCGGGCCGGTCGGCACGACGGCGTCCAGCACCGTGCCGAGGTCGCGGCCGAGCTGGTCGATCGTCGAGCTCTCCGCGGGACCACGGGCGCTGCGGCCGTGCGAGCGCTGGTCGTAGAAGACCAGGCGCACGTCGCCGTCCGCGCCGAGCGACTGGCGCTGGTAGTGCCACACGGCCATCTCCTGCACGTAGCCGTGCACGAACACGACCGTCAGGTCTGCCGCCTGCGGGCCGACCTCCTCGACGTGCAGCGCGACGCCGTCCTCGGTCGGGACGGTGCGCGTCCGGTCGGCGGGCAGCTCGAAGAACGGCTCGGCGGCCGCCGGGTCGGGGCGCAGCCGGACCCGGCCGATCGCGTAGCGCTCGGCCGCCAGCCCCAGCGCCACCCCGGTGGCGACGACGCCGAGGGCGGCGCCCACCACTCCGAGGGAGGGTGCACCGGTCGACGGGAGGCCGGGCGGTCTCACCGGTGCACCCGGGGCACCCGCGCACCGATCCGCGTGACGATCTCGTAGTCGATCGTCCCGAGCAGGTCGGCCCAGTCCTGGGCGGTGGGCTCGCCCGAGTCGCCGGGGCCGAACACCAGCACCTCGTCGCCGGCGGCCACCTCGTCGTCGCCGACGTCGAGCACGAACTGGTCCATGCAGACCGTCCCGGCGATGGTGCGCCGGACGCCGCGCAGCTGCACCTGCCCGGTGCTCGTCGCGCTGCGCGGCACGCCGTCGGCGTAGCCGAGCGGGACGAGCGCCAGCGTCGCCTCCCGCGCCGTGGTGTGCCGGTGCAGGTAGCTCACCCCGCTGCCCGCCGGCACCCGCTTGGTCAGCGCGACGGTGCTCGCCAGCGTCATGGCCGGCCGCAGGCCGAAGTCGGCCGGCGAGCCGAGCTGCGGCACGGGGCACAGGCCGTACACCGAGACCCCCGGTCGGACGAGGTCGTAGTGGGTGGCGGGCGCCGTCAGGGTCGCCGCGGAGTTGGCCAGGTGCCGGACCTCGGGACGCAGCCCGGCGCGGTGCGCGACCTCGAGCGCCTCGGCGAACACCGCGGCCTGCTGCCCGTTGACCGGGTGGTCCGGCCCCCCGTCGGCGAAGGCGAAGTGGCTCCACACACCGGTGGTCCGGACCGCCCCGGAGGCCTCCGCCCGCGCCGCGGCGGCGCACAGCCCCGGCCAGTCCACGGCCGTCGCGCCACCCCGCGACAGGCCGGTGTCGACCTTGAGCTGCACCCGGGCGGTCGTGCCGGTCGCGCGGGCCGCGTCCGCGAGCGCCTCGAGCTGGGCGACGTCGTAGGCCGCGAGGTCGATCCCCGCGGCGACGGCCGGGGCGAGGTCCTCGCCCGGTGTGATGAGCCAGGCGAGCAGCGGCACGTCGAGGCCGGCAGCGCGTACGGCCAGCGCCTCCTCGAGGAACGCGCAGCCGAGCCAGGACGCGCCGCCGTCGACCGCGGCGCGGGCGCTCGGCAGCAGGCCGTGCCCGTAGCCGTCGGCCTTGACGACGGCCATGACCTGCGCGCCGCCGGCCGCCCGGTCGGCCAGCGCGCGGACGTTGTCGCGGATCGCCTGCAGGTCGATCCGGGCCTCGCTCCTCATGGGCTCAGTCTTCCAGTCCGCGCACGGCGTCCGCCCAGTGCGACAGCACGGCGGTCGCCGGCACGTGCACTCCCCGCGCGGCGCGCAGCCCCGCCCGCCCGTGCAGGTGGGCCCCGACCGAGCCGGCGTCCCGGGCGTCGAGCCCCTGGGCCAGCAGCGCGCCGCACCCGCCGCTGAGCACGTCGCCGCTGCCGGCGGTCGCCAGCGCCGGCGAGCCGGTGCCGTTCACGCGCGCCGGACCGTCCGGTCCGGTGACGACGGTCGCGTCACCCTTGAGCAGCACCGTGACGCCGAGGTCGGCGGCCAGGCGCCGGGCACTGCCGATGCGGTCGGCGGTGACCGGGCTGCCGAAGCGCTCGAACTCCCGGTCGTGGGGGGTCAGCAGCGTCGGCGCGGTACGGCGGCGCAGCCACTCGGGGTGCTGCGCGCAGACGGTGAGCGCGTCGGCGTCGACGAGCACCGGCACGTCCTGGCCGAGCACGGCCTCGACGGTCGCCGCCGCGCGCTCGTCCGTGCCGAGGCCCGGACCGACGACCCAGGCCTGCACGCGGCCGGCCGACACGACGTCGCCGGCCTCGTGCTCGGTCACCACCGCCTCCGGCCAGCGGGCACGGACCTGCTCGGCCGGGTGCGGCGCACCGGCGAAGCGCACCATGCCGGCGCCGGCGGCCAGCGCCGAGCCGACCGCGAGCACCGCCGCACCCGGGTAGGTCTGCGAGCCGGCGGCCACGCCGACGACACCGCGGGTGTACTTGTCCGAGGACGCGCCGCCCCGGGGCAGTCGACCGACGACGTCCCTGTCCTCGAGCAGCTCGACAGGCGCCTCCGGGAGCCACGGGCCGAGTCCGATGTCGACCAGCTCCACGCGTCCGGCGGCGGTCCGGCCCGCGCCGACGAGCAGCCCGGGCTTGCACGTGCCGAACACGAGGGTCAGGTCGGCGCGCACGACCGCGCCGGCGACCTCGCCGGTGTCGGCGTCGACGCCGCTCGGCAGGTCGACCGCGACGACGTCCGCGTCGGCGACCGAGGCGGCCAGCGCGGCCGCGGCCGGGCGCAGCGCGCCCCGCCCGCCGATGCCGACCAGGCCGTCGACCACGAGGTCCGCCG
>CADCUE010000045.1 GCA_902805805.1 uncultured Frankineae bacterium | reverse complement strand
CGCCGTGGCGGGCTTGCCGGCGGGCTGGACGACCGACACGGGCGGCTCGGGCTGGACGGTGGCCCTCCCACCCGGCTACGCGCAGCGACGGGCGGGGGAGTACCGGCAGGCGGAAACCGGCCGGACCCTGCGCATCGAGACCGGACCCGGGCAGCCGGACGCCGTCGCCGACCGCGAGCGGGCGGCCAGGAGCTTCGCCGGGCGACATGCGTCGTACCGCGAGATCCGGATCGAGCCCGCGGACTACAAGGGCTTCGAGGCGGCCGACTGGGAGTTCACCTACGAGGGGCTGCACGTCCTCAACCGCGTCTTCGTGGTCGGGCAGACCGGCCACTCGCTGTTCTTCCAGACCCCGGAGGGCGACTTCTCCCAGGCCCGCGAGGACTTCGACGCGATCGCCGACGCCTTCGAGCCGGCCGGCGGCTGAGGAGCGGTCAGCGGCGGACGGAGCCGATCTTCGCGGAGCCCTGCTCGGAGAACGTCGTGCCGGTGTGCGTGGTGTCCTCGCCCTTGGCGGCCCGCACGGTCAGATAGGTCGTCACCAGCAGGATGAGGGCCGTGACGGCCAGGATGCCGCCCGTGACGGGGCTCCAGAAGGGCAGGTCGACGTCCCGGGCGACGACCATCGCGACGCCGAGGCCGAGCAGCACGACGCCGAACAGCACCGTGCCGGCGGTCCGGACCGGGCTCGCGACCGCGGCCTCCTGCACCTTCTCCGCCTGCGACCGGGCCGTCTTGAGCATGCGCTGGGCCCAGACGTACTCGGTCGCGAGGACGGCGAGGCCGGCCACGATGACCAGGATGCCGGGACCGGGCAGCACCATCATGGCGGCGCCCAGCAGCAGCAGGCCGCCGCCCAGGATGGTCACGGCGAAGCGCTTGAGCAGGTGCATGGAGGTCCTTCGTACGGGCCGGAAGGGTCAACCGGCGGTCCTGCTCCTGTTCCCCGTGCGGGCGACGCGGAACGCCGTGCCCGCCACGGCACCCGTCACCACGGCATGGTCGCGAACGGCGTCGAGTAGTCCTCGACGCCCGCCAGCGCCGCCTCGGCGTCGAGGACGTCCATCCGGTCGCGCTCGGCGGCCACGAGATGGCGCAGCAGTCGCACGTCGCCCGCCGTGGCGAGCCCGGTGACCTCCTCGTGCGCCAGGACCCAGGACACCGCTGCCCGGATCGCCTCCGGGTCGACCAGCGGCTCGTACCAGGTCGCGAAGGCCTGGTCTCCAACCGGCTGGCCGGCCGACACGCCGGGCCAGTTGCGGCGGGAGACGGTCTTGATGGTCATCAGGCCGGCGTCCTGACGGGCCACCTCCTCGGCCAGGGCGGTGTAGTCGTCCCGGAAGCTCTCGTCGCGCCACAGCACCGCGTTCAGCGGCGTGAGCACCGTCGCGAAGGGGAAGCGCCGCAGCGCCTCGAGGTGGGTGGCCGCCGCCTGCGGTCCGTGGCCCGTGATGCCCACGGCGCCGATCAGCCCCTCCTCCTGGGCACGGACGGCGGCCTCGAGCGATCCGCCCGTCCGCGTCGCGCGGTCGAGGTCGTCCAGGTCGCCCACGGCGTGCAGCTGCAGCAGGTCCACCCGGTCGGTCTGCAGCCGCTCGAGGGAGGCGTTGATCTGGGCCCAGGCGGGATCGCGGTCGCGCAGGCCGGTCTTGGTCGCGAGGAACACCCGCGAGCGGATGCCGTCCATCATCGCGCCCAGCCGCAGCTCGGCGTCGCCGTAGTCGGCGGCCACGTCGAGGTGGTTGATGCCGGCGTCCAGCGCTTCCCGCACGGAAGCGTCGGCGACGTCCTGGCTGACCTCGGCCAGGGCGGCCGCGCCGTAGATGAGCACACTGCTGTCGTGGCCGAGCCGGCCGAGGCGTCGTCGTTGCATCCTGCTGTCCTACCCGCTACGGACGCCCGCCGCACGGACGGGCGCCCGTCGGCGCGGCGCGGGAGGTCAGGGACGTGCCAGGGTCGATCCCTGATGACGGACGGCCCCGCGGGAGAGCACGCTGTCCCTGCTCCCCACCCCCGACACGAGGACGACGCCATGGACGACCTCCGCCGCTCCCTCGCCCGCCAGGGCCTCTACCGCAGCCGGGACGAGCGCGTCCTCGGCGGCGTCTGCGCCGGCCTCGGCAGGCGGTTCGGGATCGACCCCTGGCCCGCGCGGCTGATCATGTTCGTGCTCATGGTCGTCGTCCCCGGCAGCCCGGTGCTGATCTACCCGGTGCTGTGGTTCCTGATGCCGCAGGCGGAGGTGGGCGCGGGCGGGTCGTACGGCCCGCCGCCGTCCGGAGGCTGGTAGGTCCTGAGCCCCGCCGGGTCAGCCGGGTCCTTGCCGGCGACCGTCCCAGCGAGGACGCTGGCACCATGCCCGACAACCGCTACCGCGTCCCGGTGGACTCGCTCGACCGGGCGCGGATCGCGCGCGCGGACCAGGTCGTGCTGGTCGGCGACGGCACGGGGCCGCCGCCCGAGTGGTCGCCCGCGCTCACCGAGGGTGGCGGGGGCGCGGACGGGCCCGGGGACGGCGAGTGAGCACGTCCGCCGTCCCCCGCCCGAGGGATGTCACGGCAGGGGCATGCCGCCGTGCACACCGAGGCGCTCCCCGGTGATGTAGCTGGACTCGGCGGAGGCCAGGAACACGAAGGCGTGCGCGACCTCGACCGGCTGGCCGGCTCGGCCGAGCGGCGTCTCGCTGCCGAAGTCGTCGACCTTCTCGGGCGGCATGGTCGCGGGGATGAGCGGCGTCCAGATCGGACCCGGAGCGACGGTGTTGACCCGGACGCCCTTGGCCGCCAGCTCCTGGGCCAGCCCCTTCGAGAAGTTGACGATCCCGGCCTTGGTGGTCGCGTAGTCCAGCAGCTGCGGTGAGGGCTGGTAGGCCTGCACCGACGAGGTGTTGATGATGCTGCTGCCCGGCCGCAGGTGCGGGATCGCTGCCTTGCAGAGCCAGAACATCGCGTACAGGTTCGTCTTGAGGACCCGGTCGAACTGCTCGGTCGTGATGTCGGCGATGCTGTCCTGCATCATCTGGTAGGCCGCGTTGTTGACGAGCACGTCGAGTCCGCCGAGCTCGTCCACCGTGCGCGTCACCGCCTCGTTGCAGAAGGCCTCCTCGCGGATGTCGCCGGGCAGCGACAGGCCCGTGCGGCCGGCCTCGCGCACCAGGCGCAGCGTCTGTTCGGCGTCCTCCTGCTCGTCCGGCAGGTGCACGATCGCGACGTCGGCACCCTCGCGGGCGAAGGCGAGAGCGACGGCGCGGCCGATGCCCGAGTCGCCGCCGGTGATCAGCGCCCGTCGGCCCGCCAGCCGTCCTGAGCCCCGGTAGGACCGCTCGCCGTGGTCGGAGGGCGTCTCCAGCTGCGACTCGAGCCCCGGGTGGTCGATCTGCTCGGGACCCGGCTGACCTGACGGCTCGCTGGGGTCCTGAGGGGTGAACTGGTCGGACACGGCGTCTCCTCGTCGGACGGGTGCGACTGCGGCTGCCCGCCGCCCGGTCAGCGAAACGGGGACGGGCGCGGGGAGCCCGGACCGTTGGGGGTCGACGTCCGGCGGTAGCGTCCGCCGGACCGGCGCAGGGGTGGACCAGCTGCTGCGCCCTGAGCCACGGGTCAGCAGCGCGCCGGCCCGACGACGGAGGAGTGGTCCAGCCGATGACGTCCACCGACGCGCGACCCGAGCGCCAGTCCGGGGCAGCGTTCCCTCCCGGCTTCACGTGGGGGGCCGCCACGTCCTCGTACCAGATCGAGGGAGCGGTCGACGTGGACGGGCGCGGGCCGTCGATCTGGGACACGTTCAGCCACACGCCGGGTCGCACGCGCGACGGCGACACGGGCGACGTGGCGGTCGAGCACTACACGCGCTACCCCGAGGACGTCGCGCTGATGGCCGAGCTGGGCCTGACGGCCTACCGCTTCTCGGTGGCCTGGCCGCGGGTCATGCCGCTCGGCGCGGGCCGCGTGGAGCAGCGCGGCCTCGACTTCTACCGCCGGCTGGTGGACGAGCTGCTCGACAAGGGCATCGCCCCGTGGCTGACCCTCTACCACTGGGACCTGCCGCAGGCGCTGCAGGACGACGGGGGCTGGACGGCGCGGGACACCGCCGAGCGCTTCGCCGACTACGCAGCCGTCGTCTACGACGCCCTCGGCGACCGCGTGCCGCACTGGTCGACGCTCAACGAGCCGTGGTGCAGCTCGTTGCTGTCCTACCAGGCCGGTCTGCACGCGCCCGGCGAGCGCGACGGCGCCCGCGCGGCTCGCGCCGTGCACCACCTGCTGCTCGGCCACGGCCTGGCGACGCGGGTCCTGCGCGACAGGAGTGCCCCGGACGTCGGCCTGACCCTGAACCTGACGCCGATCGACCCGGCGAGCGACGCAGCCGCCGACCGCGAGACGGCCCGGCGCGTGGACGGTCAGCAGAACCGGATGTGGCTCGACGCCGTCCTGCTCGGCCGCTACCCGGACGACGTCGTCGCGGACCTCGAGGCAGCCGGTGCGCCGCTGCCCGTGCAGGACGGCGACCTCGAGGTCATCTCGGCCCCGCTGGACTGGCTGGGCGTCAACTACTACTTCCGCAGCACGGTCGTCAGCGGGTCGACCAGCGGCAAGCCGTCGCCGTGGATCGGCGGTCAGGACTACGAGGACGTCGACCCGACGGGCGAGGCGACCACCATGGGTTGGGGCGTGACGCCCGACGGGTTGCGCGAGCTCCTCGTCCGCGTGCGCGACGAGTGGCCCAGCATCCCGCTCGTCATCACGGAGAACGGCTCGGCGTGGGACGACGGGGTGGCGCCGGACGGGCGTGTGCACGACCCGGCCCGCGTCGCGTACCTGCTGCGCCACCTCGACAGCGCGGCCGCAGCGATCGGGGAGGGCGTCGACCTGCGCGGCTACTTCGCCTGGTCCCTGCTGGACAACTTCGAGTGGGCCCACGGCTACGCGCAGCGCTTCGGCATCGTCCACGTCGACTACGAGACGCAGCGGCGGACGCCCAAGGACAGCGCCCTCGCCTACGCCGACGTCATCCGCGGCTACCGCGAGGCGCACGGGCAGGTGTGACGGCCGGCGGGTGCAGCCCCTGGGGGCTGCACCCGCCGGCGGGGGTCAGCTGCGGTCGCGCGACATGGCCCGGAAGGAGCCCAGCGAGCCCTCGGACGTCTCGCCGTCCTCGTCGTCGAACACCATGCCGCCGATCCTGCTGCCCGTGGCGATGACGGCGTCGCGCGACGTGCTGGTGTAGCGGAAGCTGCCCGTGCCGTACTCGTTGCTGTAGCGGGCGCTGTCCGTCGAGGTGGACATGACCCCGACACCGGTCCAGCTGATGTTCACAGCGGGGGCGATCGTGGGGCCCCCGTGCTCGCCCACTGCCAGGCTCCCACCCAACGTGGCACTCGTGAACTTCCGGTCCATCGAGAAGGGCATGTTGCGGCCCTCCATCTCCCGGACGCTCTCGATGACGCACACCGGTCCCTCGGCAGGCGGCGGCGGCTCCTCGCCGTGGTGCCCGCCGCCG
>CADCUE010000044.1 GCA_902805805.1 uncultured Frankineae bacterium | reverse complement strand
TGACGACGTCCAGGCTGCGCACGTCCCGGTCCGGCGGCGGGTTGGTGGTGCGCAGGGCGTACGCCCACGCGCCGCGGCGGCCCGCCCGCGGCGGCGCCAGCAGCCGGGAGGAGCGTGAGCGTGTGGCGGCCCGGCTGCTCATGGCCACGACGGTACTGGCGCCGGCGCACGGCACCGCGCAGCCCGGCGGGCCGGCCTCAGACGAGTCTCCGGTCGGCCGCCCAGCGCGAGAGCTCCCGGCGGTTGGACAGCTGCAGCTTGCGCAGCACCGACGACACGTGGGTCTCCACGGTCTTGCCGGAGATGAACAGCTCCGCGGCGACCTCCTTGTAGGTGTAGCCCCGGGCGATCAGGCGCAGCACGTCGCGCTCGCGGGCGGTCAGCCGGTCGAGCTCCTGGTCGGCGGCCGGGGCGTCGTCGGGCACGGCCGGCGAGGAGGAGAACGCGTCCAGGACGAAGCCGGCCAGCCGGGGGCTGAACACCGCGTCGCCGTCCGCGACCCGGCGGACCGCGTCGGCCAGCTCGGCGGCGCTGATGCTCTTGGTGACGTAGCCGCGGGCGCCACCGCGGATGACGCCGATGACGTCCTCCGCGGCGTCCGACACCGACAGCGCGAGGAAGCGGGTGGCCGGCGCCTGCGCACCCACACCGGCGAGCACCGCCCGGCCGCCGCCGTCGGGCATGTGGACGTCGAGCAGCACGACGTCGGGCTGGCGCGCCACGACGAGCGCGACGGCCTCGGCGACCGTCCCGGCCTCGCCGACGACCTCCACGGCGTCCCCCAGCTCGCTGCGCACCCCGGCGCGGAACAGCCGGTGGTCGTCGACGAGCACCACGCGCAGCCGGTCGGCCCTCATCGGGGGACCTCCAGCCGCACCTCGGTGCCGGCCCCCGGTGCCGTGCGCACGACGGCCCGGCCGCCGTGGCGCTCCATGCGGCCGACGACCGACTGCGCCAGGCCGTACCGGTCCGGCGGCACCGCCTCGGCGTCGAACCCGCGTCCACGGTCGCGGACGAAGACCTCCACCCGCTCGTCACCCACCTCGGCGTACACCTGCACGGTCTCCACACCGGCGTGCTTGGCGGCGTTGACCAGCGCCTCGCGCGTCGCGGCGACCAGCGCCTGCAGCGGCGCGGTCGTCGGGCAGTCGCCGACGCCCACGACCTCCACCGCCACGCCGTGCGCCTCCTCGACCTCCGCGGCCACCTGCTCGAGCGCGGCGCCGAGGGCCACCGCGGCGCCGGCCGTCCCGGTCGCGGCGTCCTCCGGCCGCGCGTACAGCCAGCCGCGCAGCTCCCGCTCCTGCGTGCGGGCCAGCCGGCTGACCTCCCGCGGGTCGTCGGCGGCCTTGCGGATCAGCGCGAGCGTCTGCAGCACCGAGTCGTGGACGTGCGCGGCCACCTCGGCGCGCTCCTGCACCCGGATGCGCTCGCGGCGCTCCTCGCGCAGGTCGGCGGCCATCCGCATCCACCACGGACCGGACAGCACGGCCAGCCCGACGACCACCACGACGGTCGACACGAGCCCCTCGCGCGCCTGCTGCAGCTCCCCTCGGGTGGCCAGGAAGCCGATCAGGCCGGCCACGACCAGCGCCGCCCCGACGACGACCAGCAGCGGACCGCGACCACCGGCCGTGCGCCAGCGGGCCCGCTGCGCGTCGTCGGCCTGCCGCCAGACGAGGGCCACGCCGATGCCGACGACCATCAGGGGCACCAGCGCCGGGGACGACAGGCCGGTGGCCTGCATCAGCAGGACCCCGCCGAGACCGAGGGCCGCCAGGGCCAGCAGCTGCACGCGGTCCGCGCCGACGTCCCGGTGCTCGCGCGGGTGCGGGCCACCCGCCGGGTCGGCCTGCGGCACGAGCACCCACAGCGCGGCGTACATCGCCACCCCGGCGCCGCCGGACAGCGCCAGCAGCACGAACGCCAGGCGCACGACGACCGGCGACAGCCCCAGGTGGTCGGCCACCCCCGCCGCCACCCCGCCGAGGGCGCGCCCGGCCGTCGCGCGGTGCAGGCGGCGCGCCGGAGCCCGGACGGTGGTCACCGGTCCAGGGTTCCACGCGCAAGGGCGTCCCGGGTCAGGGACGGACCCTGAGCCGAGGACCAGGGACCGGCCCCGATGCGCCCGGCGCCGCGCACGACGATCGTCCTCGCCATGACCGAGACGACGTACGGCCCCCCGCCTCCCCCCGCTCCCCCGCCACGACCGCCGCAGGGCGACCCGCCGCGCCTGGTGCGCGACCCCGACGACGCGGTGGTCGCCGGCGTGTGCGCCGCCTTCGGCCGCTTCACGGACACCGATCCGGTGCTGTGGCGGGTGACCGTCGCGGTGCTCACGCTGTTCGGGGGCGCCGGGCTGGTGCTGTACGCCCTGGGCTGGCTGCTGGTGCCCGGCTCCGGGCAGGCCCAGTCGGTCGTGGAGCGGACCCTGCGCCGGCCGGACCGCGGCGTCAGCCCGCTCGGCGTGCTCGGCGTCGTCGTGGGCGCCGTGGTGCTGCTGGCGATCCTCGACGACGGCCCGGGCTTCGGCGCCCTGCTCGTCCTCGCCGGCATCGCCTACCTGGTCTTCCGGGAGCGGCGCGACCCCCGCCCGGTGGCTCCGGTCAGGTCGTCGCCGGAGGCTGCGAGCGAGGCGCCGGCGCCCGGCGACCCGGTGTTCGACCCCTCGGTGTTCGGCGCCCCGACCTACGACCCGGCGGCCTTCGCGTCGGTGCCGTACGGCGCACCGCTGCCGTGGGACGGGGACGAGCCGCGGCGCACGCGCCGCCCCCGCTCCCCGCTGGGAGCGCTGACGGTCAGCGCGGCCACGCTGCTCGCCGGCGTCCTGCTGGCCCTGCGCCTGTCCGGCGTCGAGTCGCTCACCGCGCCGCGGATCGTCGCGGCCGCGCTGCTGGTGGTCGGCGGCGGGCTGCTGCTCGGCGCCTGGGTCGGGCGGGCCCGGTGGCTCATCGCCGTCGGCCTGGTCCTGGCGCTCGCCCTGGGCGCGACCGCCGCAGCCGGCCGGGCCGGCCTCGAGGACGGCGTCGGCCAGGTCACCTGGTCGCCGACCGGTGACGCCACCTACCGGCTCGGTGCCGGCGAGGGCGTCCTGGACCTCACCGGCCTGCGCGCCGCCCGCCCGGGCCCCGGCGACGCGGCGGCCGGGCCGACCCGCATCGACGCCCGCGTCGGCGTGGGCAGCCTCACGGTCCTCGTGCCGACGGACGTCACGGTCCGGGTCGACGGGCAGGTGGGGGTCGGCGAGCTCAGCGTCCTCGACCCGGAGGGCAGGCCCACCGGGGACACGAGCAGCGAGGAGGGCAGGGACGTGCGCGAGGTGTTCGAGCTGCCCGGCGATCCCGCCGGCAGTCCGCAGGTGGAGCTCGACCTGGAGGTCGGCATGGGTGAGATCGAGGTGCGACGTGGAGCGGCATGAGCGGGACGCGGTGTCCCTGATGGCCGGACTGCTGCTGGTGCTGCTGGCCGGGGCGTTCCTGCTCACCGACCTGACCGCTGTGGAGATCGACGGACGGTGGGTCGCCCCGGTCGTCCTGATCACCGTCGGTGCGGCCGGGCTGCTGGCCACGCTGCGCTCGCGGTCCGGCGCCGAGGACGACGCGACCCTGCGATGACGCGTCCGGCGGCGGGCGGCGGGCGGTGGGTGAGCGTCGCGCCGGAGCGCCTGCAGCGCTGGCTCGACGGCTTCGCGGCCCGCCACGGGCAGGTGTCCCGGTCCTTCGACGACACCGTCGTGCGGCTGCTCGCCGAGGACGGCAGCACCGCCGAGGTCGAGGTGCCGTTCCCGCCCCTGACCGGTGGCCTGGTCGAGCACGTCCTGCGCGACCGGCGGGTGGGCGTGCTGCTCGTGCGCCTCGGCGGCTGCGCCTGCGGGGTCTTCGACGGACCGCGGCTCGTCGCCTCGAAGATCACCGTGCGGCAGGTCCACGGCCGCTCGGCCGCCGGCGGGCAGTCGCAGCAGCGCTTCGCCCGACGGCGCGAGGGCCAGGTGCGGGTGGCCCTGCAGGCCTCGGCCGACACCGCCGCGCGGGTGCTGCTGCCGTCCGCCGCCTCCCTCGACGCGCTCGTCGTGGGAGGCGACCGCACCGCCGTGGACGGCGTCCTGGCCGACCGGCGCCTGGACCCGCTGCGCCCCCTGGTCACCGGCCGGCTGCTCGACGTCCCCGACCCGCGCCAGGCCGTGCTGGAGGCGTCGTACGACGGGCTGCGCGCGGTCCGGATCCGCGTGACCGACCCGGCGTGAGCTCAGCCGGCCGGGGGCTCGTCCTCGCCGGCCGGTAGGGGCTCAGGCCAGGGCGTCCTCGAGGCCGGCGGTGGCCATCCCCGACCAGGTGCCCTCGACGAGGTGCGCCAGCACGACGAGGTCGTGCAGCTCGCCGCTCTTGTCGCGCACGTGGTCGCGCAGCAGCGCCTCGGGCTCGAAGCCGAGCGACTCGAACATGCCGATGGCCGGCACGGCGTCGACGACGACCTCCACCACCATCTTGGACAGGCCGAGCTCGAGTCCGGCGAGCAGGCCGTGCCGGGCCAGCGCCCGGCCGACGCCCTTGCCGCGGGTGTCCGGGTCGACGACGATCCGCAGCGAGCCGACGTGCGAGGACCAGCCGACCAGGGGGAGCACGGCGACGTAGCCGACGACCGTGTCGCCGTCGATCGCCACCGCGCGGCGGGGACGGGTCTCACCGAGCCAGCCCTGCACCACCCCGGGCGCGAGGACGTCCTCGGCGAAGCTGTTGTGGTCGGACTCGGGCACGCGACGGAAGAAGTCCTCGAGCGGGGCCGCCAGCTCTCGGCTCAGCGGTCGTACGTCCATCAGGCGGTCTCCTCGTCGAGTGGCTCGGGGCGCCGGGCTCCGTGGTCGTGCAGCCAGGCGAAGATCTGCGGCAGGGTGGTGGTGGCAGCAGCCTTGCCCATGACCAGACCGACGTGCCCGGCGGGCAGCTCCAGCGTCCGGGCCTCGACCGAGCCGACCAGGTCGCAGACGGGCAGCGCCGCCGCCGCCGGCACGATGTGGTCCTTGCCTGCCACGACGTTGAGGATCGGCCAGTGCACGTCCTGCATGGACAGCCGGCGGCCGTCGAGGAGCACCCGGTCGGCCATGAACGCGTCGTCGCGCATGAGCTCGACCGTCTCGCGGAAGGCCCGGCCGGGGAAGGGGATGTGGTCGCGGGTCCACTGACCCATGACCTGGAAGCCCTCCATCTGCTTGTCGTCCCAGAGCTTCTCCCACAGCATGGCGTACTGCGTCACGTCGGCCGTCGGCTTGAGCACGCGGAACGCGTTGCGGATGACCTCCGGCGGCACGTTGCCGGTCGAGTCGACGACGTCCTCGGCCTGCAGCCGGTCCTGGTCGAACATGCGGCCGAACATGCCCATCTCGTCGAAGTCGACCGGCGTCGCCATGGTGACCAGCGACGACACCGGCAGCTCCGGGTGGGATGCGGCCAGCAGCAGGGACAGCAGCCCGCCGTAGCAGTAGCCGATGACGTTGACCTGCTCCGCGCCGGAGGTCTCCAGCACCGCCTCGACCGCGGCCGGCAGCAGCTCGTCGACGTAGGTGTCGAGGCCGTTGCCGGCGTCGCGCTCGTCCGGGATCCCCCAGTCCAGCATGTACGTGTCGAAGCCCTCGGCCCGCAGCGCGGCGACGAAGCTCGCGCCCGGGTACAGGTCGAGGATGTAGCTGCGGCTGATCAGGCTCATGACGATCAGGACGGGGGTCCCGTCGGTCACCGGCGGACCGCCGTCCGCGCCGTGGTAGCGCCACAGCTGCGCCTTGTCACGGCGCCAGACGGTGTCCTTCGGCGTCGTCCCGACCTTCGGCCGGTCGATCCCGGTCACGTACTTGACGCCGTTGCGCGCCCGCAGCAGGTTGCGCCCGACGTCGCGGCGCACCCTTGCCACCAGGTCGCCCGGATCGGTCGTCTGCGCCATCGGTTCTCCCTCGACTCGTGCTGTCCAGCCCTCGAACGCTGCCCTCGAGGGCAGTGCGGCGGACCGTCTCCTCCAGCCGCCGCACGCTGCGGTCCAGCGCCGTGACCTGCTCACGGAGCCGGGCCACGTCGCTCGCCGCCGGCAGGTTGACCCGGTGCAGGGCCCGCCGGGTCGTGCGCTCCACGCGACGGCCGAGCTCGGCCCGGGTGCGGACGACCAGCGCTGCCACGTCGGCGAACTGCTCGGTCTGCACGGCCACCTCGAGCCGGCTGCCGAGCGGTCGCTCGACCGCGTCGTACGTCCTGCGCCACAGGGGCTTGCCCATCCTTGCACCTCCCTCGTCGCCGTCTCTACCCCGACCGGCGGGATGCTCCCGGACCGGCCGCCGTAGCGTGTGGTCCGGGTCTCAGAGTGGCAGGAACCCGGACGGGACGAGGAGGCGGGGTCGCATGGCAGTCACGGCAGAGCAGGGACCGTCCGGTCAGCGCGCACCGGGGCAGGGCGCTGCGGCGGAGCAGTCCGGCAGATCGGCGGCGGAGGGCTCGCCGCTCGACGTCATGCTCACCGACGCGGCGCTGGGGCCGGTGCGCCGCATGCTCCCGGGCCGCGCCGGTCTCAAGCTGGCGGCTCGGCTGGCCTCGCGGCCGGTCGACACGACCCGGCTCGGACTGCGGACGGTGGGCCAGCTCGGCCAGGTCGTCGTCGGCCGGTCGAAGGTCGAGCCGAGCCCGCGCGACAAGCGCTTCGCCGACCCGGCCTGGACGGGCAACCCGGTCCTGCACCGGCTGTGCCAGGCCTACCTGGTGAGCGGCTCGGCGCTCGAGCAGGTCGTCGACGAGGCCGACCTCGACTGGCGCAGCGAGCAGCAGATGCGCTTCGCCGTGCAGATGCTGGTCGACGCGCTGGCGCCGTCGAACCACCCGTTCCTCAACCCGGCAGCGCTCAAGGCGGCGCTCGACACCGGGGGGCGCAACTACACGACCGGGCTCAAGCAGTTCGCCCAGGACATGGCCTCGCGGCCGCGCATCCCGTCGATGGTCGACAGCCGGGGCTTCTCGGTCGGCGGCAACATCGCCGTGACCGACGGCGCGGTGGTGCTCCGCACACCGGTCTTCGAGCTCCTGCAGTACGCCCCGCGCACCGAGCAGGTCCGCGAGGTGCCGCTGCTGCTCGTCCCCCCGATGATCAACAAGTTCTACGTCGCCGACCTGGCTCCCGACCGCAGCATGATCCAGCACTGGGTGGACCAGGGGCAGCAGGTCTTCACCCTGTCCTGGCGCAACCCGCAGGTCGAGCACCGCGAGTGGGACCTCGACACCTACGTCGGCTCGGTCCTCGAGGCCCTCGACGCGGTGCAGGAGATCACCGGCCAGGACCGCAGCCACGTCATGGGGCTGTGCGCGGGCGGCATCGTCAGCAGCATCGCGATGGCCCACCTCGCCGCGAAGGGCGAGCTCGACCGGATCGCCGGCTTCACGCTCGGCGTCACGCTGCTCGACCAGGAGCGCGCCGGCGCGGTGGGCTCCATGGTCGACGCGGGGACGGCGCAGTTCGCGGTCGCCCAGTCGCAGCGCAAGGGCTACCTCGACGGCAAGGCGCTGGCCGGCGTGTTCGCCTGGCTGCGGCCCAACGACCTGATCTGGAACTACTGGGTCAACAACTACCTGCTCGGCAAGCGGCCGCCGGCCTTCGACGTGCTGTTCTGGAACAGCGACACCACGCGGATGGCGGCCGGGCTGCACCGCGACTTCATCCGGATGACGCTGGAGAACGCGCTCACCAAGCCGGGCTCGCTGACGGCCCTGGGGACCCCGATCGACCTGTCGAAGATCGACGTGGACAGCTACGTCGTCGCGGGCAGCACCGACCACATCTGCCCGTGGGACAGCTGCTACCGCAGCGTGCACATGCTCGGCGGCACCACCCGCTTCGTCCTGTCGACGGCCGGCCACATCGCGGCTCTCGTCAACCCGCCCACCAACCCCAAGTCCAACTTCCGGGTGAACGACGCGCTGCCCGAGTCGGCGGAGGAGTGGAAGGCCGGCGCGGTGACGCACCCCGGCAGCTGGTGGAGCGACCACGCCGACTGGCTCGGCGAGCGGTCCGGCGAGCTCCAGGACGCGCCGCAGGAGCTGGGCAGCGCCGCCCACCCGCCGCTGGGGCGCGCACCCGGCACGTACGTGAGGGAGTCGTAGGCATCCCGGCCTCGACGCGGCGCCCGGCAGCAGCGGCACAGCGATGACCCTGGTCCGGGTCGGGCGCGGACCGACCGCGACCCGGCTGCACGTGGAACGCGAGGGAGACGGCGAACCGCTGCTGTGGATCACCGGCTTCGCCATCAGCAGCGAGATCTTCTCGCCGGTGATCGCCACCTACTCGGCGCAGTTCGACTGCATCCGCTACGACAACCGCGGAGCCGGCCGCTCCCCCGCCCCGTGGCGGGTCACCTCCATCCCGGAGCTGGCCGGCGACGCCGTGCGGCTGCTCGACGCCCTCGGGGTCGACAGCGCCCACGTCTACGGGTTGTCCATGGGCGGGATGATCGCCCAGGAGGTGGCCATCCGCTTCCCCGACCGGGTGCGCGGACTGGTGCTCGGCTGCACCAGCCACGGCGGCCCGCGGGCCGTCCTGCCCTCGCCCAAGGTGGCCGCCGCGCTCACCGCCCGGGGCGCGCCGGCCGAGCTGCGGGCGCAGCTGGTCGGGCGGGCGCTGTTCAGCGAGCGGTTCCGGACCGAGGAGCCGGCGCTGGTCCGGCGCTACCTGGGGCTGCTCAACGCCCACCGGACGTCGGCCCGTGGCCTCGTGAGCCACCTGACCGCGTCGAGCTACCACGACACCCGCGCCCGGCTGGCCCGCATCGCGGCCCCGACGCTGGTGCTGCACGGCGACCAGGACGCGCTGACCCCGGCCGCCAACGCCCGCCTGCTCGCCTCGGCCATCCCCGACGCGACCCTGGCGCTGGTGCGCGGCGCCGGGCACGGCTACCTGCTCGAGCAGCCCCAGGAGTCGCACCGGCTGTTCACGTCGTGGCTGGCCGACCGGTCCCCCGTCCCGCCGGGCCCGCCGCTGTCCGGGCTCGCCGCCCGCAGCGAGCCCCTCACGCGGCACCTCGGGCTGCAGGTGGGCATGCTGCGCACGGCACGGAGCCTGGCCTCCGCGCGGACCCGACGCTGACCGAGGGAGTCTCATGAAGGCCGAGGACGTCCGGCGCTCGCTGACGACGCCGTTGGGGGCGCCCGCCTACCCGGCGGGCGGTCCCTACCGCTTCACCGACCGCGAGTACCTCAACATCACCTACCGGACCGACGTCGAGGCGATGCGCGCCGTCGTCCCCGAGCCGCTGACCGTCGGGGACCCGCTCGTGACCTTCGAGGTCATGAAGATGCCCGACGTGACGGGGCTGGGAGCCTTCAGCGAGTCGGGGCAGGTGCTGACCGTCGAGCACGAGGGCGAGCCCGCGGCGTACCTGCACTCGATGTACGTCGACAACCTGGCGTCGATCGCGAGCGGGCGCGAGATCAGCGCCTTCCCCAAGAAGTTCGGCAACGCCAAGCTGGTCCTCGACGTCGACACCCTCGTCGGCACCCTCGACTACCGGACGCTGCGGGTCGCGACGGCGACCATGGGCTGGAAGCACGCGCCGCTGTCCGAGGAGGCGGCCCGCGCCGAGATCACGCGTCCGACGTACGCGGTCAAGATGCTGCCGGGCTACGACCGGCGGCCGCGCATCTGCGAGCTGGTGCGCAGCCAGATCAGCGACCTGACGATCAAGGGCGCCTGGACCGGACCGGCGCGGCTGCAGCTGTTCGAGCACGCGCTCGCGCCGCTGGCGGACCTGCCGGTGCGGGAGATCGTGTCGGCGTCGCACATCCTGTGCGACCTCACCCTCGGGCGCCCGAGCATCGTGCACGACTACCTGGAGGGCGCATGAGCAGCCCGGCGCGCACCGAGGTCCGCTACGAGGTCGACGGCCACGTCGCGACGCTGACCCTCGACCGACCCGAGCAGCGCAACTCCGTCAGTCCGGAGCTGACCACCGCCATGTCCGAGGCGATGCGGCGCTTCGAGCAGGACCCGGACGTCTGGGTCGGCATCCTCACCGGCGCGGGACCCAACTTCTGCGCCGGCGCGGATCTCAAGGCGCTCGCTGCAGGCCGGGCCGCGGAGCTGTCCACCGACGAGGGAGGGTTCGGGGGCTTCGTCCGCTTCCCGCGGACCAAGCCGGTCATCGCCGCCGTCCGCGGTTTCGCGCTGGCCGGCGGCACGGAGCTCGTGCTGGCGTGCGACCTGGTCGTGGCAGGCACGGACGCGCAGTTCGGACTGCCTGAGGTCACCCGCGGGATCGTCGCCGCGGCCGGCGGTCTGTTCCGGCTGCCGCGGGTGCTGCCGCCGGCCAGGGCGATGGAGCTGATCCTCACCGCCGACCGGCTGGGCGCCGAGGAGGCCGCCCGGCTCGGCATGGTCAACCACGTCGTCGCGCCCGAGGCGGTGCTGGACCGGGCGCGCGAGCTCGCCGACCGGATCTGCCGCAACGCGCCGCTCGCCGTCCGGGAGAGCCTGGCCATCGCCCGCGAGGCGCTGCGGCTCGACGACGCCGAGGCGTGGGAGCGCAGCGCCGCCGCCATGGCCCGCGTGCGCGCCAGCGCGGACGCCTCGGAGGGCGTGCAGGCCTTCGTCGAGAAGCGCCCGGCGCGCTGGAGCGGACGGTGACGCCGCTGGACGGCGTCCGCGTCGTCGAGGTCGCCGGCTGGATGGCCGCACCGGGCGCCGCCGCCATGCTCGCCGACCTCGGTGCCGACGTCGTCAAGGTCGAGCCGCTGCGCGGTGACCCGGTCCGCGGGATCATCCGCCAGCCGGAGGTCGAGCAGCCGTTCGACGCGCCGTTCCACATGGACAACCGGGGCAAGCGCGGGATCGCCGTCGCCCTCGACCGCCCCGAGGGACAGGAGCTCGTGCGCCGGCTCGTCGACGGCGCGGACGTCTTCCTCAACAACCTGCTCGGGCGCCGGCAGGCGCGGTTCGGACTGGACGCCGACGCGCTGCTCGCCCGCAACCCGCGGCTCGTGCACGCGACGCTCACCGGCTACGGGCTGGAGGGACCGGACGCCGCCCGGCCCGGCTTCGACATCACGACCTTCTTCGGGCGCGGTGGCATCACCCACTCGATCACCGAGCCGGGCGGCCAGGCGCCGCGGGCGCGTCCGGCGCAGGGCGACCACGCCGCCGCGCTGGCCATGCTCGCGGCGGTGCTGACGGCGCTGCGCCTGGTCGAGCGCACCGGCGAGGGACAGGTCGTCGACGTCAACCTGCTGGCGACCGCCGCGTGGACCATGTCGACCGACCTGTCGTCGACGCTGGTCGACGGCCAGGACCCGCCGGTGCTGGGTCGGCGCCGGCGGCGGCACGCGCTGCAGGAGAGCTTCCGGACCGCCGACGACCGCTGGATCCTGCTGTTCATGCCGGAGCAGCACTGGTGGCCGCGGTTCTGCGACGCGGTCGGTCGCCCGCAGTGGGCGCAGGACCCCCGCTTCGAGACGGTTGCCAGCCGGTTCGAGCACATGCCGCACATCACCGACCTCATGGACGAGCTGTTCGCGACCCGGACCCTGCCGGAGTGGGGACGCGTCCTCGACGAGGCGGGTCTGACCTGGGGTCCGGCGGCGACGGTCAGCGAGGTGGCGGCCGACCCGCACCTGGCCGCTGTCGGTGCGTTCCCCGAGCTGCAGCACCCGACGGCCGGGCCGTTCCGGACCGTCGCGCTGCCGATGCGCCTGCGCGGCGCCGACATCGGCCCCCGCGGACCCGCGCCCGCGCTGGGTCAGCACACGCGCGAGGTGCTGCTCGGGCTCGGCCTGTCCGACGGCGAGGTCGACGCCGCGGTGGCGGACGGCCTGGTGCGAGACGGCGCGGCGGGGGCCGGCGCGGCGGGGGGCTAGTGGCCTGCCGCGCTGCCCAGCCGCACGGCGAGCTGGGCGGTGCGGGCCCGCTTCTCGTTCTGCGGCAGGTGGTCCAGCCCCCACCGGTGGGCCACCCCGCGCAGGTGGGTCTTGACCGCGTCGACCGACAGGTGCAGCTCGGCCGCGATCTGCGCGTTCGTCGCGGGCAGGGCGGCGCCGGCCAGCAGCGGACGGCACAGCGCGGCCACCACCGCCCGCTGGGCGGGAGTCAGCGCGTCGGCCAGCGGCAGCGGCTCCCCGACGAGCGTGTGCGGCTCGTCGCGCTCGTCCGGGGCGCAGAACGTCAGCACCGTGTTGCCGACCCGCAGGGTGTCGCGGTCGTGCAGGACGCGTCGACCGGTGAGCCGCTGACCGCACACCCACGTGCCGTTGCGCGACAGGCCGTCGTCGACGACGGTCCACCGTCCGCCGGTGCGCTCGAGCCGGGCGTGCATCCGCGACACCAGCGGGTCGTCGGCCACCACGACGTCGGCGCCCGGGGCGCGACCGACGATGACGACGCTGCCGGACAGCGCCCAGCGGCGCAGCTGTGCCTGCTCGCTCCAGCAGGTCAGCCACGGCTCCTGGTCGCGCGGTGGAGCGGTCGTCGTCCCGCCGGGCTCGTCCATCGGTCCTCCTGCGCCTGACCGGACTGTGCGCTGCACAGGGGCCGCCCGTCAACGCCCCGACGGGTGAGGTCCGGACGGTCGCCGGGGTGGGTGCACCCCACCCCTGGGAGGGCTGCCGCTGGCCGCGGCTGCGGCGCAGCCTGGTCCCAGGTCCCAGCAGAGGAGAAGACCATGAAGATGCGAGCAGCACTCGGCGCGACCGCGGCCGCGGTGCTCGTGATGACAGGCACGGCGACCTCCGGAGCGCAGGCCGCGACCACCTGCCCCACCGGGTGGGGCTCGCTCGCCGAGTCCCAGCCGGTGCACTCGACCGGCTCGGTGACCGGCGTGCGCAGCGGTCGGCACGCGTGCTTCGACCGGCTGGTCGTCGACGTCGCCGGACCGGCCAGCGGCTACGACGTGCGGTACGTGCCGGTCGTGCGGGCGGACGGCTCCGGCTTCGCAGTGCCGCTGCGCGGCGGCGCCGACCTGCAGGTGGTCGTGCGCGCCCCGGCGTACGACAGCGACACCGGACGGGCGACGTACCGGCCGGCGGACCGCCGGGAGCTGGCCGGCACGAGCGGCTTCCGCACCTTCCGGCAGATCGCCTGGGCCGGGAGCTTCGAGGGCTCGACGACCGTCGGGCTGGGCGTGCGGGCCCGGCTGCCGTTCAAGGTGATGGTGCTGCCAGGGCCGGGACGCGGCTCGCGGGTCGTCGTGGACGTCGCCCACCGCTGGTGAGCCGGGCTGCGACCGGCGCGCGTCAGGGCCGGGACCGGGCCTGCTCGCGCGCCTGCAGCACGGCCAGCTGCACGCGGTCGCGGTCCGACGTCCGACTGGCGTAGTCGCGGTCGGCGAAGCGCGCCTCGGTGTCGGCGGAGATCTGCTCCACGACCTCCGGCGTCAGCTCGGGTTGGCCCAGGTCCTTCCAGCGGCGGACCATGCCGGGGCCGAGGTGCTCGAGCAGGGAGCGGATCCCGCCGGGTCCGCCGCCGAGGTGGTAGCTCTCGAACGGCCCCGCCGTCGCCCAGCGCACACCGACCGACTCGGTGACGACCTGGTCGAGCTCGGCGGGTGTCACGACCCCCTGCAGGACGAGGTGGACGCTCTCCCGGAACAGCGCCGACTGCAGCCGGTTGGCGACGAACCCGCCGATCTCCTTGCGCAGCACCACCGGCACCTTGCCCAGCGAGCGGTAGAGCTCGACCGCCGCCTGGACGGTCGCCTCGGGCGTCTGCGCTCCGGGGACCACCTCGACGAGCGGGACGACGTGCGGCGGGTTGAACGGGTGCCCGACCATCAGGCGCCCCGGGTCCTGCATGCGGGCGGCCATGTCGCTGGGCATCAGCCCGGAGGTGGACGACAGCAGCAGCGCCCCGGCCGGAGCGGCCGCCTCCACCTGCGCCCACAGGTCCTGCTTGAGCTCCAGCCGCTCGGGGCCGTTCTCCTGCACCACGTCGACGCCGGCGACCGCCGCGTCGAGGTCGCCCTCGACGCTGATGCGCGAGCCGAAGTCGCCGAGCACCGGCGCGAGCTCGACCGCGGCACGGTCCACCAGCTCCTGCACGTCCGGGCGCGGGTCGCAGACACGGACCGACAGGCCCTTCGCCGCGAACAGCGCCGCCCAGGACACGCCGATCGTGCCGGCGCCGAGCACAGCGGCGGCGCGGGTCACGACGGGGTGGGCGCCAGGGTCGTGGCGATCTCGCGGTAGGCGTGGCGGTTGAAGGCCAGCCCGATGTGGCTGCCCTTCACCTCGACGCAGCGGGCGTACGGCACGATGCACGCCCGCCAGCGCACGACGCCGTCGCCCTTGGAGTAGATCGAGGTGAGCGGCACCGACTCGGGGAACGGCCGGCGGTAGTCCTCGCTGTAGCGGCAGACGCACGTGTGGGTGAAGCAGCCCTGGGCGCCGCGCTCCGGGTCACGGCGCGCCACGATCCGGCGCACGCCCTCGACGGCGAGCCGCGTGGGCTCGGAGATGTCGAAGGGCGTGTCGAGGCCCGACCCCATCGAGATGACCTGCGACACCTGGTCCGGGCGGCGCGAGGCCAGGGCCTTGGCGAAGTGGCCGCCGCGGCTGTGACCGACGATCGCGACCTTGCGACCGCTCCTGAGGTGCACGTGGTGCAGCACGCGCTCGAGGCGGTCGACGGCGGTGTCCGAGCACTGGACGTTGAAGGAGATGCCGGCCCGGCGCGGCGCGTAGCCGAGGCGGCGCAGCCAGGTGGCCATGACCGACAGCGACTGGTCGCCGGCGAGGAAGCCCGGGATGAGCAGCACCGGCTCGCCGTCGCCCCGCGGCAGTCCGGTCCCCCGCCACACGGGGTCGGCGAGCAGCCGGGCCAGCTCGGCCTGCCAGCGCACCTCGCGCAGGTGGGTCCCCCACCAGATCGGCTCTGCGACGGCCCGCACGGCGGCGGCCGCAGCCACCTCGACGGGCCCGGGGTCAGGACTGGCGTCCGTGCTCATGACGCAGCGCTCCTCGGGACGGCGGACGGTCGGTCCAGTGTGCCCCGCGCCACACCGCTGCGTGCGACGCAGGGCCGGGTGTCACCCGGCGGCGGCTGTTCCACCGTCCACCTCTGGTCTGCTACGGCAGCCGCACGCTGGCGTGACACGGTCCGCACCTCGAGGTGGACGGTGGAACGGCCGGTCCACAGCCCGCACCGCTCCTCCACAGGCGCTGCGGGACCTCGTCCCCGACGGCGCTCGGCACCCCATGGTCGCGGCATGGACGTGGTCGAGGTGCTGCGCGCAGCTGCAGACCGTCAAGGGGTGCTGAGCCGGCAGGAGCTGCTGGACGCCGGCGTCAACGGCAGCGCCATCGCCAGGGCCGTCGCAGACGGGCGGTTGGTGCGGGTCCGCCGCAGGGTGTACGCGCAGGCTCCACTGCCTGCGCTCCCCCGGTTCCTGGTCACCGACGCCGGCGTCGACCCGGCCGTCGTCCCGGTCGTCCGGGCGGCGCTGCTCGAGCTGGGGCCCGGCGCCGTGGCTGCGGGACGGACGGCCGCCGTGCTGCGCGGATGGGGTCTGCTCGTCGAGCCGCGGCGGGCCGTCGAGGTGGTCGTCCCGCACGGGCACGACCGCTCGCCCCTCGGCGTGCGCGTCCAGCAGGTGCGGTGCCTGCGGGCCGAGGACCTCGTGCCGCTGCACGGCCTGGCGCCGCTGCGGGTCACCAGCGCCGCGCACACCGTCCTCGACTGCGCCCTGCGGTTGCCGGTGCTCGAGGCCGTCGTCGTGGCCGACAGCGCCCTGCGGGCCGGTCACGTCACCGTCGACGAGCTGAAGGAGGCGGTCGCCCGGCTGCCCGGCCGTCGGGACGCCACTCGCGCCCGCCGCGTCGTCGAGGGCTGCGACCCCGAGTGCGGGTCGGTGCTCGAGTCGGTGCAGCGGGTCCGCATGCTGCTCGCCGGGCTCGACGGCTTCTCCACGCAGGCGGTCCTGCGGACGTCGCCGGTGCTCAGGGTGGACTTCTGCTTCGAGGCCGCACGCCTCGTCGTCGAGGTCGACGGCGCACGGTGGCACCCCGACCCCCGGCGGGACCAGGACCGCGACAACGCCCTCGCCGAGCTGGGCTGGCGGGTCCTGCGGTTCACCTGGCACCAGGTCGTGCACGACAGCCCGCGGGTGCTCGCCAGCGTCAGGGCGGCCCTCGGCACCGGCCGTTCGACCGTCCACCTCGCCGCGCACGCCGCCTGACGGCAGGCCGGGCTCGGCGTGCCGGACTGAGGTGGACGGTGGAACGGCCGGCTACTCGGGCTCGTTGCCCGCCTCGCCGCCGATCTCGTACGGCGTCGTCACGCCGGTGTACGCGAGGTGGGCGACCAGGCCGTCCGCCGCGTGCGGCAGGTTGTGGCAGTGGTCCATCCACAAGCCCGGGTTGTCGGCGACGAAGGCGATCTCGTAGGTCTCGCCGTGGGCGACGTCGAGCG
>CADCUE010000043.1 GCA_902805805.1 uncultured Frankineae bacterium | reverse complement strand
CGGGCGGGCCGCAGCGGCGCCTCGCGGTGTACGGCGACTCGCTCGTCACCCAGACCCGGCCCGCGCTGCGCGCGCTGGCGGCGACGCGGGGGACCGCGCTCGACGTCTGGGACTGGTCCGGCGGCGCGCCGTGCGACCTGCTGCCGACCTACGGCGCCCGCGTCAAGGCCTTCGCCGCCGAGCGGGTCGAGCTCGCCTTCGTCGGCAACGCCACGACCACGTGCATGACGAGCCGGATCGGCGGACGTCCGCCCGGCCGGCTGTCCGCGGCCGAGCGGGCGCGGATCGTCGGGCTGTACGAGGCCGACCTCGCGGCGATCGTGCGCTGGAACCGGTCGGCCGGGATCCGCACCTACCTCGTCCCGCCGCCCGTCATGGCCCCGCAGACCTGGCACGGCCAGCTCACCGCCGGGCTGACGGCGGCGATGGCGCGGCTGGCGGCGCGCTCGCCCGCCGACGTGCGGCTCAACACCGCGCCGCACGACACGCTCACGCCCGGCGCCAGGTACCGCGCCACCGTGGTGCTGGACGGCCGCCCGGCGCGGATGCGGCACCGCGACGGCACCCACCTGCTCGTCCCCGTCGGCACGTCGCTCAACGCCCGGGCGCTGCTCTGGCCGCTGCTCCAGGACTAGACCGGCGACCACTCCTGCCCGGCCGGCGTGTCCTTGACGGCCACGCCCCGGCCGGCGAGCTCGTCGCGCAGGCGGTCCGAGGCGGCGAAGTCCTTGGCCGCCCGCGCTGCCGCGCGCGCGTCGAGCAGCTCCTGCGCACCGGCCGGCAGGGCCGCCGTCACCGGCGCCTGGCCCACGAGCCGGACCAGGTCGAGCCCGAGCAGCCGGTCGGCCCAGGCGAAGGTCTCGAACTTCGCGCCGTCGGGGACGTCGGCCGCCTTCTCCAGCCGGCGCAGCACCTGCAGCGCCCGCGGGGTGTCCAGGTCGTCCTCGAAGGCCGCCAGCACCTCGTCGGCCACCGGCTGCACCAGCGCCTGCGACGGCGTCTCGGCCCACGCCGCGACGGCCGTCCGCCAGCGCTCGAGGGTGCGGTCGGCGCCGGCGATGGCGTCCCAGGACAGGTTCGCCTGCTGGCGGTAGCGCGAGGACAGGAACGCCAGGCGCAGGGCCAGCGGGTCGTGGCCCCGCTCCTCGACGTCGGAGACGAGCACGACGTTGCCGGTCGACTTGGCCATCTTGCGGCCCTCGAACAGCAGGTGCTCGCCGTGCACCCAGTGGCGCACGACCTCCTCGCTGCCGACCGCGCAGTTCGACTGCGCCCGCTCGTCCTCGTGGTGCGGGAAGCGCAGGTCGATGCCGCCGGTGTGCAGGTCGATGACGTCGCCGAGCAGGTCCAGCGACATCGCCGAGCACTCGATGTGCCAGCCGGGGAAGCCGACGCCCCACGGGGAGTCCCACGTCATCTCACGACCGGCGCCGGCCCGCTTCCACAGCGCCCAGTCGGCGTGGAACCGCTTGCCCTGCCCGACCTCGGCCGCCTCGAGGCGGTGCCCGGCGCGCAGGTCCTCGAGCCGGTTGCCCGACAGCCCGCCGTACGCGCTGTAGGACTGCGCGGCGAAGTAGACGGTGCCGTCGTCGCCGACGTAGGCGTGCTCGAGCTCCACCAGCTTCGCGATGATGTCGATCATCGAGTCGATCCACTCCGACGCACGCGGGTAGGCGTCCGCAGGGCGCACGTTCAGCAGCGCGAGGTCGCGGTGGAAGGCCTCCTCGTAGAAGCGCGCGATCGCGAAGGGGCTCTTGTCCTCGAGCCGGGCCTGCGTGAGCAGCTTGTCCTCACCCGTCGAGTCGATCGCCGAGTCGTCGGCGAGGTGCCCGACGTCGGTGATGTTCTGCACGAGCTGCACGCGCAGGCCGCGGGCCTCGACCGTGCGGCGGATGAGGTCCGTGAGCAGGAAGGTCCGCAGGTTGCCGACGTGGGCGTAGCGGTACACCGTCGGACCGCACGCGTAGACCCGCAGCAGCCCCGGGGTCGCGGGCGTCACCTCGCGCACGGTCTTGGTCTGGGTGTCGGTCAGGCGCAGCACGTCCGAGACCCTACGGGCGCCTCAGTTGAGCTGCGCGCGGGCGAGACGGGCCTCCCGGCGCGCGGCGCCGGCCTCCGCCTCGTCGGTCCCGTCGACGACCATCGCGTAGGTCTCCAGCTCGTCCGCGCCGCCGAGGTGGTCGCCCAGGCGCACCAGCAGCTCGCCGCGCTCCCGGCGCAGCTGCACGGGGTGGCGGGGGAGCAGCAGGCTCAGCTCGACCGCCCACAGGCGCATCGCCGCCGCCTCCAGGCCGGGCGGGCGCCGGGTCGCGAGCAGCCGCACGTTGTCCAGCACGCGGGTGAGCAGGCGGTCGGCCGGCATCGGACGCACGAGCTCGGGCTGCACCCGCCCCCCGGTGCTGCGCAGGACGAGCTCCCCGACGTCGGTCCGCGACAGCAGTGCGCCGCCCGAGAAGGGGTCCACGAGCACGTGCTCGTCGTCCGGGTCGCCGATCCCGACGACGACGTGGCCGGGCAGCCCGACGGCGTACGCGGGGACGCCCAACCGCGCCGCGACCTCCATCCACACCACCGACAGCAGGATCGGCAGGCCGCGCCGGCGCCGCAGCACCTCGTGCAGCAGCGACGACCGGACGTCGTCGTAGTCCTCGGGCATGCCGGCGAAGCGGTGCTCGGCCCCGAGCACCCGCCGCAGCGCCTCGGCCGCGTCGACCACCCGGGTGCCGGTCAGGTGCGGCCGGACCGCGGCGGCGAGCTGCTCGAGGGCCTCCAGGGAGGCGTCGACGTCGAGGTCGCGGTCGACCTCGCCGCCGATCAGCAGGCACGCCAGGCCGACGTCGACCGGCTCGCTGCGCACGACCTCGGCGAAGCGCGCGCGCGTCGGCGTCACGGCCGCACCGGCGCCGCCCGGCGCACCGGCGGCGGGGGGATGCGCTTGCCGGCGACCACGTCGGCGCGCGGCACGACGGTCTCGTCCCCGGTCCGCGACCGGACCGCGACGGTCTCGTCGTCCCAGCGCGAGAGCACCCCCAGGAGGTCGCTCAGCCGCCCGTCCGGCAGGCGCCGCCGCAGCACCACGCGCTGCCCCACGTCGTCCTCCCCGAGGGTGAGGCAGTAGCGCACCCCGGTCGACGCCCCGGTTCGCTCATCGGCGGTCACGTCAGCGACACTAGAGCGACCGCACCGTGAGAGGACCACCGCTGTGACGTACGTGATCGCCGAGCCCTGCGTGGACGTCAAGGACAAGGCCTGCATCGAGGAGTGCCCTGTCGACTGCATCTACGAGGGAAAGCGCTCGCTCTACATCCACCCCGACGAGTGCGTGGACTGCGGGGCCTGCGAGCCGGTGTGCCCGGTGGAGGCGATCTTCTACGAGGACGACACGCCGGCGCAGTGGAAGGACTACTACCGGGCCAACGTCGACTTCTTCACCGAGACGACGACCATCGGCTCGCCGGGCGGCGCCAGCAAGGTCGGCCCGGTCGACCTCGACCACCCCGTGGTGATGGCCGTGCCCGTCGGCAAGAACACCGAGGGGCACTGAGCCTGCCGGCGGGCGGGCCCGGCGGTCGACCCGGTTGGTCGGCCCGCGCTGCGCTGCCCGCCTTCCCCTGGGACCGGCTCGCGCCGTACGTCGACAGGGCCCGGGCGCACCCCGGCGGTGCGGTGGACCTGTCCATCGGCACGCCGGTCGACCCGACGCCCCCGCGAGTGCAGGACGCGCTGCGCGCCGCGTCGGATGCGCCGGGCTATCCGCTGACGATCGGCACGCCGGCGCTCCGGGAGGCGCTCGTCGCCTGGGTCGGCGCGCGGCTCGGCACCCCGGTGACCGCGGCGCAGGTGGTGCCCAGCACGGGCAGCAAGGAGACCGTCGGGCTGCTCCCGTCGCTGCTCGGGCTCGCCCCGGGCACGCAGGTGCTGCTGCCGGCCCTCGCCTACCCGACCTACGAGGTGGGGGCGCGGCTCGCCGGCTGCGAGCCGGTGGCGACCGACGACCCGACCGCGCACGACCCGGCGCGGGTCGGCCTGGTGTGGCTCAACTCGCCCTCGAACCCCACCGGCGGGGTGCTGTCGGCCGAGCGGCTGCGCGAGATCGTCGCCTGGGGGCGCGAGCACGGGGTGCTCATCGCCAGCGACGAGTGCTACCTCGAGCTGGGCTGGGACGTCGAGCCGGTGTCCGTCCTGGACCCGGCCGTCTGCGGCGGCTCCGCCGACGGGGTGCTGGCCGTCCACTCGCTGTCCAAGCGCAGCAACCTCGCCGGCTACCGGGCCGGCTTCGCCGCCGGTGACGCCACCGCCGTCGCCGCGATCGTCGAGGCGCGCAAGAACATCGGCCTGCTCGTGCCGGCGCCCGTGCAGGCGGCCCTGGTCGCCGCCCTCGGCGACGACGCGCACGTCGCGGAGCAGCGGGCCCGCTACGCCGCGCGCCGCGACGTGCTCCTGCCGGCCGTGCGCGCCGCCGGCTTCACGGTCGAGCACTCCGAGGCGGGCCTCTACCTGTGGTGCACCCGGGGTGAGCCGTGCTGGGACACCGTCGCCGCGCTCGCCGGTGCGGGGGTCGTCGTGGCCGCCGGCGACTTCTACGGCGCTGCGGGCGCGCAGCACGTCCGCTTCGCGCTCACCGCGACGGACGAGCGGATCGACGCCGCGGCCGGACGGCTGGCCGGCCTCGGTCACTAGGCTGCCGGCATGACCGAGAGCCCGATCAGTCCGGCCGTCGACGAGCTCTGGGAGCGCCGCGCCGACCTCAGCCCCTCCGACGAGGACGCCCGGGCGCAGGTCGTCGCGGCCGTCGACCAGCTCGACGCCGGCGAGGCCCGCATCGCGCAGGTCGTCGGCGACGACGTGGTGGTCGACGAGCGCGCCAAGCGGGCGATCCTGCTCGCCTTCAAGGTCCTCGACATGGCGCAGTCCGAGGCCGGGGACTTCCGCTACCACGACCGCGTCCCGCTCAAGACCCGGTTCGACGGCGTACGGGTCGTGCCCGGCGCGATCGCCCGCTGGGGGTCGCACTTCGAGCCCGGCGTCGTCCTCATGCCGAGCTACACCAACATCGGCGGCTACGTCGGCAGCGGGTCGATGGTCGACACCTGGGCGACCGTGGGCTCCTGCGCGCAGGTCGGCCGCAACGTCCACCTGTCCGGCGGTGTGGGGCTCGGCGGAGTCCTCGAGCCGCCGCAGGCCGCGCCCGTCGTCGTCGAGGACGACGCCTTCATCGGGTCGCGCTCGATGGTCGTCGAGGGAGCGCGCGTGCGCCGCGGCGCCAAGCTCGGCGCCGGAGCGATCCTCACGGCCAGCACCCGCGTCTTCGAGGCCGAGACCGGTCAGGAGCTCGAGCGCGGCGTCGCCCCCGAGCGGGCCGTCTGCGTCGGGTCGACGCGCGTGAAGTCCTTCCCGGGAGGCGACTTCGGGATGCCGTGCCTGCTGGTGCTGCGCTACCTCGAGCCGGGTCAGGAGCACGACAAGCTGGCCCTCAACGACGTGCTCCGCGAGCACGGCGTCGCCCCGTGACCGGCCCCGCGACGCTGCGCGACATCTGCCTGGACGCCAACGACCCGCAGCTGGTCGGCGGCTTCTGGGGCGCCGTCCTCGGCCGGGAGCCCGCCGGGGCCGGCGAGGGGGACGGTCTCACGCCGGACGTCGTCCTGCGCCAGAACCCGGCCAGTCCCGGGCCCACGCTCTGGGTCAACGGCGTCCCCGAGCCCAAGACCGGCAAGGTGCGTCTGCACCTCGACGTCGACCTGCGTGCCGGTCAGGGCGTCGACGACCTGCGAGCGCTCGGGGCCACGGTGCTGCGCGAGCCGGGGGAGCGGCCGGACGGCGACCCCTGGTGGGTCCTGGCCGATCCCGAGGGGCACGAGTTCTGCGCCTTCCCAGCCGAGCCGACCGCGACCAACGACGAGGACGCCGAGGTGGCCCTCTAGTGCTCGACCTGCGTCAGGACCCCGTCGCGCTGACCGCTGCGCTGGTCGACGTGCCCAGCGTCTCGGGGACGGAGGAGCCGCTCGCCGATCTGGTGCAGGCCGCGCTGCAGGCGGTGCCGTCGCTCGAGGTCGTGCGCGTCGGCAACAGCGTCGTCGCCCGCACCCGTCTCGGCCGCGACCGCCGGGTGCTGCTGGCCGGTCACCTCGACACCGTGCCGATCGCCGACAACGTGCCGAGCCGGGTCGAGGGCGGCCGGCTGCTCGGCTGCGGCACGAGCGACATGAAGAGCGGCGACGCCGTGCTGCTGCACCTCGCGGCGACGCTGCCCGAGCCGGCGTACGACCTGACGTTCGTCCTCTACGACAACGAGGAGGTCGAGGCCGACAAGAACGGCCTGCGCCGCCTCGTCGAGCAGCACCGCGAGCTGCTCGACGCCGACCTCGCGGTGCTCATGGAGCCGACCGACGGCCAGGTGGAGGCGGGCTGCCAGGGCACGCTGCGGGTGCGCGTGCCGATCCCCGGCCGCCGCGCCCACAGCGCACGCAGCTGGCTGGGGGAGAACGCCATCCACGCCGCCGCGCCGCTGCTGACGATGCTGGTGCGCTACGACGCCCGGAGCGTGGAGATCGACGGCTGCACCTACCGCGAGGGGCTCAACGCGGTGCACGTCGACGGCGGCGTCGCGGGCAACGTCATCCCCGACGCGTGCACGGTCCTGGTCAACTTCCGTTTCGCTCCCGACCGGACCGAGCAGTCGGCGTACGAGCACGTGCGCGAGGTGCTGGCGCCGTACGCCGTGGAGCTCGTCGACTCGGCGCCGGGTGCGCTGCCCGGCCTGTCCGCGCCGGCGGCGGCGCACTTCGTCGACGCCATCGGCACGACTCCGGTCGCGAAGTACGGCTGGACCGACGTGGCGCGCTTCGCCGCGCTCGGCATCCCGGCGGTGAACTTCGGCCCCGGCGACCCGAACCTGGCGCACACGCGCGAGGAGTCGGTCGAGATCGACCGGATCGTGTCGGCGGAGCGCGCACTGCGGGCGTACCTCTCCTGAGGACCTGCCGGTCCGCTGCCGCGCCGCCCGGCCCGGGCAGGACGCAGGCCCGGTCATGACCCTCGCCGGGCTCGTGCCGAGCCCGCCGGAGCCGGACGCCGTCTACGACGCCTTCGTGGGCTGGACGGGCGAGCAGGGCCTGACGCTCTACCCGGCGCAGGACGAGGCGCTGCTGGAGCTGGTCAGCGGCTCCAACGTCGTGCTGGCCACCCCGACCGGCTCGGGCAAGTCGCTCGTCGCGGCCGGTGCGCACTTCGCCGCGCTGGCCGACGGACGGCGCAGCTTCTACACCGCCCCGATCAAGGCGCTCGTGAGCGAGAAGTTCTTCGCCCTGTGCCTGCAGTTCGGGGCGCAGAACGTCGGGATGATGACCGGCGACGCGACCGTGAACGGCGGCGCCCCGATCATCTGCTGCACCGCCGAGATCCTCGCCAACCTGGCGCTGCGCGAGGGAGCGGACGCCGACGTCGGCCTGGTCGTCATGGACGAGTTCCACTTCTACGCCGACCCCGACCGCGGCTGGGCCTGGCAGGTGCCGCTGCTGGAGCTGCCGCGCGTGCAGTTCCTGCTCATGTCGGCGACCCTGGGCGACACCCGCGCCCTGCGGGAGGACCTGGCCCGCCGCACCGGGCGCGAGACCGTCGAGGTGGCGTCCACCGACCGGCCCGTCCCGCTGTCGTTCGAGTACGTCACGACGCCGCTGCACGAGACGCTCGAGGAGCTGCTCAGCACGCACCGCGCACCCGTCTACGTCGTGCACTTCACGCAGGCCGCCGCTGTCGAGCAGGCGCAGGCGCTGATGAGCATCAACGTCTGCACGCGTCAGGAGAAGGACGCGATCGCCGAGCTGATCGGCGAGTTCCGGTTCACCAAGGGCTTCGGCGGGACGCTGTCGCGGCTGGTGCGCCACGGGATCGGCGTGCACCACGCCGGGATGCTGCCGAAGTACCGCCGGCTGGTGGAGCTGCTCGCCCAGGCCGGGCTGCTCAAGGTCGTGTGCGGCACGGACACCCTCGGCGTGGGCATCAACGTGCCGATCCGCACGGTCCTGTTCACCGGGCTCACCAAGTACGACGGGGTCCGCACGCGGCACCTCAAGGCCCGTGAGTTCCACCAGATCGCCGGCCGGGCCGGAAGAGCCGGCTTCGACGTGGCGGGCACCGTCGTCGTGCAGGCGCCCGAGCACGACGTCGAGAACGCCCGGCGGATCGCCAAGGCCGGCGACGACCCCAAGAAGCTCAAGCGGGTCGAGCGCAAGAAGGCTCCTGAGGGCTTCGTGTCGTGGGGGCGGCCGACGTTCGAGCGCCTGGTGGCCGCCGATCCCGAGACGCTGACGTCGTCGTTCAGGGTGTCGCACGCGATGCTGCTCAACCTGGTGCAGCGGCCGGGTGATGCGTTCGAGCACGCCCGACGGCTGCTGCTGGAGAACCACGAGCCGCGGCCGCGCCAGCTGCGCCTGGTGCGCCAGGCGATCCACGTCTACCGGGCGCTGCTGACCGCGGGAGTGGTCGAGCGGCTCGACCCGCCGGACGCCGCGGGCCGCACGGTCGCCCTGACCGTGGACCTGCAGATCGACTTCGCGCTGGACCAGCCGCTCTCGCCCTTCGCCGTCGCGGCGTTCGAGCTGCTCGACCGGGAGAGCCCGACGTACGCCCTGGACGTCCTGTCGGTCGTCGAGGCCACCCTGGACGACCCCCGGCAGGTCCTGTCGGCCCAGCGCAACAAGGCCAAGGGCGAGGCCGTCGCGGAGATGAAGGCCCAGGGCATGGAGTACGAGGAGCGCATGGAGGCGCTCGAGGACGTCACCTGGCCGCAGCCGCTCGTGGAGCTGCTCGGGCCGATGTTCGAGACCTACCGCAGCGGCCACCCGTGGGTCGCCGACGAGGAGCTCGCCCCCAAGTCCGTCGCGCGCGACCTGTGGGAGCGCGCGATGACGTTCGTCGAGTACGTCGGCTTCTACGGTCTCGCCCGCTCCGAGGGGCTGGTGCTGCGCTACCTCGCCGACGCCTACCGCGCGCTGCGGCGCACCGTCCCGGCGCAGGCCCGGACGGAGGAGGTCGAGGACCTGATCAGCTGGCTCGGCGAGCTGGTGCGGCAGGTCGACTCCTCACTGCTGGAGGAGTGGGAGGCGCTGAGCCACCCCTCCGCGGAGGTCCCCGCTGCGCCGCCCGTCGACGAGGCGCCGCCGCCCGTGAGCGCCAACCGGCGTGCCTTCCGGGTGCAGGTCCGCAGCGCCGTCTTCCGGCGGGTGCAGCTCATGGCGCTGCGCCGGTGGATCGACCTCGGGGAGCTCGACCCGGAGTTCGGCTCGGACGCCTGGGAGGCGGCGATCCGCGCCTACTTCGACGAGCACGACGAGCTGGGCACGGGCGCCGACGCCCGCGGGCCGTCGCTGTTCGCGGTGACCGAGGAGCCGGGGCGCTGGGTGGTGCGGCAGACCCTCGACGACCCGCGCGGCGACCACGACTGGGTGGTGGACGCGACCGTCGACCTCGCCGCGTCCGACGCGGCCGGCACGGCAGTGCTGCGCGTCGAGGCCGTCCACATGCTGGCCTGAGCCTGCCGCCCCACCCCTCCGGCCCCCGACGGTGGGGCCGGGGGCCGGAGGGCTGGGTGGTGCTACAGCGCGCCGCGCTGCAGCTGCTCGGCGATCCGGACGGCGCGGGTGACGCTGTAGGCCACCGCCGTCAGGTCCTGCTCCTGGGGCGGGTTCGCACCGTTCTGCGAGATGTGCGAGGCGCCGTACGGGTTGCCGTCCACGAACTTGCTCGGGTCGGTGTAGCCGGGCGGCACGATGATCCCGCCGAAGTGGTAGAAGCTGTTGTACATCGCCAGCAGGGTCGACTCCTGCCCGCCGTGGGCGGTGCCGGTGGAGACGAACCCGGTGTAGACCTTGTCGGCGAGCTCGCCGGCGCTCCACTGCGGGCCGAGCGTGTCGAAGAACTGCTTGAGCTGCGCGGCGACGTTGCCGTAGCGGGTCGGCGTGCCGAAGACGACCGCGTCGGCCCAGACGACGTCGTCGGCCGTGGCCTCCGGGACGGACTCGGTGAGCAGGGCGTGGTCGCTCCAGCCCTGGTTGGCGGCGATGGCCTCCTTCGGCGCGAGCTCCTGCACCTTGCGCAGGCGGACCTCGGCACCGGCCTTCTCGGCCGCCTCGACGGCCTGCTGGGCGAGCGCGTACACGCTGCCGGTGGCGGAGTAGTAGATGACGCTGACCTTGACGTCGGCCATGAGGACCTCCGGGGCTAGGGGACGGGGCGCTTGCTTGCACACACAAGTACCCTTTCGGTCCGGTCATTCCACCTCTGGGTTGGGGCAGACTGTGGACACGCAGAGGACACGGGGGGAGGAAGCGGCGTGCGGGAGGACGGGTCGGGCACCACCGCGCTCGGCGCTGCCCCCACGCGCGAGCTGCACGCCGACCCGCACGACTTCGCCGGTCTCTACATCCGGCACCGCTCCGCGCTGACGCTGCACGCCCGCCAGTACCTCCGGGACGCGCGAGACGCCGACGAGGTGGTGCAGGAGGCGTTCCTCCGGCTGTTCCTGGCCCTGCCCGAGCTCGAGACGGAGCTGCAGGCGCTGGCCTACTGCCGTCGCACGATCACCAACCTCTGCATCGACCGCTACCGGGCCCAGGCCCGGCGGCCGCACCTGGTGGACATCGCCACCGTGCCGCTCGAGGAGCTCGCCGACGACGAGCCCCTCGATCCGGTGGTCCGCGCCGAGGACGCCGCCGTCGTCCGCACCGCTCTGTCCATGCTGTCGCCGCTGCACCGCGCGGCTCTCGTCAAGCGGGAGATCGAGGAGAAGTCCCTCCCGGTCATCGCCGAGGAGCTGGAGGTCCCCGAGGACAGCGTCAAGCACCTGCTGTTCCGGGCCCGCCGGGCCCTGCGGCGGCTGCTGGCCGGCACCTCCCTCGTCCCGGGCACCGACGTCGAGGGTGCTCACGGACTGGCGGCGACCGTGCGGGCCGGTTCAGGGGGGCTGGCCGCGTTCGTGCTGCTGCTCGCCCTCGGCCTGGGCAGCGGCCCGGACCTCGAGGCGATCCCCGTCGTGGGGGTGGACCTGCCCGACATCATCGGCGTCACGCAGCTCGCCCACAGCGTCGGCTCAGCTGTCACAGGCGTGGTGGAGGCGGTCTCGTCGAGCGGGGGCCCCGAGCGCACGTCGGCGGGCGAGCCGGCCGGCGGCGCCGACCCCGCTCCGCTGTCCACCGCCACCGCCACCGCCACCGCGGCTCCGGGCCCTGCGGTCGGCCCGACGGTCCCCCCGGGGCCGCCCCGTACGGCCGCCCCGGCGCCGACCGTCACGATCGCCGCCCCGCCGCCCCCCGAGCCTGCCCCCGACGCTCCGGCGCCGGTCGCCTCGACCACCACGCCGTCGCCGTCCGCGTCGGCACGGGCGTCCACTGCGCCGCTGCCGGCGTCGCCGAGCGCGTCGCCCGAGCCCGCTCCCACGCCCGGCCCGGTGCCGGAGGCGACGGAGTCGCCCAGTGCGCCGGCGTCCGGGAGCCCGGCTCCGACGGCCTCTGCGTCGTCGACCCCGACGTTCGCGTCGTCCGTGTCGGAGATCCGGGAGCCGGGGATCGGCCGCCTCGTCGAGAGCCCCCCTGCGAGCGACCCGGCGGCGGTCACGCCCGCGGTCACGCCGACGACGACGCCCGCTGGCCCCTGAGCGCCGGGCAGTCCGCCGAGCTCGACGGGTGCGTGTCGTACGCCTCTGCGGCGGGGGCTTGCCGCGCGTGGCGGGACCGGGACGGGCACTGACCGGCGGGTAGCCTCGCCGCCAAGTGCCCGCTGTCCCCGGCCGAGAGGGAGCCCGCTCCTGTGACCGCTGAGCGCTCCGGTGCGCAGCCGTCCGCTGGGCCCGGCCGGGCGCTGCGCGTGCTCCACCTGACCTCGTCGTTCCCCCGGCACGCGGGGGACCACGTGGCTCCCTTCCTGCTCGACCTGGCGCGGGCCCAGCACGCCGCGGGGCTCGAGGTGGCGGTGCTGGCACCGCACGACCGGGGCGCTCGCCGCACCGAGGACTTCGGCGGTGTCGGCGTGCACCGCTTCCGCTACGCCAGCGACCACTGGGAGCGCCTGTCCTACCGCGGCGGGCTCCTCGGGCGATCGCGCACCCCCGCCGGCCTGGCCCTCGTCCCCGTCTTCTTCGCGGGCTTCACCATCTCGGCCCTGCGCCTGGCGAGGCGGTTCCGGCCCGACGTGCTGCACGCGCACTGGTGGCTGCCCGCCGGGCTGTGCGCGTCGCTCGCGAGCCGCCTGCTGGGCCTCCCACTGGTCGTCACGCTGCACGGGACCGACGTCCACCTGCTGCGGTCCGCGCTGCTGCGGCGGATCGGGCTGAACGTCCTGCGCCGCGCGGCGCTCGTGGCGGTCGTCTCCGAGGACCTGCACCGGCTGGCCGTCGACTCCCTCGGACTGGCCCCCGAGCAGGTCGTCGTGCTGCGCATGCCGGTGAGCCGCGTCCCCGACCCGCAGCCGTCACCGACCGGGGACCCGGTGCGCCTCGTCGCCGCCGGCCGCCTGTCGGTCGAGAAGGGCTTCGACGTCCTGCTCGAGGCGGTCGCGCTGGCGGTGGCCGACGGGGTGGACGTACGCCTGGACCTCGTGGGGTCGGGGCCCGAGCACGACCGGCTGGCCGCGCTCGCCGCGGAGCTCGACGGCCGCGTGCGCCTGATCCCCGCACAGCCGCGCGACGCCCTGTGGCAGCTGATGGACGCGGCGCAGGTGCTCGTCGTCCCGAGCCGCAGGGAGGGTCTGGGTCTGGTGGCGCTGGAGGCGATCGCCCGGGGGCGTCCCGTGATCGCCAGTCGTGCGGGTGGCCTGCCCGAGGCCGTCTGCGACGGTGTGGACGGCGTGCTGGTCGAGCCGGAGGACGCGCGTGCGCTGGCCGACGCCCTGCGCAAGCTCCCCCTCGCGGCGCCGACGGGGGCGGCCCTCGAGCGCCACGCGCCAGCAGGCGTCGGCGAGGCGCACCGCGCGGAGTACGAGCGCCTGCTGACCCGCAGGTGAGGACCCCCGGGCCCACGGTCCGCAGCGCCGCCCTGGTCCTGCTGCTGCTGGCCGGGCTCAGCCTCGCGGTCCTGTCGCTGGCCGACCAGTGGTCGGAGGTGCGCGCCGGAGCGACGCAGCTCTCGCTGCTCCCCCTCGTGGGGGCGGGCGTGGCTGTTCTGCTGAGCCTGACCTCGAGCCTGTTCAGCTGGCGGGCCATGCTGACCGGACTCGGCGTGGACGTCCCGGTCTCCGCCGCCGCGCGGATCTTCTTCATCGGACAGCTCGGCAAGTACGTCCCCGGCAGCGTCTGGCCGGTCGTCGCGCAGATGGAGCTGGGAGCGGCGTACGGGCTGTCCCGCTCGGCCATCGGGACCGCCTCGCTGCTCTCCCTCGGCATCGCGGTCCCGGTCGCCCTGGCCCTCGGCCTGCTCGCCGTGCCGGCGCTGCTGCAGGCCGACGGCTCGGCGTACCTCCTGCTCTTCCTGGTCCTGCCACTGTCGGCCGTCGTCCTGTCGCCGCCGGTGCTCAACCCGCTGCTCGAGCGGGCGCTGCGGCTGGCCCGACGCCCACCGCTGCCTCAGCGGCTGACCGGTGCGACCGTCCTGCGCGTGGCGGTCTTCGCCGGGGGAGGTCACGTGCTGCTGGGCGTGCAGACCTGGCTGCTGGCGCGCGACCTGGGGGCCGAGGGCCCGTTCCTGCTTCCGCTCGCCGTAGGCGCTTTCGCCCTCGCCACCAGTGCCGGCGTCCTCGCCCTGCCGGTGCCGGCCGGAGCCGGGGTCCGGGAGGCGGTGCTCGTCGTCACCCTGTCGCCGGTGCTGCCGCTGGGCCAGAGCCTGCTGCTCGCCCTGGTGTCCCGCGCGCTGCTCACGGCCGGCGACCTGGTCGTGGCGGGTGTGGCGTCGCGTACGGCACGCACCCCCGTCCTGCGGTCTCCGGACGGTGACGACGACCGGACGGCCTGAGGCACCCCCCGTGACCGCCTGAGCACGCAACGTTACGGTGTCGATCCGTCGAGGCCACACGGCTCGGCGACGATCGAGCTGGAGGTTGCTTTGCGCAAGACCACTTCGACCAGGACGCGGCGCCCGTGCGCCGTCGTCGTCGCCGGTGCTCTGGCCCTCTCGGGCGCCGTCGCGACAGCCGGCCCCGCGTCCGCCGCTGCCGGCTTCGCCTTCGAGCGCCTGCAGGGCAACGACCGCTACGAGACCTCGGCGGCGATCGCACGCGCCTTCCTCACGGCCAACGGCGCGCCCGTCACCCACGTCGTCCTCGCCAGCGGCGAGTCCGGTCGTAGCCCGGACGCGCTGGCCGCGAGCTTCCTGGCCGGTGTCCGGAGCGCGCCGGTCCTGCTCACCCGTCGCGACACCACGCCGACGCCGGTCCTGTCGGCGCTGGAGGCCTTGAGGGTGCAGGGTGCCACGAGGATCACCGTCGTCGGTGGCCCGCTGGCCGTTGCGGACGCCCAGATCGCATCGCTGCGCTCGCGCGGCTTCACGGTGGACCGCGTCGGCGGCGGCAACCGCTTCGAGACCGCGGCCGCGGTGACCGCAGCGGGCGAGGGCCCGTCGGCCAGCAACGTCGGCATCGTCGCCTCGGGCCTCAGCACCATCGACGCGCTCGCGGGTGGGCCGCTCGCCTACCGGGGTCGGCACCCGATGTTCCTCGTCACCCGGGACGGCATCCCCGGCGCGACCCTGGCGGCGATGCGGGCCGCCGGCATCACCTCGGTCTACGTCCTCGGTGGCGAGGCGGTGGTGGGCGCTCGGGTGACCGCTCAGCTGGCCGGCGCCGGCATCACGGTCACCGAGCGCCTGGCCGGCGGCAACCGGTCCGAGACCTCGGTCGCCATCGCCCGCCGGCTCATCGAGACCCACGGGTTCTCCTCCGGCACGTTCAACCTGGCGTCGGGCACCAAGGAGGGCATCGACGCGCTCGGCGGTGCGGCCCTGTCCGGCGAGCAGAACCGCGTCCTGCTCGTGACGAACAGCGCGAGCAGCGCCGCACCTGTCGTGGCGTTCGCGGCCGCTCGCGCGGGCGTCCTCAACGCGACCGGCCGCATCTTCGGCGGCACCACCGTCGTGACGAAGGAGCTGGAGGACGCCATCGTGGCCGCGGGCAACCGTGCGGTGACGAACCGGACCCTCGACGTCACGCCGGCCGGACCGACCACGCTCACGCTGGCTGATGAGGGTGGTGGGAATGCCCCCCAGCGGGACTCGGACAACCGGCAGTACGTCGTCACCAATCCGTTCCGTGGCGCTACGCACACCATCGCCCTGTTCCCGGCGACGTCCGTGTCCGTTTCCGCTGACGGTGCTGTCACCTTCACGGACAACGACGGCACGGCCAACGAGGCCGACAACCTCGGCAATGTCGGCGCATCCATAGCGGTCGTGGATGGGGCGACGCAGGCGAACGGTGTCACAGTCGCACGAGTCTCCTCCGACGACGGCGGTCAGTTCAGCTTCTCCGTCGATGGCCTCATCGACGAGACGGTCATCCCTGTGGTCTTCGTGGACGCCGACAACGATGGCGCCCTTGACCTGGCTGGTGACGACAGGCCCGTGACGGCGGAGGCCTTTGGGACCGGTGGAGCTACGAACTACAACCCGCCGGGAGCCGGAACCGCGGCGTTGATCGCGGACGCTGCGGTGACAGAGGTCGACAAGCTCGAGAACACCATCGTCGCCAACGGAGCGGTGTATTCGTACGACGCCGGTGACGCGTTCTACGTGGACGCGGACAACGACGACACCGCCGACGTCGACGAGCGGGTGACTCTTGCGGACTTCGAGGGCCGCCTCTCGATCGGTGACGAGTTGAGCGCAGGAACCCAGTACAACGCCAGCGCCTTCGTCGCATCGACCTTCCTGTTGGAAGACATCACGCCGTTGGCGCCTACCGCGGTCAGCCTCGCCCGACGAGCTTCCTCGGGCGTCACGCTGACCGTGACCGGCCTGGCGAGCGGTGCGACCGTACGGGTCTACGGCGCGGTGGATCCGGTGACCGCTCCGGACACCGACTCCCGGGTCACGATGGACGACACCGTCCTGGCCACGAGCACCGCAGACGCTGATGCCACCGTCGACGGCTTCCAAGTCCTGGTGTCCGGCTTGCTGGCCGCCACGGCCTACGACGTCGCTGTCAGCCAGACGGCGGGCGGTGAAGAGTCGGGCCTGAGCCCGGAGCTCGAGTTCTCCACCACGGCAGAACCGAACCCGGTCTCGATGACCGATTCACGTCTCATCACCGACGCTCCGCTCGTAGGTCTGGTGAGTGACGACGACGTCTTCCGGGTGACCTTCGACCAGAACGTGAACGCCAGGACCGTTGCGGAGTCGGCCATCGAGCTCACTGACTCCGACGGCGACCTGATCCGGGTCGACTGCGACACGATCGCAGGGGTCAACTTCCTCACAGGAGCGCTCTGCACGATCACTGACGGACCGGACCCCGACTCGACGGTCGGTGAAGTTCTCACCGTCACGCTCACGGAGAACGCCGAG
>CADCUE010000042.1 GCA_902805805.1 uncultured Frankineae bacterium | reverse complement strand
CGCGCCGACCACCGCCCCGACGGCGCGGACTTCGCCCGCACGCGCACCGACACCGACCAGCAGCTGCGGCCGTGGACCGCCGCGCGTCCGCAGCCCAGGCGGCCACCGCACGGCTCGGGGTCACCGGGACTGCGCGTGCTGGCCGACCTCGACCGGCGGCCCGAGGACTACGACGTGCCCAAGCACCGCTGGTCGGCGTTCTGCGGCACGCACCTCGAGCTGTCGCTGCGCGCGCGGGACATCGACACGATCCTGCTCGTCGGCGGCTCGACGCACGTCGGGATCGCCTCGACGGCCTACACGGCGCGCGACCTCGACCTGCAGGTGGTGGTCGTGCGCGACGGCTGCCACGGCTTCGTCGAGCAGCGGGAGTTCTTCCTCGACAAGGTCTTCCCGCGGATGTGCCGCGTCCGCACGGTCGACGAGGTCCTCGCGGCGCTCTCCGGAGGACGGCCATGACCAACCACGCGCCCTACGCCGAGCCCGAGTGGGGCTCGGACGTCATGGTGGACGTCCTGCGCGGCCTGGGCCTGAAGTACGTCAGCCTCAACCCGGGGTCGTCGTTCCGCGGGCTGCACGACTCCCTCGTGAACTACGGCGGCGACGAGATCACCATGATCGAGTGCCCGCACGAGAAGCTGGCCCTCGGCGTGGCGCACGGCTACGCCAAGGTGACCGGCGAGCCGATGGCCGTCGTCCTGCACGACCTCGTCGGGCTGCTGCACGGCACGATGGGCGTCTACTACGCCTACCTCGACCGCGTCCCCGTTCTCATCCTCGGCGGCTCGGGCCCAGCAGCGCACGAGCGGCGCCGCCCCAACATCGACTGGATCCACTCCGCGAACGTCCAGGGCTCGGCCGTGCGGCCCTACACCAAGTGGGACCACGAGCCGCGCTCGCTCGTCTCGGTGCCGACCGTGCTGGGCCGCGCCTACCGCATCGCCGTCGAGGAGCCGCGCGGCCCGGTCTACGTCGCGCTCGACGCGGCCCTGCAGGAGGACCGGGTCGAGACGCCGGTGCCCCTGGACGACCTGCCGCGGATCGCGACACCGCCGTCGCGCCTGGCGCCCGAGCCGGCGGCGCTGCAGTCGCTGGCTCAGGAGCTGTGCAGCGCCTCGCGACCGGTCATGGTCCTCGGCTACGCCGGCCGGGACCCGGCGTCGTTCGACGTGCTGGTCGAGCTCGCCGAGCTCGTCGGCATCGGGGCGGTCGAGACGCACTGGCGGCTGAGCTTCCCGAACCGCCATCCGCTCAACGTGACCGGGGCGGACGCCCTCGAGGACGCCGACTGCGTGCTGTTCGTCGACGTCAAGGACATGGGCAAGCCGACGCAGAGGCTCGAGTCCACGACGCGCACGATCAGCAGCCGGCTGCCGGAGGGGTGCCGGGTGCTCGACCTCGGCTTCGGCGACGTCGGCATCTCCTCATGGAGCGAGGACTACGCCGAGGCCCTGCCGGCCGACCTGCGCGTCACCGCCGACACCGCCGTGGCGCTGCCGCTGCTGCTCGAGGCCTGCCGGGCGCTGGTCGCCGCGGACCCGAGCGACCGCACCGCCGAGCGCGAGCGGCGGCGGGCCGACCTCACCGCGCGCCACGACCGGACCTGGCAGGGGTGGGCGAGCAAGGCCGGGCAGGTGGCCGACGCGTCCCCCGTCTCGACGGCCCGCCTGGCAGCGGAGGTGTGGGAGGTCGTCCGAGAGCACGACTGGGTGCTCACCGCCGGCACCGCCGCCGAGTGGGCGCTGCGCACGTGGGACTTCGACCGCCCGCACCGCCACCCCGGCAAGCAGCTGGGCACCGCGACGCAGATCGGCATCTCCCTCGGCGTCGCGCTGGCGCACAAGGGCACCGGACGGCTCGTCGTCGACCTGCAGCCCGACGGCGACCTGATGTTCGACGTCGGCGCGCTGTGGGTCGCCGCGGCGTACGAGCTGCCGCTGCTCACCGTGATGTTCAACAACCGCGCCTACTACAACGACTGGGAGCACCAGGAGCGGCTGGCCCGCCAGCGCGGGACCCCCGTCGAGCGGGCCAGCATCGGCATGGCCATCGACGACCCGGCGCCCGACTTCGCCGCCATCGCGCAGGGCTTCGGGTGGTGGGCGGAGGGCCCGGTCGACGACCCGGCCGAGGTGCGCGAGGCGGTCCAGCGCGCTGCCGACCACGTGCTGGCGACCGGCCGGCCGGCGCTGGTCGACGTGGTCTGCCAGCCCAAGTAGAGCTCCGGCCGGGCCCGGCGCGACGACGCGCCGGGCTCGGCCGGCACCAGCGGCTACTGCACCGGCCGGGCGTCCACGCTCTCGGCCGCGGGCGGCTCGGGGTCCGGGACGACCGCGGCGCCGTACTCCCGCACGACGTTCGGTCGGGACAGGAACGCGGCGGCGACGAGGATCGGCCCGAGGCCGCCGACGGTGAGCGCGACCACCGGACCGACGACGGCGGCGAAGGCGCCGACGACGACGTCGCCGATGGCCGGTCCGCCGCGCGAGGACATCTGGTAGAACGCCGTCACCCGGCCGCGGATCTCGTCCGGCGTGTCGACCTGCACCGCGGCGTGCCGGATCGTCGTCGCCATGGCGTCGAACGCGCCGAGCAGCAGCGCGGCGACCAGGGCGAGGGCGAACCACCGCGACTGCGCCAGCAGCATGGCGGCCAGGCCGTACAGCGCGGTGGAGACGAGCAGCACCCGGCCCAGCCGGCCGCTGCGCTCGACGGTGCGGAAGACGGTGTAGGTGGCGAGCAGCGCTCCGGCCGACGGCGCCGAGGACAGCAGGCCGTAGCCCGTCGGCCCGACCTCGAGGACGTCCACCGCGATGGCGGGCAGCAGGACGCGGTAGGCGCTGAAGACCGTCGCCGACAGGTCGAGCCCCATCAGCCGGGTGATCAGCGGCCGGTGCGCGACGTAGCGCGCGCCGTCGGCGATCGAGCCGAACACCGAGCGCGGCGGACCGGTCTGCACCAGGGGCGGCACCCTCAGCACCGCGAGCACCACGATCAGGACGGCGTAGGTGACGACGTCCACGAGGTACATCAGCCCGGGACCGCCCACGGCGATGAGCAGGCCCGCCAGCGCCGGGCCGATCAGGATGGCCAGCTCGCGGGAGGGGTTGAGCAGGGCGATGGCCTGGGCCAGCTGGCTCTTGGGCACCAGGGCCGGGATGATGGCCTGGCGCGCCGGCTGGTCGAAGGTCGCCGCCGCCGTGGTGAACAGCACGCTCAGGATCACGTGCCACGCCTCGGCCCGGCCGGTGAGCGTCAGCACGGCGAGCACCAGCGCGACGAGCAGGCTGACCGCCTGCGCCCACTGCAGCAGCCGGCGCCGGTCGAGCCGGTCGGCGTACGCGCCACCGAGCGGGCTCAGCAGGAGCAGCGCGACGGCCTGACCGGCACCGACGAGACCGGTCTGCAGGACCGAGCCGGTCAGGTCGTAGACCTGGTAGAAGTTCGCGGCGACCGTGCCCCGCGTCCCGATCTGGGAAAGGACGACTCCGGACCAGTAGAGGTCGAAGTCGCGGTTGCGCAGGACGTCGGGCAGCGCCACGAGGGGGGTCTCCGGAGGGGGTCGGTCAGCTCAGCCGGTGGGCACGAGGGACAGCTTCGAGGGGTCGAGGTGCACCTGCACCTCCACCCCCGGCTCCACCGACACCGAGGGGTTGCCGCGCGCCCGCAGCTCCTGGTCGCCGACGGCCAGGATGTGGTCGACGGCGTCGCCGAGGAACGCGCGGGTCCGGACGATGCCCGGCCAGACGTTCGGCTGGCCGGCCCGCGCGCCCTCGAGGTCGAGGGTGAGCGCCTCGGGACGGATGGAGACGACGACCTCGCTGCCCTGCGGGACGTCGGCCTGCGAGCTGAGCGACAGCGGCCCGCCGGTGGTCATGACCTCGTAGTGGTCGCCTCTGCGCGACTGGACCGTGCCGGTCATGAAGTTCGACGTGCCGATGAACTCGGCGACGAACTTGTTGTTGGGGTTCTCGTAGATCTCGCGGGGCTTGCCGAGCTGCACGACCTGGCCGGCGTTCATGACCGCGATCTTGGTGGACAGGGCGAGGGCCTCGATCTGGTCGTGCGTCACGTAGATCGACGTGATGCCGAGCTCGCGCTGCAGCCGCTTGAGCTCGTAGCGCAGGGACTCCCGCAGCTTGGCGTCGAGGTTGGACAGCGGCTCGTCGAGCAGCAGCAGGGGCGGCTCGATGACCAGCGCGCGGGCGAGCGCGAGCCGCTGCTGCTGACCGCCGGACAGCTTGGTCGCCTGCCGGTCCGCCAGGTGCCCGAGCTCCATCGTGTGCAGGACGCGGTCGACCCGCTCCCGGATCTCGGCGACGCTCGGTCGCGTCGCGCGACTGCGGACCTGCAGCGGGAACGCGACGTTGTCGAACACGGTCATGTGCGGCCAGATCGCGTAGGACTGGAACACCATCCCGAGGCCGCGCTTGTTGGCGGGGACGGTCGTGGCCCGGCCGGTGCCCTCGCGCTCGAACAGCACCCGGTCCCCCAGGGCGATGCGCCCGGCGTCCGGCGGCTCGAGCCCGGCCACGGCACGCAGCGTCGTGGTCTTCCCGCAGCCGGAGGGGCCGAGCAGGGTGAACAGCTCCCCCTCCTTGACCTCGAAGCTGACGTCGTTGACGGCGAAGACGCGCTCCGGCGCCTCCGCACCGGAGCGACGGTTGCGACGGGTCTGCTTGTCCGCGGGGAAGGTCTTGACGAGGTGGTCGATGACGAGCATGTCGATCTCCGGTCTCGGGGGACGGTCAGTTCTGCTGGAGGCCGACCTTGGCCCCGAGCTTGTAGGCGACGGCGACGAGGACGACCAGCGTGGAGACCATGACGACGCCGAGCGCGGCGAGGACCGTGAACTGGCCGTTCTCGAACTGCTCGAAGATCAGGATCGACAGGACCTCGTTGCCGGGGCTGTAGAGCAGGATCGAGCTGGACAGCTCGCGGAAGGACACGACGAGGATGTAGACCCAGCCGGCGAGCAGGCCCGGCGAGAGCAGCGGCAGCAGGACCCGGCGGAACGTCTGGAACCAGCTGGCGCCGCTGACCAGCGCCGACTCCTCCAGCTCGTTGGAGATCTGGTGCATCGAGGTGGAGGCGTAGCGCATGCCGTACGGCATGTACTTGGTGCAGTAGGCGATGAGCAGGATGAAGATCGTGCCGTAGATCGGCACGGGACTGCGCAGGTAGACGAACGACAGCGACAGGCCGAGGACCAGCCCCGGGATGACCAGCGGCACGAAGGACAGCTGCTCGACGATCGAGCGGCCGCGGATGCGGGAGCGCACGACCAGCCAGGCGGCGACCGCCATGACCGCCATGACCGCGGTCGCCGTCGTGAGGCCGAGGACCAGGCTGTTGCGCAGCGCCGTCTTGGCCTGGGACAGCTCCAGCAGCTCCGCGTAGTTCTGCAGCCCCATCGTGGAGAACACCTCGAACGACGGGGCCCGGTAGAAGGGCAGCAGCGAGGTGTAGAGCAGGACCGTGAGAGGCGCGAGCACCGTGAGCACGAAGTAGCTGACGATGAGGACGCCGACGAC
>CADCUE010000041.1 GCA_902805805.1 uncultured Frankineae bacterium | reverse complement strand
GGGGAGCCGCACGCCATCCCCGGTACCTACCTCAACTCGTTCTACGAGAGCCGTCCCCTCCCCTACGCCGAGGCGGGCTTCGGCTACCCCGAGGACGGTCAGACCGTCGTCGACGTCACCAACGGCAAGCTGTTCCGGCTGCTCGTCGACGACGAGCCGTTCGACGTCCGCTACGGCGACCTGATCCGGCACGAGCGCACGCTGGACCTGCGCAGCGGCACGCTCGTGCGGCACGCCGACTGGATCTCGCCGGCGGGCAAGCGGGTCGAGGTGCGCTCGACCCGCCTGGTGTCGTTCGCCCACCGCGCTCTCGCCGCGATCTGCTACACGGTCGAGGCGGTCGACGCCGAGGTGCGGATCATCGTGCAGTCCGAGCTGGTGGCCAACGAGGAGCAGCCGCAGCTGACCGGCGACCCCCGGGTCGCCGCAGCGCTGAACCGGCCGCTGGTGCCGGTGGAGCGCGACATCGAGCAGCACGGCGCCCTGCTGCTGCACCACACCCGCAACAGCGAGCTGCTCATGGCCGCCGGGATGGACCACGTCGTCACCGCGCCCGGCCGGGTCGCCGAGGAGACCGAGGCCCGCGACGACTGGGCGCGTACGACCATCGTGTGCCGGCTGCAGCCGGGAGAGCAGCTGCGGGTCGTGAAGTTCCTGGCCTACGGCTGGTCCAGCGCCCGCTCGTCGCCGGCCGTGCGCGACCAGGTCGCCGCCGCGCTGACCGGCGCGCGCTACAGCGGCTGGGAGGGGCTGCTGACCAGCCAGCGCGACTACCTCGACGCGTTCTGGGACGCCGCGGACGTCGAGGTCGACGGCGACCCGGTGGTGCAGCAGGCTGTCCGCTTCGGGCTGTTCCACGTGCTGCAGGCCGGTGCCCGCTCCGAGCGCCGGGCGCTGCCCGCCAAGGGCCTGACCGGCCCGGGCTACGACGGGCACGCCTTCTGGGACACCGAGGGCTTCGTGCTCGAGGCGCTCACGGCGACCGCCCCCGAGGCCGCTGCCGACGCCCTGCGCTGGCGGCACTCGACCCTCGACCTGGCCAAGGAGCGGGCCGAGCAGCTGGGTCTGCGGGGCGCGGCGTTCCCGTGGCGCACCATCCGGGGCCAGGAGTGCTCGGCCTACTGGCCGGCGGGAACGGCGGCGTTCCACGTCAACGCCGTGATCGCGCACGCCGTCGAGCGGTACCGCCTGATGACCGGCGACGACGAGCTGGAGAAGGACTGCGGGCTGGAGCTGCTGGTCGAGACCGCCCGGCTCTGGATGTCGCTCGGTCACCACGACGCCCTCGGCGCGTGGCACATCGACGGGGTCACCGGTCCCGACGAGTACACCGCGCTGGTCAACGACAACGTCTTCACCAACCTCATGGCCGCGCGCAACCTGCGGGCGGCCGCGGACGCGTGCGCCCGCCACCCGGGTCTGGCCCGCAGCTTCGGCGCCTCGACGGAGGAGACCGCGTCCTGGCGGGACGCCGCCAACACCGTCCACATCCCGTACGACACGGTGCTCGGCGTGCACCCGCAGTCGGAGTCGTTCACCCGCTACGACGAGTGGGACTTCGACGCGGCCAAGGACGACTACCCGCTGCTGCTGCACGCCCCCTACTTCCAGCTCTACCGCAAGCAGGTGATCAAGCAGGCCGACCTGGTGCTGGCGATGCACTGGTGCCCGGAGGCCTTCGACGACGGGCAGAAGGCGCGCAACGTCGACTACTACGAGCGGCGCACGGTCCGCGACTCGTCGCTGTCGGCCTGCACCCAGGCGGTGATGTGCGCGCGGGTCGGGCACCTCGGTCTGGCCCACGACTACCTGCACGAGGCGGCCCTGGTCGACCTGCGCGACCTGCACGGCAACGCCCGGGACGGGCTGCACCTGGCGTCCATGGCGGGCGCCTGGAGCGCGCTCGTCGACGGCTTCGGCGGGATGACGATCGTCGCCGGCGCGCTCGGTCTCGATCCGCAGCTGCCCGACGGGATGACCCGGCTGGCGTTCCGCGTGCGCTGGCACGGCATGCGGCTGCTGGTGGACATCACCGCCTCGGAGGTGCGGCTGGTCCTGCGCGACGGTCCGGGCTCGTCGATGGACCTGCTCGTCGCCGGCGAGCCGGTCCACCTGACCTCCGAGAAGGAGGTCACCCGGCCGTGGCGCCGACGTGAGCCGCTGCTCCCCCGTCCGGCGCAGCCGGCCGGACGGGAGCCCGACACGCGGGAGTAGGCGGTGCGCTTCGCCGACCTCGCCGCGGCCTCCGCAGCGGTCGGCGCCACCGCGTCCCGCACCGGCAAGGTGGCCGCGCTGGCCGACGCCCTGCGGGCCGCCGGACCCGACGAGGTCGGCCTGGCCGTGCGCTACCTCTCGGGTGAGCTGCGCCAGCGCCGCACCGGCCTCGGCCCCCGGTCGCTGGCCGACCTGCCACCGGCCGCTGCGTCCCCGTCGCTGACGGTCCCGGAGGTCGACGCGGCCTTCGCCGCCCTGTCCGAGGTGTCCGGCACGGGCGCCACCGCGCGGCGCCGGCTCGTGCTGGCCGACCTGCTCTCGAGGGCGACCGGACCGGAGCAGCGGATGCTCGTCGGCCTGATCAGCGGTGAGCTCCGCCACGGTGCCCAGGCCGGCCTCGTCGCCGACGCCGTCGCCGCCGCCACCGGGGTGGCCGCAGCCACCGTGCGGACGGCGCTGCTGCTGTCCGGATCGCTGCCGGTCGTGGCCGAGGCAGGGCTGCGCTCCGGGGCGGAGGGCCTGGCGGCGTTCCGGCTGCAGGTGGGCCGGCCCCTGTCGCCGATGCTGGCCGCTCCGGGCGCCGACCTGGCCGACGCGCTCGCCCGCACGCCGCGAGCGGCCGTCGAGTGGAAGCTCGACGGCATCCGCATCCAGGTGCACCGCGACGGCGAGCAGGTGCACGTCTTCACCCGCACGCTCGACGACATCACGACCCGCGTCCCCGAGCTGGTCGAGGTCGCACGGGCGCTGCCGGTCACCTCGGTCGTGCTGGACGGCGAGGCGCTGGCCCTGCGCGACGACGGGCGTCCGCACCCCTTCCAGGTGACCGCCGCCCGGGCGGCCACCCGCACCGGGAGCGCCGCGGTGCCGCTCACGCCGTGGTTCTTCGACCTGCTGCACGTGGACGGCGTCGACCTGCTGGCCGCTCCCTTGGAGGAGCGGGCCGACGCCCTGGCCCGCGTGGTGCCGGACCGCTGGCGGGTGCCCCGGGCGCTCGAGGACGTCGAGGAGTTCACGGCCGCCGCGCTGGCCGCGGGACACGAGGGCGTCGTGGTCAAGGACCTGGACGCCCCGTACGACGCCGGCCGGCGAGGGGGCGCCTGGCGCAAGGTCAAGCCGGTGCACACCTTCGACCTCGTCGTGCTGGCGGCCGAGTGGGGACACGGTCGCCGCACCGGCAGGCTGTCCAACCTGCACCTCGGCGCGCGGGACCCGGACAGCGGTGGCTTCGTCATGCTCGGCAAGACGTTCAAGGGGCTCACCGACGAGCTGCTGGCCTGGCAGACCGACGAGCTGCTGGCCCGCCAGGAGTCGACCGACGGGTGGACGGTGGTCGTCCGCCCGGAGCTCGTCGTCGAGATCGCGGTCGACGGGGTGCAGACCTCACCGCGCTACCCGGCCGGGATGGCGCTGCGCTTCGCCCGGGTCCTGCGCTACCGCCCCGACAAGACGGCCGAGCAGGCCGACAGCGTGGCCGACGTCCGGCGGCTGCACCCCGGCTGACGGCGCCGCCCCCGCAGCGGTCGGCCGTGCTGCCGGACGCACCCGGCAGACTGGCAGCCACCCGCCGCACCGCACGTGCCGCATGCACCCGAGGAGCGACCCCGATGACGACTGCCGAGGACGCCGGCCCGTTCGCCGACCTCGCGCTGCGGCCGGAGCTGCTCGCGGCGCTCACCGCGCTGGGCTACGAGGAGCCGACGCCCATCCAGCGCGAGGCGATCCCCCCGCTGCTCGACGGCAAGGACCTGCTGGGCCAGGCGGCCACCGGCACCGGGAAGACGGCGGCCTTCGCGCTGCCGCTGCTGCAGGCCCTCGAGCAGCGCGGCCGGGGCGCCGCCCCGACCGGTCTGGTCCTCGCACCGACCCGCGAGCTGGCCATGCAGGTCAGCGAGGCGACGCACCGCTACGGCAAGGACCTGTTCGGCCCGGGCGGCAGCGCGCGGGTGCTGCCCGTCTACGGCGGGCAGCCGATCGGGCGGCAGCTGCGCGAGCTCGAGCGGGGCGTCGACATCGTCGTCGGCACCCCGGGCCGCGTCCTCGACCACATCTCCCGCGGCACGCTGCGGCTGGACGCGCTGCGCACGGTGGTGCTCGACGAGGCCGACGAGATGCTCGACATGGGCTTCGCCGAGGACATCGAGGCGATCCTGGAGGCGGCCCCGGCCGAGCGGCAGACCGTGCTGTTCTCCGCGACCATGCCGTCCCGCGTCGACCGCATCGCCCGGCGCCACCTGCGCGATCCGGTGCGCATCGAGATCCGCCGCGAGCAGGCGGCTCCGGGCGAGGCCCCGCAGGTCCGGCAGAGCGCGTACGTCGTCGCCCGTCCGCACAAGCCGACGGCGCTCGGGCGGGTCCTCGACGTCGAGGCGCCCGAGGCTGCCCTCGTCTTCTGCCGGACGCGGGAGGAGGTCGACGCGCTGACCGAGACCCTCAACGGACGTGGCTACCGGGCCGAGGCGCTGCACGGCGGGATGAGCCAGGAGCAGCGCGACAAGGTCATGGGTCGCCTGCGCTCGCAGACCGCCGACCTGCTGGTCGCGACCGACGTCGCCGCGCGGGGGCTGGACGTCGAGCACCTGACGCACGTCGTCAACTACAACGTGCCGTCGGCTCCGGAGGCGTACGTCCACCGGATCGGCCGCGTGGGCCGGGCCGGGCGCGAGGGCGTCGCCATCACCCTCGCCGAGCCGCGCGAGCACCGGATGCTCAAGACGATCGAGCGGGCCACCGGTCAGAAGATCGTCATGGAGAAGGTGCCGACGGTCGCCGACCTGCGGGCCCGCCGGCTGGAGCTGACCCGCGCCGCCCTGCGCGAGAGCCTGCTGGAGGACCACCTCGACGGCTTCCGCGCCGTCGTCGAGGCGCTCACCGACGAGTTCGACGTCATGGACGTGGCCGCAGCCGCCGTGAAGCTGGCCCACGAGGCGACGAGCGGCGGCGCCTCGGACGACGACGACGAGATCCCGCAGGTCGCCGCGCGCGTCGAGGAGCGCCCGGCCCGCAGCGGACCGCCGTCGCGCTCCGGCGCGACCGGTCCGGCCCGCAAGGGGCGGGTGCTCGAGGGCCCGACCGCCAAGCTGTTCATCGGGCTCGGACGCGCCGTCGGCGTCCGCCCGCAGGACCTCGTCGGCGCCATCACCGGGGAGTCGAGCCTGTCCGGCCGCCAGATCGGCGCGATCGAGATCGCCGAGCGCTTCGCCCTCGTGGAGGTGCCCGAGGCGGCCGCCGAGGAGGTCATCGCCGCCCTGCGCGCCACGATGATCAAGGGCAAGAAGGCCACGGTCCGGCGCGACGGCAAGCGCTGAGCCCGCCACCACCCCGCTCGAACCGTGCGCTCCGGACCTCCGGGCGGACGGTTCGAGCGCGGTGGTGGGGCGTCCCTAGCCGCGCAGCTCGCGGCGCAGGATCTTGCCGGTGACCGTCTTGGGCAGCTCGTCGATCAGCACGACGCTGCGCGGGTACTTGTAGGCCGCCATCCGCTCCTTGCAGTGGGCGATGAGCTCGTCCGGGGTCACCGTCGCCCCCGGCTTGACGCTGACGAAGGCCTTGACCGTCTCCCCGCGCTTCTCGTCCGGCACGCCGACGACGGCGGACTCCCGGACCGCCGGGTGCTCGGCCAGCACGTCCTCGACCTCGCGGGGCCACACCTTGTAGCCGGACGCGTTGATCATGTCCTTCTTGCGGTCGACGATGAACACCCAGCCGTCGGGGTTCATGAAGCCCACGTCACCGCTCTTGAGCGCCCCGCCCGGCAGGTTCGCCGCGGTCTCCTCCGGCTTGCCCCAGTAGCCGGCGACGACCTGCGGGCCGTCGGCCACGATCTCGCCCACCTCGCCGAGGGGCAGGTCCTCCCCCGCGTCGGACTGGATGCGGACGACCGTGCTGGGCGCGGGGACGCCGACCGACAGCGCGCCGGACGTCGGGTCGACCGGGGAGGGCGAGCCGAACGGCGTCACCGTCATCGGCGAGGTCGTCTCGGTGAGCCCGTAGGCGTTGTGCACCTGCTTGCCGGTCGCCCGCAGGAAGCCCTGCTCGGCTGTCGGGGAGATCGCCGCCCCGCCGGAGTAGATGGACTCGAAGGACGAGAAGTGGTCCTTCGTGAAGGTCGGGGTGTTGAGCAGGGCGCTGAAGGCCGTGATCGCCCCGATCGTGCACGTCGGCCGGTGCTCGAGGAACGCGTCCAGCACGACGGACGGCTCGAACCGGTAGGCCAGCACCAGCGGCAGGGGCGACAGGAAGCTCACCGCGATGTGGCCGATCAGGCCGGTGATGTGGAACAGCGGCGCGATGCCGAACACCGAGCCGCCCTCCCGGAAGCGGACCCACTCCCGGTAGACCTGCGCGGTGAAGACGACGTTGCGGTGGGTGTTCATCGCGCCCTTGGGCACACCCGTCGTCCCGGACGTGTAGGTGAGGAACGCGACGTCGTCCGCCGCCAGCTGCACCGGCGGGGGGACCTGGCTGCGGTGCTGCGCGATGAGCTCGGCGAAGTCCGTGGTGCCCTCGTGCCGCTGCCGGGTCATCCCCTTGAACAGCCGCTCGTCGTTGCGGGTCTGGTGCTCGAGCTCGCTGGTGGTCAGCACGAGCCGCACGTCGGTGTCGGGCACCACGCCGCGGGCGACCTCGTCGTACAGCGCCTCCAGGCAGACCAGCACCTTGGCGCCGGAGTCCTTGAGCAGGTAGGTCAGCTCGCGGGTGCGGCTCATCGGGTTGATGGACACCATCACCCCGCCGGCCTTCCACGTCGCCACCATCGAGACGACGAACTGCGGGACGTTCTGCAGGTAGACCGCGAGGCGGTCGCCGGGCGAGAAGCCGTTCGCCAGCAGCGCGCTGGCGAGCGCGTCGCTCTGCTCGTCGAGCTCGGTCCGGGTGATCGTGCCGTCGAAGTAGGCGAGGGCCACACCGGACGGGTCGCGGCGCAGCCCGTCGCGGAACATGTCGAGGGCGTTCTCGAACTCGATGTCGAGGTCCGGGGGCGAGTCGCCGTAGAGCGCCAGCCACGGGCGGTCGTCGTACGCGCTCATGACGGTCCCTACTTGATGACGACGGGGTTGACCGGCGAGCCGCTGCCCTGGGCCACCTTGAGCGGGGCCGCGACGTAGAGGAAGTCGTACTGGCCGTCCTCGGCGCAGTCGTCGGCGAGCTTCTCGAGGTCGGCGATCTCGGTCAGCGTGATCCCCAGGTTGCGCATCAGCGCGTTGTGCAGCACCAGCGCGACGCCGTTGTTGGGGTCGAAGGTCACCTCGTTGGCGATCGTGTCGGTCACCAGGTTCGGGATCTCCATGTCCGCGAACCACTGCACCAGCTCCGGGCTGTAGACCAGACCCGGCTCGTTGAAGCCCTCGTAGAACGCCTCGCCCTGCTCGAAGAACAGCTGCAGGAAGTTCGTCCGGACGATCAGGATGTCCCGCGGCCGGAGCTCCACCCCCTGCGCCTGCGCGCAGGCCAGCAGGTCCTCGTGCGTGAACGTCTCGCCCTTGTCCAGCGTCGGCTTGCCCCGGAAGCGCGCCATGTCCAGCAGCACCGCCCGGCCCACCACACCGCGCTGCGCGATCGGCTCGACGCTGGCCTTGTCCATCCCACCGATCGTCGTGCGGGCGTCGAAGCCGTTCCAGATCTTCCCGTCGTACCAGACGTGCCCCAGGCCGTCGTACTGCGTCGAGCCCTGCAGAAAGGCGCTGATCTTGTCGTCGGCGTAGTGCAGCCCGCCGGGGAAGGCCGGGCCCTTGCCGCCCTCGTCCCAGTCCCCCTCGTCCAGGATCTGCGTGCGCTCGGCCGGCGTGCGGCCCGGCCACACCGGATCGCCCTTCGGGTCGCCGATCAGCCGCTGCAGCGTGAAGACCTTGCCGGACGAGATGAGCGACGCGGCCGCGAGGACCTGCTCGGGACCGAGGTAGTTCAGCGAGCCGACCTCGTCGTCCGGACCCCACTTCCCCCAGTTGCTGGGCGAGTCCTTGAGGACCTCACCGAGGGGAGGGGCGGTGGGTTCGGTCATGGGTCCTCCTGGACGGACGGGGTGCCGAGCGGCACCGCCTGCATGGGGATGGGGAGCCGTGCGGCGAGGGCGCCGGACGGTCGGGGCGGCGGGTCAGGTGCGTGGCGGAAGCACCTTGCGCTCCTGCAGCACGCGGATCCAGTGCCGGAACGACTCCTCGGTGTCCATGACGTCGGGGAAGCCGGCTTGCTTGATCTTGACCGTGCTGACGAAGGCCAGGGGTGGGCTGTCGGTGGCGCCGTGCAGGAAGCAGAAGTCGGCGTAGTGGTGGGACTCGCCGAGCAGCTCCGCCATGCTGATCTTGCGCAGGCCGTGCTTGTCGACGATGCGGTCCCAGACCTCGCTCTTCGAGGGCAGGAACTCCGCCATGCTCAGCGGCTGGTCGGGGCCCACCTCGACCCCGAGCTCCTCCGCCAGAGCCGGCCACAGGTCGTGCCACTCGAAGACCTCGCCGTTGGTGAGGTTGAAGTGCTGCCCCTCCGCCTCGGGCGCCGTGGCCGCCCAGCGGATCGCGTTGGCCACCAGGCGGGTGTCGACGGCCTCCCACACGAACGGCGGGCCACCGGGGAAGGAGAAGGGCCGGCCCTCCTCCTTGCAGATCGCGGCGTAGGCGCCGATGACCGGCGGCAGGTTCATGACCACGCCGTAGTTGGGACCGACGATCAGCTGTGGCCGGAAGATGGTGTAGCGCAGACCCCGCTCGGCTGCCTTCTCCTTGAGGTAGTCCTCCTGCAGCCAGTAGAAGTTGGCGTGCTGGTCCCGCGGATAGCGCTCGCGGGCGGGGACCCGCATGGGGTGCACGTGGATGCCGTACGCCTTGGTGCCCTGCAGGAGCGTGACGTGCTGCAGGGCCTGGTCGCCGGACAGCGGCTCGACGAGGTTGCGCAGCATCGTCAGGTTGGTCTGCATCTGGTCGTCCTCGGTCCAGCCGGCGATCAGCCCGGGCTTCTCGTAGACCGCGGTGTAGACCAGGTGGCTGACGTCCGAGATGCCGGAGAAGGCCTGCCGGCACGCGCTCTCGTCCCGCAGGTCGACCGCCAGGTGGGTGAAGGGCTGATCGCTCGAGACCTCGGGCTTGCGCCTCGACACGGCGATCACCTGCCAGCCGTCCTCGAGGAACCGGTCGACCACCGCAGCGCCCACGAGGCCGCTGGCGCCGGCGACGAGCACGGTGTTCGACATGGCAGCTCCTTCGACAGGCGTGGGACGTGCACCCGCGGCGGGCAGTCGTCGGCCCTTGCGCCATCACGGACGGGTCCACGAGCACGCGGCGCACCGAGCGAGCGCCCGCTCGGTCGGGGTGTGTCGCGCCTCACCATCGCGCACCCCCCGCAGCGTTGTCAACGCCCTGCCGTGACCGTTCTGTGATGCGGGCAGATCAGTTCTGCTGAACAACGGGTCAGGAGCGCCAGCCCCCGCCGACGGCTTGACGGCTCGGCCGACGGCTCCTACGTTCCGCGGCGACGGGGCTCGTCCGGGACCGGCGGGCGTGCGCTCGCCCCGCCGCAGCCGCGGCCACCTCCGGTCGTCGCCGGAGGCTCCAGCAGACTCCGGCCGCACGGCGAGGCGCCCATGACAGGCCCGACAGATGCCCCGGCCGGCTCCCGAACGGCTCTGGGCCGGACCGTCCGCGAGCTGCGCGCAGCCCGCGGACTCACCGTGCGGGACGTCGCTGATCTGCTGCAGGTGAGCCCGGCGACGGTGAGCGCCATCGAGAACGGGCGGACCGGCATGTCGGCCCAGCGCATCGCCCGGCTGGCGGAGGAGCTCGGCGTGCCCGTAGGGCGGATGTTCGCCGCTTCCGACGACGACAGGGCCGCCGACGACAGGGCTCGCACCGCCGGACCGGCGGGGTCCGCCCCCCTGGGAGCGGCGGACCGGGCGCGCACCGGCCGCAGCACCGGACGACCGGGCCCGACGGACTGGCGCCGCTACCCGCCGCTGCAGCTGGACGCCGCGCTGCGCGGCGCGCTGTCCGCCTTCGTCGAGTTCGGCTACCACGGGGCGAGCATGCGCACGATCGCCGAGCGGGCGGAGCTCTCGGTCCCGGGCCTGTACCACTACTACGCCAGCAAGCAGGAGATGCTGGCGGCGCTGCTGGACCTCACGATGACCGACCTGCGGGAGCGGTCCCTGGCGGCGCGCGAGCAGGGGCGCGACTGCGTCGAGCGCTTCGCCCTGCTGGTGGAGTGCCTGGCGCTGTACCACACCCATCGTCGTGAGCTCGGCTTCGTCGGCGCCAGCGAGATGCGCAGTCTCGCCCCCGAGGCCTACCGCCGGGTCGCCGCCGTGCGACGCGAGCAGCAGCGCTTGGTCGACGACGAGGTCGCCGAGGCGGTCCTGGCCGGCGCGTTCGCGACGACCCGACCGCAGGAGGCCGCGCGCGCGGTCGTGACCCTGTGCACCGCGCTCCCGCAGTGGTTCCGCGAGACCGGCCCGTCGAGCCCGGAGCAGATCGCGGCGCAGTACGTCGAGTTCGCCTTCGACCTCGTGCGGTGCAGAGCCGACCGGCGCGCGGGACCGGGGTCCTCGGTCGGGTGAGGCGCCGTGCGCCATCCGGGTGAACCTCGGCCCCGGTCCTCCAGTTCACCCTGGGGAATGCCGAGGACCTGTGCAACGCTCTTCTCGTCAGCAGCCCGCCCTGAGGTTGTCCGGCGCGCAAGGCGCCCGGCCCCGGCAGAGCCCTCCGAGACGGAGGGCGCGCCACACCACCCCCCACGACGACCCCGGCACTCGGCGGTCGTCGGCGGGCAGAGAGGAACGTCGTGAACGACGACTTCGGACCCTGGGACGACTGACCTCGGCCCTCCGAGCACCGGGCAGCGGTCCCCGCTGCCCGGTGCTCACGCCGCCGCGGCCACCGCCTGCTCGAGCGCTGCCGCCAGGTCGCCGCGCGGGTCGACCCGCACGTCCGCCAGCCCCTGCCAGTCGGCGGCCCGTCGCAGCTCGCGCGCCAGCGCACCGGCCGTGCCGACGAGGTCGTGCCCCGGCTCCAGCCACGCCGCCTTGACCCGCAGGACCCCGGCCTGCCGGTCGCCCTTCAGGTCGACGCGCGCGCTCAGCGCCTCGTCGTGCAGGAAGGGCAGCACGTAGTAGCCGTGCACGCGCCGCTCGGCCGGCACGTAGATCTCGATGCGGTAGTCGAACCCGAACATCCGGGAGGTCCGCGTCCGCTCCCAGACCAGCGGGTCGAACGGTGACAGCAGCGCCGTCGCCCTGACCCAGCGGGGGACGTGCGCCTCGGGCGACAGGTAGGCCGGGCCCCGCCATCCCTCGACCTCGACCGGCACCAGCGCCCCCTCCTCCACGAGGGACCGGACGGCTCCGGCCGCCTCGTCCGGACGCAGCCGGAAGTAGTCGCGCAGGTCCCGCTCGGTGGCGACGCCGTGCGCGCGGGCCGCGAGGCGGACCAGCTCGCGCTGGGCGTCCGCTCGCGAGGGCGTGGGGACGGCCAGCACCGACGGCGGCAGCACGCGCTCGGTCAGGTCGTACACCCGCTCGAACCCGCGTCGGCGCGCGGTGGTGATGCGACCGGTCCAGAACAGGTGCTCGAGCGCGACCTTGGTCCGCGACCAGTCCCACCACGGGCCGCCCGGGCGCTCGCCCTCGTGCAGCTCTCCGGCGGACACCGGTCCCTCGTCGGCGACCCGCTGCAGCACGTGGGCGACGAACCCGGGGTCGTCGCGCATGACCTGCCGCGTGCGTCCCCAGCCCTCCTCGAGCGCCTCCGCCCGCGCCATCCGCCAGCGCAGCAGCGGCTGCGTCGCGACGGGCAGCAGCGACGCCTCGTGGCCCCAGTACTCGAACAGGTCGCGGTGCCGGTACGCGGCACGGTCGAGCAGCGTCCGGTCGTACGCGCCCAGGCGGGAGAAGACCGGCAGGTAGTGGGCCCGCTCGAAGACGTTGACGGAGTCGATCTGCAGCAGCGCGGTACGGCCGACGACCCGCCGCAGGTGCCGACGGTCGGGGACGCCGACCGGCCGGCGGTCGCCGAAGCCCTGCGCGTGCAGGGCGATGCGGCGGGCGACCCGCAGCGGCAGCCGCTCGGCCCGCGGGCTCAGCCCCTACTCCGCACGCGCGGTCGACGTGTCGCCGCTGTCGCTCTCGCCGACCCACACGGTCTTGGCGTTGCAGAACTCCTTCATGCCGAGGTCGGCCAGCTCGCGGCCGTAGCCGCTGCTGCCGATGCCGCCGAAGGGCAGCTCGGGATAGGACGCCGTCATGCCGTTGATGAACACCATGCCGGCCTCGAGCTCGGCGGCGAAGCGCTCCTGCTCGTCGGGGTCGTTGGTCCAGGCGTTGCTGCCGAGGCCGAACTCCGTGTCGTTGGCCAGCGCGAGCGCCGCGTCCAGGTCGGGCACGCGGTGCAGGACGGCGACCGGGCCGAAGACCTCCTCGTAGTAGGCCCGCATCTGCGTCGTGACGCCGGTGAGCAGGGTCGGCGGGTAGAACCAGCCGGGACCGCCGGGCGCCTTGCCTCCGAGGACGACCGTCGCGCCCTGGTCGACGGCGTCGTCGACGATCTCCTCGACGTCCTTGCGGCCCTGCTCGGTCGCGAGCGGCCCGACGTCGGTGCCCTCCACGGTCGGGTCGCCGACGACGAGGTCGCGCAGGGCGGCGGCGAACAGCTCCTCGAAGCGGTCGGCGACCTGCTCGTGGACGATGAAGCGCTTGGCGGCGATGCAGCTCTGGCCGTTGTTCTGGCAGCGCGCCGTGGCGGCGACCCGAGCGGCCTTCTCGAGGTCGGCCGACGGCATCACGACGAAGGGGTCGCTGCCGCCGAGCTCGAGCACCGTGGGCTTCAGGGCGTCGCCGGCGATGCCGGCCACGGAGCGGCCGGCCGGCGTGCTGCCGGTCAGCGTCGCGGCGGCGACGCGGTCGTCGCGCAGCACCCTCTCCACCAGGTCGCTGCCGATCAGCAGCGTCTGGAAGACGTCGTCCGGGAAGCCCGCGCGGCGCAGGACGTCCTCGAGGTAGAGCGCCGTCTGCGGCACGTTGCTCGCGTGCTTGAGCAGCCCGACGTTGCCCGCCATGAGCGCCGGGGCGGCGAAGCGCATCGCCTGCCACAGCGGGAAGTTCCACGGCATGACGGCGAGCACCGGCCCGAGGGGCTGCCAGCGGACGTACGCCCGCGAGGCCTTCACCGCGCTCGCGTCGACCTCGGTGGTCGCCAGGATCTCGGCGGTGTTCTCGGCGTAGTAGCGGCACCCGGCGGCGCACTTGAGGACCTCGGCCTGAGCGGCCTTGACCGTCTTGCCCATCTCGAGCGTCATCAGCTGCGCGGTGGTCTCGGCCTCCGCCTCCAGCAGGTCGGCGGTGGCCCGCATCCAGCCGGCGCGCTGCTCGTACGACGTCCGTCGGTAGCTCGAGAAGGCGGTGGCCGCCCGCTCGAGGCGCTCGTCGAGCTCGGCCTCGGTCAGCGCGTCGAAGGTCTGCACGACCTCGCCGGTCGTCGGGTTCGTCGTCGCGATCGCCATGGGAGCTCCTGGGTCGTCTGGTCCGGTCGTCCTCGTCCGACTGCGACCCTAGGCTCATCTGCGTGGCCGATGTCAGCGTGCGTCCCGCCCGGCCCGAGGACGCCGAGCGCGTGGCCCGCGTCCAGCTCTCGACGTGGCGCACGGCGTACGCCGACCTGCTGCCGGCCGACGCTCTGGAGGTGCCGGAGGAGCAGGCGGCGGCCCTGTGGCTCGGCGCCGTCGAGAGCCCCCCGACCCGCGAGCACCGCGTGCTGGTCGCGATGGACCGGATCGAGCTGGTGGGCTTCGCCGCGAGCGGTCCGGCCGCCGACGACGGGCTGGACGCCGCGGCCACGGTGGAGCTGCTGACGCTGCTCGTCGAGCCGCGCTGGGGACGGCGGGGGCACGGCTCGCGGCTGCTGGCGGCGAGCGTCGAGCACTGGCGCGCGGCCGGTTTCGGCACGGCCGTCTGCTGGGCGTGGGAGCGCGACCCGGCGACCCGCGGCTTCCTGACCGGGTCGGGCTGGGAGCCGGACGGGGCGGCCCGCGGCCTGGACACCGGCGCGGCGGTGCAGCGCCAGCTCCGGTTCCACACCGACCTGCGGGAGGCGCCATGACCTTCGACGGGTTCCCCGAGCAGGCGCTGGTCTTCTACGAGGGCCTCGAGGCCGACAACACCAAGGCCTACTGGAGCGACCACAAGGCGGTGTACGACCGGGCGGTCAAGGCGCCGCTGGACGCGCTGCTGGCCGACCTCGCGCCGGAGTTCGGCCCGGCGAAGGTGTTCCGGCCCTACCGCGACGTGCGCTTCTCCAAGGACAAGACGCCGTACAAGACCCACGCTGCCGCCGTCGTCGAGGGCGACGGCTCGCTCTACGTGCAGCTCGGCGCGGACGGGCTCTACGTCGGCGGCGGCTACTGGCACACGGCCGGCGACCAGGTGCAGCGGCTGCGGACGGCGGTCGACGACGAGCTGTCGGGCAGCCGGCTGGCAGGCGTGCTGGACGGGTTGGCCGGCTGGGAGATCATCGGGGAGCGCCTCAAGCGCCTGCCCAAGCCCTACACCCCCGACCACCCGCGCGCCGACCTGCTGCACCACAAGGGGCTGGCCGCCGGGCTGCGCTTCGAGCCCGCGGAGTGGCTGCACACCCCGGAGTGCGGCGAGCGGGTGGCGGCGGCGTGGCGCTCGGTGCAACCGCTGAACGCCTGGCTGGCCCGGCACGTCGGACCGTCCCGGGAGGCACGACCCGCGCGGCGCTGACCTCTGTCAACTGTGGTTGACAGGTGGTCGTGTGTCAACGAAGGTTGACGCCATGAGCGAGACGACGGAGGTCGCGGCGGCTGCGTCCAGCCAGGACCCGGCGGTGGGTCTGGCGGCCGTGGCCACCCTGCGCGGGCTGCTCGAGTCCCTGGAGGAGCTCCAGGTGGCCAACGCCCGGGCGCAGGGGTGGTCCTGGGAGCAGATCGCCGCTCGTCTGCACGTCAGCCGCCAGGCGGTCCACAAGAAGTACCGCCGGCACGGGTTCTGAGGGGACGGCGGCATGTTCGAGAGGTTCACCGACGGGGCTCAGGCGGTCGTGCGCGGCGCTCAGGTGGAAGCGCACGACCGCGGCGCGTCGAGCGTGCGCAGCGAGCACCTGCTGGCTGCGGTGCTGACGGTGCCCGACACCCTCGCCCAGGCGACGCTCACGGGGCTGGAGGTCGATCTGCCCGCGCTGCTGCGCGCCGTGCGGGCGCTGCCCGACGACGCAGACCCGCCCGCCCGGCCGTCGGCGGACGACGCGCAGGCGCTCGCCGCCCTCGGCATCGACCTCGCCGAGGTGCGACGGCGCATCGAGGAGAGCTTCGGACCGGGGGCGCTCGAGCGGACCCGGGCCGCGCAGGGCAGGCGGGCCGGCCGCAGGCGCCCGCGGTGGGACAGCTCGGCGAAGAAGGTCCTCGAGCTGTCCCTGCGCGAGGCGCTGCACCTGCGCCACCACGGCATCGGCACCGAGCACGTGCTGCTCGGCCTGCTGCACCCCGGCACGGGCGCCGCTCAGCAGGTCCTCGCCGGGGCCGGTGTCCGGCTCGACACCGCCCGGCTGCTGGTGGCCGAGCTCGTGCGAGGCCGGGCGGCCGGCTGACCGCTACGTGCTGGCGGCCCGCTTGTACTGCCAGCTGGCCAGCGGGATGAACACCGCGAGGATGCCGGCGACCCACAGCAGCGTGTAGACGACCGGGTGCTGCATGGGCCAGGCGTCGGACGGCGGGAGGGCGGGGCTCGTGTTGCCGAACAGCTCCCGGATCGCCTGCGTCAGCGTGGAGACCGGGTTCCAGTCGGCGATCGTCCGCAGCACGCTCGGGAAGTTGCCGGTCGGCACGAACGTGTTGGCGATGAACGTCGCCGGGAACAGGACGATGAACGAGGCGTTCTGCACGACCTCCGGCGTCGGCACGATCAGCCCGATGTACGCCATGATCCACGAGACGGCGTAGGAGAACAGCAGCAGCAGCGCGAAGCCCGCCACCGCCTCGAGGAACGACTCGCGGATGCGCCAGCCGACGAGCAGACCGGTCAGCGACATGACCGTGACGCTGAGGGCGTTGAGCAGCACGTCGCTGGCGGTCCGGCCGAGCAGCATCGACGAGCGGGACATCGGCAGCGAGCGGAACCGGTCGATGATCCCCTTCTGCATGTCGTCGGCGATCCCGGCGCCCGTGAACGTCGCGCCGAAGACGACCGTCTGGGCGAAGATCCCGGCGATGAGGAACTCGCGGTAGTCGATCCCGTCGAGGTCGATCGCGCTGCCGAAGACGTAGGCGAACAGCAGGATGAACATGATCGGCTGGATCGTCGTGAAGACGAGCAGCTCGGGGACGCGCTTGACCTTGATGAGGTTGCGCTTGGCGACGACGGCGCCGTCGGCCAGCGTCTCGG
>CADCUE010000040.1 GCA_902805805.1 uncultured Frankineae bacterium | reverse complement strand
CGCCTGCGCCTCCTGCGACTCGACGCCCGGACCGCGGCCCGGACGCACCAGGGCCGCGGCCAGCTCGGCCGCGGCACGGTCGACGGGGCCGGTGTCCGGCAGGACGGCGCCGGCCGGCACGACCTGCGCCACGAGGTCCTCGACGAGCTGGTTCTGCGTCGGGTCGGAGAGCTCCGGCAGCAGCTGCAGCGTGCCGGTGACCTGGGCGCCTGCGGTCTGCAGGAGGGGGGTCAGCTGCTCCACGAGCTCGGGCGGTGTCTGCGGTGTGGTCACCAGCAGGACCCGCCGGTCGGGGAGCGCACCTCTCAGCAGGCGCGGCCCGGCCGCGACCGCGAACGCGTCGGACGCCGCGAGCTGGGCCCGCAGCCCGGCGGCCTCGTCCTCCAGCAGCCGGTTGTCCGAGCTCGTCCGGCTGAGGTCCCGGGTGAGCCTGTCCTGCAGCGGTCCGTGCAGCGTCGCCGTGCCGACGACGATGCCGACGGCCAGCGCCAGGAACACCGCCACCAGGGACACCAGGTGGTAGCGGAAGTCGATCACTGAGGACTGCTCCGGCGCCGCGCGGGGACGGCGGGGAGGTCGGCCAGGGACTGCGCGAAGTCAGGTCGCCGCGTCACGTCGCCACCGTAAGCGGGCCGGACACGCCCGAGCCGCTGGACGCGCCCGTGTCGCGGGACGTGCCGCGTCAGAGCAGCTGGCCGGCCCGGGCCCACAGGGAGGGGAGGACGTCGGCCAGCAGGTCCGACCAGGCCTCGCCGACGGCGGTGCTGTAGAAGGCGGCCGCCATCGCCAGCAGGGTCGCCAGGACGAGCGCCAGCAGCGACCAGCCGGAGATGCGGGTGCGGTGCAGGTGGCTGGCTGCGCGGGCGTCGACGAGCTTGCCGCCGACGCGCAGGCGGGTGAGGAAGGTCGACGCCATCCCCTGCCGGCCCCGGTCGAGGAACTCGACCAGCGTCGCGTGCGTGCCGACGGCCACGATGACCCGCGCGCCGCCCTCGTCGGCCAGCAGGAGCGCGACGTCCTCGCTCGTGCCGCCGGCAGGGAAGACGACGGCCGGGACGGCGAGCTCCTGCACCCGCGCGAGTCCCGGGACCTGACCGTCCGCGTCAGCGTGGACGACGATCTCGGCGCCGCAGCGCAGCACCTCGTCGGCCACCGCGTCAACATCCCCGACGACGAGGTCCGGGGTGTAGCCGGCCTCGCAGAGCACGTCGGCTCCCTCCTCGACGCCGATCAGGACCGGGCGGTGATCACGGATCCACGGCCGCAGCAGCCGCAGCTCCTCGCGGGAGTCGTGCCCGGGGACGACGACGAGCGCGTGCCGGCCCTCCAGCTCCGTCGTGAGGGCGGGAAAGCCCACGCCGTGGAGCAGCACGTCCCCCGACTCGAGCAGGAACTCCGTCGTGTTGGCGGCGAACGCCTCGAGCTGGCGCGCCAGCCCTGCCCGCGACTGCGCCATCGCGGCGGCCACCGACTGCTCGTCCTGCTGTGCGCCGCGGGCGACCACCCGGTCGCCGGCGTACAGGACGTCGCCGTGCAGGCGCACGACGTCGCCGTCGCGGATCTCCCCGAAGACCGCGCCGGTGACGCGGTCGAGCAGCGGGATGCCGGCGTCGAGCAGGACCTGCGGACCGAGGTTGGGGTAGCGGCCGCTGGTGCTCGGGGCCGCGTTGACCACGGCCGCCACCCGGCAGGCGACCAGCGCCTCGGCGCTCGTGCGGTCGAGGTCGACGTGGTCGATGACCGCGACGTCGCCAGGGCGGATCCGCTTGGCGAGGTGCCGGGTGCGCCGGTCGAGGCGAGCGACGCCGACCACGCCCGCCACACCGTCGACGTCCCGCGCACGGCGCATGAGCTTCACCGCGCCGAGTGTGGCAGAACGACCAGCCATCTCCCGGTAGCCGACCGGGCGCGTCAGACGTCGTCCGGAGACCGGGCAGCGTGGCTCAAGGAGCGGCCCGGTCCTGCGCCGCGGCGGCCAGCAGCTCCTCCGCGTGGCCGCGTGCCAGCCCGGTGTCGGCGCCGGCGAGCATCCGCGACAGCTCGACGACACGGCCGGCGTCGTCCAGGGCGACCACGCCGCTGCGGGTGACGGCTCCGGCCGCCACGCCGTCGGCGGCCTTGACCACCAGCAGGTGCGAGTCGGCGAAGGCGGCCACCTGCGGCAGGTGGGTCACGACGATGACCTGGTGGCTGCGGGACAGCCGGGCGAGCCGGCGTCCGACCTCGACGGCCGCCCGTCCGCCGACGCCTGCGTCCACCTCGTCGAAGACCATGACGGGGACCGGGTCGGAGCCCGCGAAGACCACCTCGACGGCCAGCATGACCCGGGAGAGCTCGCCGCCGGAGGCCCCCCTGTGCAGCGCGCGGGGCGGCGCGCCGGTGTGCGGCACGAGCAGCAGCTCGACGTCGTCGACCCCGTCGGCGCCGGCCGCCAGCCGCTGGCCGCCGACCCGCAGCCCGTCGTCGTCGCCGCGCTGGGAGACGACGACCGTCACCTGGGCGTGCGGCATGGCCAGCGCGGCCAGCTCGGCCGTCACCGCCTCGCCGAACCGCAGCCCCGCGGCGGCGCGGGCCTCGCTCAGCTCGGCCGCGAGGGCCCCCAACGAGGTCTCGAGATCGGCGTCCTGCTGCTCCAGCGCCGCGATGTGGTCCTCGGTGCCGTCCAGCTCGAGCAGGCGGTCGGAGGCGCGTGCGGCCCAGGCGAGGACGCCGTCGACGTCCTCGACGGCGTGCCGCCGGACCAGGGTCGTGAGCGTGGCCAGCCGGTCCTGCGCGCCGGCGAGTCGGGCGGGATCGGCGTCCACGGACGCGAGGTAGGACGCGAGCTCGCCGGCGACGTCGGTGGCCAGGTGGGCCAGCTCGGCGAGGCGGGCCGCCAGAGCGGCGAGGTCGGGGTCGTGCTCGGCCGCGCCCTGGACGGACCGCCTCGCCGCCACGAGCAGCTGCAGCGCATCGGTGCCGTCGGGGGCGTCCTCGTCCCCGGTGAGGGCCACCTGCGCCCCCGCGGCCGCCGTGCGCAGGTCGTCGGCGTTGGCCAGCCGCTCGATCTCCCGGGCCAGGGCTGCGCCCTCCCCCGGCTGCGGATCCACCGCCTCCACCTCGGCGACGCCGAGGCGCAGCAGCTCGGCCTCGCGGGCGCGCTCGGCGGCCTCGGCGCGCAGCTGCAGCAACGTGGTGCGCACGTCGCGCCAGCGCGCCCAGTCGGCGCGGAACCGGTCGCGGAGCGACAGCACGGGTGCTCCGGCGTAGCGGTCGAGCGCGCTGCGCTGCTGCGTCGGCTTGAGCAGCCGCTGCTGGTCGCTCTGCCCGTGGACGGCGAGCACGTGGTCGGCCAGCTCGCCGAGCACCCCGACCGGCACGCTGCGTCCACCCAGATGAGCGCGTGAGCGCCCGTCGGCGCCGACGCTGCGGCTGACCAGCAGCGCCCCGTCATCGAGCTCTGCGCCCGCGTCCGCCGCCCGGTGCAGCGCCGGGGAGGCGGGATCGAGCACGAGGCGCCCCTCGACGAGGGCCCGGGCGGCGTCGGGCCGCACCCGCCCGGCGTCGGCCCGGCCGCCGAACAGCAGGCCGAGGCCCTGCACGACCATCGTCTTGCCGGCGCCGGTCTCGCCGGTGACGACGGTGAGCCCGGGACCGAGCGGCAGCACGGCGTCGTCGATGACCCCCAGTCCACGGATCCGCATCTCCTCGAGCACGCGGCGAAGCGTAGGTCGCGCCTGCGACGGTCTCGGGGAGGCGGCTCAGCGCTCGCGCGCGCCGCGCCAGCCCTCCACAGGCAGGGCGAACTTGCGGACCAGCGTGTCGGTGAACGGCTTGTCCTGCGTACGCGCCAGCAGCACGGGGTCCGCGCCCCGCCGGATCTCGACGCGGGCGCCGTGTCCCACGGACCTCGTACGACGGCCGTCGCAGGCCACGACTCCGGTCGTCCCGCTGGGCAGGACCTCCAGCGCGACGACGGAGGTGGGCGCGACGACGAGGGGGCGGGCGAACAGCGCGTGCGCGCTGATCGGCACGACGAGCAGCGCCTCCACCGTGGGCCAGACGACCGGACCCCCGGCGGAGAAGGCGTACGCCGTCGAGCCCGTCGGCGTGGCGGCCACCACGCCGTCGCAGCCCCAGCGCGACAACGGGCGGCCGTCGATCTCGACCACGAGCTCGACGAGGCGCTCGCGCGCGGCCTTCTCCACGCTGCACTCGTTGAGCGCCCAGCCGCTGTCGACGACCGCGCCGTGCTCGACGATGTCGACGTCGAGGGTCAGCCGCTCCTCGACGCTGTAGTCGCGGTCCAGGACGCGGTCCAGCGTGTGGTCGAGGTCCTCGTGCTCCGCCTCGGCGAGGAAGCCCACCCGTCCCAGGTTGACGCCCAGCAGCGGCACGGCGGCCGCGCGGGCCAGCTCGGCGGCGCGCAGGATGGAGCCGTCGCCGCCGAGCACGAGGACCAGCTCGGCGTCCGCCGCCGACCCCATGCCGCCGTCGCACAGCTCGACGCCGGTCAGACCGAGATCGCTGAGCTCCTCGGCCAGCGCCCGGACGTGGACGCCGGCGTCCTGCAGGCGGTGGATGGCGTGGCGGGCGGCGTCGGTGATGACGGACCGGCCCGTGTGGGCCACCACGAGCACAGAACGGGTCACACGCGACAGCCTGTCATCCGGCCCCGGCTCACTGCGGGCCCGCGTGGACAGCGGCTCTCAGGGCGTCCTCGTCCAGCGGCGGCGCGCCGGCCGTCAGCCAGAGGAAGTACTCGACGTTCCCGCTCGGACCCGGCAGTGGGCTGGCGGTGATCGCCCGCACCCCGAGGCCGAGCTCTGCGGCCTGTGCCGCGACGTGCCGCACCGCCTCCGCGCGCAGCGCAGGGTCACGCACCACCCCGCCGCTCGGGAGCCGCTCACGACCCACCTCGAACTGCGGCTTGACCATCGGCAGCAGGTCGGCGTCCGCGGCGGCGCAGCGCACGAGGGCGGGCAGCACCAGTCCCAACGGGATGAAGGACAGGTCGGCGACCACGAGGTCCACCGGCGTCCCGATCTGCTCCGGCTCGAGCGCCCGCACGTTCGTGCGGTCGAGCACCGTGACGCGGTCGTCGGTCTGCAGCGCCCACGCCAGCTGCCCGTAGCCGACGTCCGCCGCGACGACGTGCGCCGCGCCGCGCCGCAGCAGCACGTCGGTGAAGCCACCTGTGGACGCTCCGGCGTCCAGGACGCGCTTGCCGGCCGGGTCGTACCCGAACGCGTCGAGCGCCCCGGCCAGCTTGTGCCCGCCGCGGGAGACGTACGACGGGCCGGCAGGCTGCGCGACGAGCAGCGGCGTGCCGGGGTCCACCGCGGTCGCCGCCTTGGTCGCGGTCTGCCCGCCGACGGTGACCAGGCCCGCGGCGACGAGCTCGCCGGCCTGCTCGCGGCTGCGGGCCAGTCCACGTCGGACCAGCTCGGCATCGAGCCGGGCGCGGCGGGCCAGCTCAGGCCTCGTCGAGGCCGGCGAGGGCGTCCTGCAGCGAGCGGTGCACGCCGTCGAAGACCTCGACGTGCTCGGTGACCGGTCGGTCCTGCAGACCCTCCAGCCGCTGGAGCGCCTGTGCCACGCCCCC
>CADCUE010000039.1 GCA_902805805.1 uncultured Frankineae bacterium | reverse complement strand
CCTCGGGGGGTGAGGGTGTCGGCGGGAGCCGGATCAGCCGGAAACTACCCCGGACGGGGAACGGCTGCGCGAAGACTCGCGGACGGCACGGGGAGGCCGGGCGCCTGCCCGTCGGCCGCCGGATCGGCGGCGTCGGCCGCCTCGACCTCGTCGCGCGGGACGCCGAGCAGGAACAGCACGGCGTCGAGGTAGGGCACGGACAGCGCGGCGTCCGCGGCCTCGCGCACCACCGGCTTGGCGTTGAAGGCGATGCCCAGCCCGGCCGCCGCCAGCATGTCGAGGTCGTTGGCGCCGTCCCCGATGGCGACGGTCTGGGCCATCGACAGCCCCTCCGCGGCGGCGAACTCGCGCAGCGCCTCGGCCTTGCGGGCCCGGTCGACGACCCGGCCGAGCACCCGCCCGGTCAGGCGTCCGTCGACGACCTCGAGCTCGTTGGCGAGGGCGTGGTCCAGGCCGAGGTCGCGGACGAGGTCGGCGGTCACCGCCGTGAAGCCGCCGCTGACGATGCCGACGGCGTAGCCGAGCCGCTTCAGGGTGCGGACGAGGGTCCGCGCGCCGGGAGCGAGCCGGACCGCGGCGCGCACCGCGTCGACGGCCTCGACCGGCAGCCCGGCCAGCAGCGTGACCCGGGCGCGCAGCGAGGCCTCGAAGTCGAGCTCTCCCTCCATCGCCTGCCGGGTCACCTCGGCGACCTGGGCCTCGCAGCCGGCCCGGGCCGCCAGCATCTCGATGACCTCCCCCTGCACGAGGGTGGAGTCGACGTCCAGGACGACCAGCCGCCGCGCCCGGCGCCACAGCGTCGCGGGCTCCACCGCGATGTCGACCGACTGCTGCACCGCCTCGGCAGCCAGGGCCGCCCGCAGCGCGCTGGTCTCCCCGCCGGACACGAGCAGGTCGTACGCCGCCAGCGGGTAGCGCGACAGCCGCAGCACCCGCTCGATGTTGGCCCCGCAGCCCGCCAGGCGCCGCGCGACGCCGGCGAACGCGGCCGGGTCGAGGGGGTGGCCCAGCACGGTGACGTGGTGGCGGACACCGGGAGCCGGGTGCTCGTCGCCGTCGAGGGGGGTGAACTCGACGTCGACGTCGAGCTGGGCCGCCCGGTCGGTCAGCGCCCGCCGCAGGTCCTGCCCGTCGCCCGGTCCGGCGAGCACGACGCCGAGCAGCAGCCGGTCGTGGACGACGACCTGCTCGACGTCGCCGACCTCCACGTCGTGCGCGGCCAGCACGTCGAACAGCGCTGCGGTGACCCCCGGGTGATCGCGTCCGGTGACCGTCAGCAGCAGGCTCACCGGGTCACGCGGGCGTGCCGTAGGCGTTGTAGCCGGCGATGCGGGCCCGCCGGACGAGCCGCCCCAGCTCGCGCAGCGCCTGCTCGCGGCCCGCGGCCTCGCGGGTGTCGACCGCGCCCCCGCTGTCCTGGCCGGCGAGCTGCAGGACGCCGGCGAGCTGGCGGGCCTGCACGAGCAGCTGGCGCGCCCGCTGCGGGTAGCCGCCCGGCAGCTCGTCCTCCGCGAAGCCGGTGCGGGCCTGCCGGCGCAGGTCCGACAGGGCGCCCGCCACGTCCGGGCGCCAGCGGGCGACGTCGAGGTCCTGCAGCGCGGACGCGCACTCGACGACCCCGCGTCGCAGGTCGTGCTCGGCGTCGTGCAGGAACGGCCCTGGATCGGGACCGGCGACGACCACGTCGTACGCCCGCCACGTCACGGTCGTCACCGTGCCGTCGAACGGCGAGCCGTGCGACTGCAGCGCCGGCACCAGCCCGGTGCCGGTGCCGTCTGCCCGCAGGGCCAGCACGCCCTCGCTGGCGGTCAGCGCTGCTGCGGTGAACGGGCCGGGTCCGGGCAGTCCGACGGTGTCGCCGGGTGCCGGCAGCACCAGCCGCAGCCGCTGGACACCGGCCGCGCGCAGCCGGGCGACCGCGCGCTCCAGCGGGACGTCGTCGACCGCGAGCCCGATGACGCTGTGGGCGTCGTCGGCCGCGGTCACCCGCTGCACCAGCTCGGGCAGTCCGGCGTCCCCGGCCAGCCAGGCGTTGCCCCAGGCGGCGAGCAGCGCGCTCCTCGGAGGGGTCCCCGCGTCGGTCGACACGAGCAGCGAGCCTAGCGAGCGCCCGCGCACTGCGGCCCTAGCGTGCCGCGACATGCGCAGCCGCTCGTACGACCCCCGCACGGTCACCGCCCGCCCGGCCCGCCGGGTCGTCGAGACGGTCCCGGCCGATCCCGGTCTGGTCGTCGAGGAGGTCTCGACCGGCTGGTGCGGCGCGGTCGTCGAGTGCGATCAGTCGCGGGTCTGCCTGGAGGACCGGCACGGCAAGGTCCGGGTCTTCCCGCTCGAGCCGGGGGCGTTCCTGCTGGAGGGGGTGCCGGTCACCCTCGCCCGCCCGGTGGCCCGTTCCGCCGCCGGCCCGAAGCGGACCGCGTCCGGCTCGGTCGCCGTGACGGGGCTGCGGGCGCAGGTCGCGAAGGACAGCCGGATCTGGGTGGAGGGCACCCACGACGCCGAGCTCGTCGAGCGGGTCTGGGGGCACGACCTGCGCGTCGAGGGCGTCGTCGTGGAACCGCTCCACGGCGTCGACGACCTCGCCGCGGCCGTCCGGCAGTTCCGCACCGGGCCCCACCGCAGGCTGGGCGTCCTGGTCGACCACCTGGTGCCCGGCAGCAAGGAGAGCCGGATCGTCGCCGCGGTGAAGGACCCGCACGTCCTGGTGACCGGTCACCCGTACGTCGACGTCTGGCAGGCGGTGAAGCCGTCCGCCGTCGGCATCGCCGCCTGGCCGGTCGTGCCCCGGGGCGCCCCGTGGAAGGAGGGCGTCTGCGCAGCCCTGGGCTGGGGCGAGACGTGGCAGGGCTGGCAGCGCGTCCTGGCCGGTGTCGACTCCTGGACCGACCTCGAGATCCCTCTGCTGCGCTCCGTCGAGATGCTCATCGACTTCGTGACCGCCCCGGCGGAGGCGCCCGTCAGCTGAGCGGCACGACCTCGGCCGCTCCCGCCCGGCGGGGGTCACCGGCCGCGTCGACCGACCCGTCGACCCGCAGCGCGACGGCGTGCACACCGCCGAAGTACAGGTCGCGCCGCTGCCACTCCTGCACGGGGCGAGCGGCCCGCAGCGCGCGCACGGTCCCGGCGGGCAGTCCCGGCTCGACCTGCAGCACGCTGCGGTCCCAGTGCAGCCGCGGCGCCCGGACGGCGTCCGCGAGCGGCGCCGCCCGGTCGACGAGCGCGGTCAGGGCGCACAGCAGGGCGCTGCGGATGCGCTCGCTGCCGCCGCTGCCGAGCGCCGTGCGGGTGCCGTCGACGGTGCGCAGCAGCGTCGGCGCCATCATCGACCCGATCCGCACCCCGGGCGGCGTGGAGGAGAACCCCGCCGGGTGGAGGTCCGCCTCGCCCATGACGTTGTTGAGCTGGATGCCGGTGCCCGGCGCGAAGACCCCCGAGCAGCTGCCGTTGGACATGGTCATCGCCGCCAGGCCGCCCGCGCCGTCGACGACGCTGACGTGCGTCGTGCCGCGGACGGCCCGGGGGCCCGCGACGTGCCGCTCGGACATCCGCACCAGGGCCTCGGCCAGCCGGGCGGTGGCCGCGGGCGAGCCGTCGACCGGCGCCTCACGGGCCAGCTCGGCCAGGGCGGCCAGCACGAGCACGCCGCCGAAGGACGGCGGCGGGTTGGTGACCAGCCGCGCGCCGCGGTACGAGCTGCGCAGCGGCTCCCGCTCGCGGACGGCGTACGCCGCGAGGTCGTCGGCGGTGAGCAGGCCACCGGCGCGGTCCGCCGCCGCCTGCAGCGGCCCGGCGAGCGACGCCATGCCCGTCACCGTCCCCCGGCCGACGTCCTCGAGCAGGTCGCCGAGGGCCGGGTTGCGCATCCGGTCACCCTCGCCGAGCAGCCGGCCCGCCGGCGCGAACACCGCCCGCCCCTCGGCGGTCAGGACGAGGATCTCCTCCAGCAGCGTCAGCAGGTGCGCCTGCGCCGCGTCGACGACCGTGCCCCCGCGGGCGAGAGCGACGGCCGGGGCCACCACCTGCGCCAGCGGCAGGCTGCCCAGCGTGCGGACCGCGTGCAGGTAGCCGTCGAGGCAGCCCGGGACGGCGACCGACCCCCAGCCGGCGTGGAAGACCTGGTCCGCGCCGGAGAAGCGCACCGTCACCGGCAGGAACGACGGGACCAGCCGGTCCGGCGCGCGTCCGCGCCCGGGGGCGTCCACGAAGAAGTCGAGCAGGCGCTCCGGGCCGTCCAGGGGCGCGGTCAGCAGGAAGCCGCCACCGCCCAGGCTCGACAGCCCGGGCTCGGTGACCGCCGACGCGAACCCCGCGGCCACCGCGGCGTCGACGGCGTTGCCACCGGCGCGCAGCACGGTCGCTGCAGCGGCGGCCGTGTCCGAGTTGCCCGCCGCGACGGCCGCGGCGCGGGTCATCCGGCGAGCGTAGGTCCGTGCCCGTGCGGCGACCCCGGGCTGCGCGCGGCGGCGTGTCCGGGCCCCGGCCGGTCGGCCGGCTCCCCTAGGGTCGAGGACCAGCCCGGCCGCTCCCCACGGTCCTGCGGGCGCACCGCCCGACCGTACGGAGACCCCGCCCGTGACCGCCCCGCTCGCCGCACCGCCGTCCGCCCGGCGGCCGCTGCGCGCCTGGCAGGCTGCGGCGCTGCAGGCCTACCGCGAGGCGCCGGGACGGGACTTCCTCGTGACGGCGACGCCCGGCGCCGGCAAGACGTCGTTCGCCCTCGCCCTGGCCGCGGAGCTGCTCGAGCGGCGCGAGGTGAACCGGCTGGTCGTGGTGGCCCCCACCGACCACCTGCGCACGCAGTGGGCCGAGGCCGCCCTGGCGGCCGGCATCCCGCTCGACCCGACGCTGAGGAACGACGACCGCCTGCGCCCGGACGTGCTCGGCTACGTGACGACGTACGCCCAGGTGGCCATGCGCCCGGCCGTCCACCGCAGCCGCACCGAGCACGGCCGGCGCACGCTGGTCGTCCTCGACGAGATCCACCACGCGGGGGACGGGCTGTCGTGGGGCGAGGCGGTCGCCGAGGCGTTCGAGCCGGCCCGGCGCCGGGTCGCCCTGACCGGGACGCCGTTCCGGACCCGCGCCGACGAGCGCATCCCGTTCGTCCGCTACGAGCCGGACGGCGACGGCGCGCTGGCCAGTGCCGCCGACTTCGGCTACGGCTACCGCCAGGCCCTGGCGGACGGCGTCGTGCGCCCCGTCGTCTTCGCCGCCTACACGGGCGTCTCCCGCTGGCGCAACAGCGCGGGGGAGGTGGTGTCCGCCTCCCTCACCGGCGAGTCGACCAAGTCGGTCGAGGCGACCGCCTGGCGCACGGCGCTGGACCCGGGCGGCGAGTGGGTCCCGCACGTCATCGCCGCGATGGACGAGCGCCTCACCCACCTGCGCGAGGCCGGCATGCCGGACGCCGCCGGGCTGGTGCTGGCCAGCGACCAGGAGGACGCGCGGGCCTACGCCGCCATCGTCAAGCGCGTCACGGGCACGGCGCCGGCGCTCATCCTGTCCGACGACCCCAGGGCCTCGGCGAAGATCAGCGCGTTCGCCGGCGGCACCGACCGCATCGCGGTGTGCGTGCGGATGATCTCCGAGGGCGTCGACGTGCCGCGCGCGGCGTGCCTGGCGTGGATGACGTCGTACCGGACGCCGCTGTTCTTCGCCCAGGCCGTCGGGCGCGTCGTGCGCGCCCGGCGGCCGGGGGAGTCGGCCACGGTCTTCCTGCCGGCCGTGCGCCCGCTGCTGGCGCTGGCCGCCGAGCTGGAGAGCGAGCGCAACCACGTGCTGCCCGCTCCTGCACCGAGCGAGGAGCTGCTCGACGTCGAGACCTCTCCGGAGCGCACCGACGAGAAGGCGGTCGACGAGTGGCAGGCGCTGGGCGCCGAGGCGGAGTTCGCGCACGTGCTGCACGGCGGCCGCGCGGTGACCGCCGACCTGGCGCTGACCGGGGAGGACGCCGACTTCGTCGGGCTGCCCGGGCTGCTGTCGGCCGAGCAGACCGCCGCGCTGCTCCACCGGCGCGACGCCGACCACCGCAAGCGGGCCTCCAGCACGCGGGTGGACGAGGTGGCCACGGACGCCGAGCAGGCGCAGGCCGAGCTCGACGCGCGGTCCTGGCGTGCCGCCGGGGACCTGCGGCGCGAGATCAACTCGCTGGTCGGTCAGCTCGCGGCACGCACCGGCGCGCCGCACGGCGTCGTCCACGCACGGGTCCGCAAGGCGGTGCCGGGGCCGCCGTCCGCCGCTGCGCCGGTCGAGGTGCTCGCCGGTCGCCGTGACTGGCTGCTCGAGCAGACCGTCCGCTAGCAGCCACTTCTGTGATCGCGCATCTACTCTCCGTCACCAAGGCACACTGAGCGGGTGCGCCGGGCAGCAGCGGGACGCTCGGGCGGCCAGCTCCTGCTGGCCGCCGGCGTCTTCACGCTCGTCAACAACTACCTGCCGGGCAGTGCCCACCTCGACCTCGCGGTGCTCAACACGGTCGGGCTGCTGGCTGTCGGCCTGGGCGCGCTCTGCTTCGTCGTCCCCTGGGAGCGCCTGCCGGTGCGGGCCCCGCTCGCCCTGCTCGTGCTCGCGTTCGGGCTGCTCGCGACGGCCGGCACCTACGGTGAGGTCAGCGCCTACAGCTACGCCGTCTACTACGTCGTCGTCTTCGTGTGGGTCGGCATCGCCCAGCCGCCGCGGACCTCGCTGTGGGTCTCGCCGCTGGCCGTCGTCTCGTACCTGCTGCCCTTCCTCGTCGTCGACGAGCCGCCGGACACCGCCATCGGCTCGGTCACGGTCGCCGTGCCGGTGTGCGTGCTGGTCGGCGAGGTCCTGGCCCGGCAGGTGGCGCGGCTGGAGCAGAGCCGGGCGGAGGCCGTCGCGCAGAGCGAGCACGAGCAGGCCGTGGTGGACGTCCTGGCCGACGGGGTGCTCGTGCTGGGTCCGGACGGCCTGGTCCGGTCCTGCAACGCCGCCGCGGCGGCTCTGCTCGACCTGCCCAGGGACTCGCTCGTCGGCGGAGCACCCCCGCTGGACCTCGGCGCTCCCGGCTCGGTGCTCGAGCACACCGTCGGCCGGCGCTGGCTCGAGACGGTGGCGACCGTGATCCCCGCCACCGGCGAGCACGTGGTCGTGCTGCGCGACGTGAGCCGGCACCGGGCGCTCGACGAGGCCAAGGACCTGTTCCTCGCCACCACCAGCCACGAGCTGCGCACCCCGTTGACCGCGATCAAGGGCTACGTCCACGTGCTGCAGCGCCGGTGGGACGTCCTGGACGACCGCCGTCGGCAGGAGGCGCTGGCCACCGTGGCGGAGCGCACGGACGCCCTCGTCGCCCTCACCGAGCACCTGCTGCTCGGCGCCCGCGCCGGTGCGTCGCGGCACTCGCCGGACACCCGGCCGTTCGACCTGAGCGAGGCGCTGGTCGAGGCGCTGCGCCGCTTCGAGGGCATGTCGCCCCGCCACCGGCTCGAGACCGACCTGCCGGACGCGCCGCTGGTCGTCCTCGGGGACCCCGCCGGCCTGGCGCACATCGTCGGGCAGCTGGTCGAGAACGCCGTGAAGTACAGCCCGGCCGGCGGGACGGTGCGGGTGTCGGCTTCGCAGGACCGTGCGCTGGCCGTGGTCGAGGTGTCCGACGACGGCGTGGGCATCCCGGACGGCGACGGCGAGGCGCTGTTCGCGCCGTTCTTCCAGGCCGGCGGCACCGACACCCGCGAGTACGGCGGCGTGGGGCTCGGCCTCTACATCGTCCGGCAGCTCGTCGAGGCCTCCGGCGGGACGGTGACGGCGGCCAACCGGCCGGAGGGCGGCACCGTCGTGCGCTTCACCGTGCCGCTGTCCGCGCAGGTGTCGACACCCGTCGCACGCTGAGCTACTCGGCGTCTTCCATGATCCCGCCGGTGATCCCGAGGACGACACCGGCGACCAGCAGCACGCCGCCCACGACGGCCAGCGGGATCGACTGCAGGACGAAGGCGAACCCCAGGACGATCGAGGCGACCGTGATGAGCGCGACGGTGATCCACGACGTCATCTTGTGCTTGTGGGCGGTGTTCGCCTGGCTGGTGTCTCCGAGGTCGGCCATGACGTGTCCTCCGCGTGGGGCGCTGGTGTGGGACGTGCGAGTGGGACTGCGGGATGCGGCTCCGCGTGAGCCTACCGGCGGAATGTCACCGTTCTCACGCGGTTGGCACCTGTCATGAGCCACCTGTTCACGCCTGTCCGGCTGCGCGGCGCGACCGCCCGCAACCGCATCTGGGTCGCGCCGATGTGCCAGTACTCCGCCGTCGACGGACTGCCCGGCGACTGGCACCTGGTCCATCTCGGCGCGCGCGCCGTCGGCGGCGCCGGTGCCGTCTTCACCGAGGCGACGGCCGTGAGCCCCGAGGGCCGCATCAGCCCCCAGGACACGGGGATCTGGAACGACGAGCAGCTCGCGGTCTGGACGCGTGTCGTGGCCTTCGTCCAGTCGCAGGGGGCGCTGGCCGGCGTCCAGCTGGCGCACGCCGGTCGCAAGGGCAGCAGCCTGCGGCCGTGGGAGGGGCGGGGCGCCGTGCTGCCCGAGGAGGGCGGCTGGGAGCCGGTCGGTCCGACGGCCGACGCCTATCCCGGGCTCGCGACGCCGGTCGCGCTCGACGCCGCCGGGATCGCCAAGGTCCGGGCCGACTTCGTGGCGGCGACGCAGCGTGCCCTGCAGGCCGGCTTCGACCTCGTCGAGGTGCACGCTGCTCACGGCTACCTGCTCCACGAGTTCCTCAGCCCGCTGTCGAACACCCGCACCGACGCGTACGGCGGCGACCTGGCCGGGCGCATGCGCCTGGTGCTGGAGGTCGTCGAGGACGTCCGGGCGGCGTGGCCCGAGGACCGTCCGCTCGTGCTGCGCATCTCGGCCAGCGACTGGGTGGACGGCGGCTGGACGCCGGAGGACTCGGTGGCCCTGGCCAAGGAGGCCGCCGCGCGCGGCGTCGACCTCGTCGACTGCTCGTCCGGCGGCAACAGCCCGGACCAGCGCGTCGTCGTCGGCCCCGGCTACCAGGTGCCGTTCGCCCGGCAGGTGCGGCGCGACGCGGGTGTCGCCACCGGCGCGGTCGGGATGATCACCGACCCCGTGCAGGCCGAGCAGGTGCTGGCCGAGGGCTCCGCCGATGTGGTCCTGCTGGCCCGCGAGCTGCTGCGCGACCCGCACTGGCCGCTGCACGCGGCGACCGCGCTCGGCGTCGAGGTGCCGTGGCCGGTGCAGTACGAGCGGGCACGTCCCGTCCCGCGCCGCGCCGGCGAGGCCGGTCCTGCCTGAGCCGGTCGACGCGCCGGACGACCCCCGCGTCGCGGACTACGTCGGGCTGACCGACGGCGCCCGGCGGATGCGGCACGAGCCCGGAGCGGGCTTCTTCATCGCCGAGGGCGAGAAGGTCATCGCCCGTACGGCGGCCGCCGGCTACCCGGTGCGCTCGCTGCTGGTGTCGCCGCAGCGGCTGGCCGACCTGACTCCGGCGGTCGCCGCGCTCGCCTGCCCCGTCTACGTCGCGTCGTACGACGTGCTCCAGGCGGTCACCGGCTTCCACGTGCACCGCGGAGCGCTCGCGTCGTTCGGGCGGCTGCCGCTGCGCTCGGCCGCCGACGTGCTCGCCGGCGCCCGGCGGGTGGTCGTCATGGAGACGGTCACCAACCACACCAACCTCGGCGCGGTGTTCCGCAGCGCCGCCGGTCTCGGCATGGACGCGGTCCTGCTCAGCCCCAACTCCTGCGACCCGCTGTACCGCCGGACGGTGCGGGTGTCGATGGGGCAGGTGTTCTCGGTGCCCTACGCCTTCCTGGACCGCTGGCCCGAAGGGGTGCAGGACGTCCGCGCCGCCGGCTTCCGGGTGCTCGCGCTGACCCCCGACCGGTCGGCGAATGATCTCGCGGACGTCGTCGTCGCGCCCGAGGACAAGGTCGCCCTGCTGTTCGGCGCGGAGGGTCCGGGGCTCACCGAGGAGGTCATGGCGGCCAGCGACGAGCGGGTGCGGATCCCGATGGCCGCGGGGGTCGACTCGCTCAACGTCGGCGCCGCGGCCGCCGTGGCGTGCTGGGTGCTGGGTCGCCGGCCCTCCTGAGGGCACGATGGTGGGGTGACCCGACGCGTGCCCCTGCTCCGTGCCCTCGTGCTGTGCCTCGCCCTGGCCGCCTGCAGCGGCGGAGGGGACGACGAGGCGGCGGAGGAGGTCGACCCCAAGAAGGCCTACGTCGAGGCGGCGTCGAAGGTCTGCAGCGACGCCGACGCGCAGTTCGCCCGCCTCACCGCGCCGGCGACCCCGGCCGAGTTCGGGCCGTACGTCACGCAGACCGTGCAGATCGCCGAGAACGTCCAGACCGACCTGGCCGCGCTGACGCCTCCGGAGCAGGACCGCGCCGAGCTCGAGCGCAAGGTGCTCGACCCGTTCGCCGCCCTGGTCACCTCGGGCAAGGAGTTCTCGGCCCGCGTGACGGCGGCCGGGGCGGACGAGGCACAGCTGCTGCCGCTGCTGGCCGAGCGGCCGACGTCGGCGGGCATCGACAAGGAGTACCTGCGCTCGTACGGCCTGCAGAGCTGCGCGGACGCCGTCTCGCGCGTGGGCTGAGCTCCGCGGGTCGGCCGCTCGGCCCTGGCCCGGTGACGTCCGGCACACCGGGAACGCCCCCTGGGGAGGACGGCTTGTCGTTGTCGAGTCAACGACACGGAGGACCCATGACCACGGACCTGTTCGCCCCGTACCGCCTCGGACCGCTGGAGCTGCGCAACCGCTTCGTGATGGCGCCGATGACGCGCAACCGCGCGGGCGCCGGTGAGGCCCCCACGGCGTTGAGCGCCGACTACTACGCGCAGCGCGCCGGCGCCGGCCTGATCGTCACCGAGGGCACTCAGCCGTCGGCCGTCGGCCAGGGCTACCCCCACACCCCGGGCCTGCACACCGACGAGCAGGTCGCCGGCTGGCGCCTGGTCGCCGAGGCAGTGCACGAGCGCGGCGGCCGCATCGTCGCCCAGCTCATGCACACCGGCCGCATCGGCCACCCGTCGATCACCGGCCTGCAGCCGGTGGCCCCGTCGGCGGTCACCGCGGCCGGGCAGGTGTTCACGCCCGGGGGCATGCAGGACTTCGTCGAGCCGCGCGCGCTGGCGACCGGCGAGCTGCCGGGTGTGGTCGCCGAGTTCGTCGACGCGTCGCGCCGCGCGGTGGACGCCGGCCTCGACGGGGTGGAGCTGCACGCCGCGAACGGCTACCTGCTGCACCAGTTCCTGGCCGACGGCAGCAACGTCCGCACGGACGCCTACGGCGGCTCGCCGGAGAACCGGGCCCGCTTCGTCGTCGAGGTCGCCACGGCGGTCGCCGAGGCCATCGGCCCGGACCGGGTGGGCCTGCGCGTCTCGCCCGGGCACGGCTTCAACGACATCGTCGAGACCGAGATCGAGCAGACGTACGAGGCGCTCGTCCGCGGGCTGGAGCCCCTCGGGCTGCTCTACCTGCACATCGCGGAGGACCCGGGGACCCGCTACCAGGACGCGCTGCGCAAGCTGTTCTCCGGTCCGGTCGTCCTGAGCACCGGTTTCGCGGGCGCCTCCGACCTGGCGACCGCCCAGGAGGCGGTCGACAGCGGCGCGGCCGACCTGTTCGCGATCGGGCGGGCGTTCCTCGCCAACCCCGACCTCGTCGAGCGCCTGCGCACCGGTGCTGACCTCAACGAGCCCGACACCGCCACCTTCTACGGCGGCGGTGCGGCGGGCTACACCGACTACCCGACATTGTCCGGCCCGGTCCTCGACTAGGCGACCTCGAGATCTTCCGAAGATCCCCAGCAGCGGGATGCTGGGGATCTCCGGAACATCGTGTGGGGGTGGAGCTCCTGGTCTCACCTAGCGCTTGCGCACCGGGCGCGGCCCGTGGAGCAGCACCTCGCGCTCGCCCTCGGACAGGCCGCCCCAGACGCCGTACGGCTCGCCGGACTCGAGGGCGTGCTCGAGGCACTCGCGCTTGACCGGGCACGTCGCGCACACCTGCTTGGCGGCCGACTCGCGCTCGCTGCGCAGCGGCTCGCGCTCGCCGTGCGGGTGGAAGAACAGGTCGTCGCGACCGCGGCAGCGGGCGGCCACCTGCCAGTCCCAGCGCCAGGTCTGCGCGCCGGGGGGACGAGCGGTGCCGAGGACGTCGGGCACGGCGGCTCCTGAGGGGTGGCGGGAGTACCTCACCATCATCTACTACGCCCCGTAGAACTTCTACCGGTCGTAGTATGAGCCACGTGACACGGCTGGGAGACCTCGAGCGCGCTGCCATGGAGGTCGTCTGGGACATCGGTCCGGCGACCGGCCGGCAGGTCGCCGAGCGCCTTGCCCCTCGCGGGCTGGCCTACACGACCTGGCTGACCGTGCTGACCCGCCTGGAGAAGAAGCACCTGCTGGCCAAGGACACCTCCGGCCGCGCGCACGTCTACCGGGCGGTCGCCTCTCGTGAGGACCACATCGCCGTGCTCATGCAGCAGGCGCTGGGGCAGGCCGACGACCGCGAGGCGGCCCTGCAGCACTTCGCCCGGTCGGTGACCCCGGCGGAGGCCGAGGCGCTGCGCCGCGCGCTCGAGGGACCGCTGCAGGACCCCCAGCCCTGATGGACCTCCCGTGCTGAGCTGCGGTCGGTGCCCGGCCGGTCCTCCTTGCTGAGCGGGTCCTGAGTGCTGGGGGCGGCGGTGGCCGTGGCGGTCGTGCTCCTGCTGCTGTCCACGGTCGTGCCCGACCGGCTGGCCCGGGCCGACTGGCCGCGCCGCGCCCCGACCGCGGGCCTGCTGCTGTGGCAGGCGCTGGGGCTGACCGCCGGGCTGCTCGCCGTGGAGGTCGCCCTCACGGTGGCGCTCGCCCCGGCGGGTGAGACGCACGCCGCCGCGACGCAGGCCGTCCTCGACGGTGCGGGGCGGACCCGCTGGTGGTCGTTGGTCGCCGCCGTCGTGGCGGTCGTGCTGGTGGTCCGGCTGGTGTCGGTGTTCGTCACCGCCGCCGGACGCACCCTGCAGGCCCGCCACCGCAACCGGGTCCTCGTCGACCTGGTCGCGACCCGCAACCCGCTGTTGGCCGGGACGCGGGTCGTCGACCACGACGTCCCGCTGGCGTACTGCCTGCCCGGGCTGCGGCCGCGGGTCGTGCTGTCGCGCGGCGTCCTGGACCTGCTGCGCGAGGACGAGGTCCGCGCCGTCCTCGCCCACGAGCAGGCGCACGTCGAGCAGCGGCACGACCTGGTCGTGCTGCCGTTCGCGGCGTTCGGGACGACGTTCCCCCGCCTGAGGTCGGTGCGCACCGCGCAGGAGCAGGTCGCGCTGCTCGTCGAGATGCTCGCCGACGACCGGGCGGCGCGCCGGCACCGGCCCGAGGTGCTGGCGCGCGCGCTGTACAAGGTGGGCGCCGCCTCGGTGCCGTGCGGCGGTCTGGGCGCCGGCGGCGACGACGTCCTGCTGCGGGCTCAGCGGCTGGTCAGCCCGCCGCCGGCGCTCGGCTGGCCGGCCCTGGCGGCGGTCGCGGCGGCCACGGTGCTCGTGCTGTCCCTGCCCGCGCTCGGCCTGCTGCTCCCGCTGCTCGCCTGACCCCCGACACCGGAGCCGCCGCCCGCCGTCCAGCCGCTCAGCGGTCCGCCCGCTCGAAGATCTTCCCGAGATCCCCAGCAGCGGGATGCTGGGGATCTTCGGAGGATCTCGGGGACGCACCGGGCGAACCCGCTGGCCGGCCCCGCCGCCGAGCTCACCCGGCGCCAGCCCCCGGCGCAGGACCTCACGCGCGCTTCACCGCCGTCCGGGCACTGTGCGACCGTGGACGGACAACCGGAGGTGCGCGTGCCAGGTCGAGGGTCGTCGGGCTCGCCGGTCGAGGACGCCGGCGTCCTGCTCGAGCGCGCGCTGTTCGAGGTCAAGAAGGTGGTCGTCGGCCAGGACCGGATGGTCGAGCGGATGGTGGTGGCGCTGCTGTGCCGCGGCCACTGCCTGCTGGAGGGCGTGCCGGGCGTCGCCAAGAGCCTGGCGGTCGAGACGCTCGCGACGGTCGTGGGCGGGTCGTCGGTGCGGCTGCAGTTCACCCCCGACCTGGTGCCCTCGGACATCGTGGGGACGCGGATCTACCGGCCCTCGCAGGAGGCGTTCGACGTCGAGCTCGGTCCGGTGTTCGCCAACCTCGTGCTGGCCGACGAGATCAACCGGGCGCCGGCGAAGGTGCAGTCGGCGCTGCTGGAGGTGATGGCCGAGCGGCAGGTCAGCCTGGGCGGGACGACCTACCGGCTGCCGCAGCCGTTCCTGGTGCTGGCCACGCAGAACCCGATCGAGTCCGAGGGCGTCTACCCGCTGCCCGAGGCGCAGCGCGACCGGTTCCTCATGAAGGTCGAGGTGGGGCATCCCTCGATGGCCGAGGAGATGGAGATCGTGCGGCGGATGAGCGTCGCGCGGCCGTACGCCTCGCAGGTCCTCGGCCTGGACGAGCTGGTGGCGGTGCAGGCGGTGGTCGACACGGTGTTCGTGCACCACGCGGTCGCGGAGTACGCCGTGCGCCTGGTGATGGCGACCCGGGAGCCGCACCGCTGGGGGCTGCCGGAGATGGGCCGCTTCCTGGCGCACGGCGCGTCGCCGCGCGGCAGCCTGGGGCTGGTGCAGGGCGCCAAGGCGCTCGCGCTGCTGCGCGGGCGCGACTACGTGCTGCCCGACGACGTCGCCGATCTCGCGCGGGACGTCCTGGCGCACCGGCTCGTGCTCACCTACGACGCGCTGGCCGACGAGGTCTCGCCCCGCGACCTCGTCGTGCAGGTGCTGGAGAAGGTCGACCCGCCCCAGGTCGCGCCGTCGCAGAGCTCGAGCCCGCAGTTCAGCACCGGCAGGGGAGTGGCGTGAGGCGGCCCGCGTGAGGCGGTCGGCGACCCCGCCCGCTCTGCCACCGCCGCCGCTGGCGTCCCCGGCGGCGGTGCGCCGGCTGGCGCTGCAGGTCTCCGCCCGGCTGGACGGGCTGCTGCAGGGCGAGCACCTCGGGCACCTGCCCGGACCGGGCGCCGAGCCCGCCGAGGCCCGCGCCTACAGCCCGGGTGACGACGTGCGGCGCATCGACTGGTCGGTCACCGCGCGGACGGGGGAGACGCACGTGCGGCAGGCCGTCGCCGAGCGCGAGCTCGAGACGAACCTGCTGGTCGACCTGACGGCGTCCATGTCGTTCGGCACCGCGCGCCACGAGAAGCGCGACGTGGCGGTCGCCCTCGCCGCGGCCGTCGGCCACCTCGCCGCCGGGCCGGGGGACCGGCTGGGCGCGGTCGTGCTGTCCGACGTCGTGCGCCGGCTGCCCGCCCGGTCCGGTCCGACGGCCGTGCTGGCGCTGCTGCACGTCCTGATGTCGACGCGCCCCGTCGAGGGCCGGGGGCCGACCCTCGCCGAGGGCCTGCAGGCCCTGGCGTCGCCGCCCCGCCGGCGCGGGCTCGTCGTCGTCCTCAGCGACCTGGTCGGCCCGGTGGGGCAGGCCCCGTCCTGGGCCGGGCCGCTGCGCCGGCTGGCGCAGCGGCACGACGTCGTGGTCGCCGAGGTCGTCGACCGGCGCGAGCTCGCGCTGCCGTCGGTCGGAACGCTGCGCCTGGTCGACCCCGAGACCGGGCGATCGCTCGAGGTCCCCACCGGCGACCGGCGGCTGCGTGAGCGCTACGCCGCCGCGGCCGCCGCCCGCCGCGCCGACGGCGCCGCGGCGGTCCGGGCCTCCGGCGCCGGGCACCTGGTCGTCCGCACCGACGAGGACTGGCTGCCCGCGCTGGCCCGCCACCTGGCGGCGCGTCGCCGGCTGCGCGCCGCCGGGCGGCCCCCCGGAGGGCGCTGAGTGGACTTCCTGTCACCCGGGCGGCTGTGGCTGCTGCTGATCGTCGTGGCGCTCGCCGTCGCCCACGTCGTGCAGTCGCGGCGGCGTCCGGCGTACGCGCTGCGCTTCTCGGAGCTGGAGCTGCTCGCGTCGGTGCTGCCGCGCAGCGCTGCCTGGAAGCGGCACGTGCCCGCCGTGCTGCTGCTGCTCGCGCTGACGGCGCTGACGGTGGCCTTCGCCCGCCCGACCGGGTCGGTGCAGGTGCCGCGGGAGCGCGCGACGGTGGTCGTGGCCCTCGACGTGTCGCTGTCGATGCTGGCCGACGACGTGTCGCCGGACCGCATCACCGCGGCCAAGGAGTCGGCCGCCTCCTTCGTCGAGGGGCTGCCGGACCGCTTCGACGTCGGACTCGTGGCCTTCAGCGGCCGCGCCGGCGTCGTGGTGGCGCCGACCCGCGACCACGCAGCGGTGGCCGCGGCCGTCGAGGGGCTGGAGCTCGACGAGAGCACCGCGATCGGCGAAGCGGTGTTCGCGTCGCTCGGCGCCGTGAGCTCGGTCGCGGTCGCCCCGGGGCAGGAGCCGCCACCCGCCCGCATCGTCCTGCTCAGCGACGGCACCAACACCGTCGGCCGTCCCCTGTCGGTGGCCGCCGAGGCGGCGCGGGACCAGCGCGTGCCGGTGTCGACCATCGCGTACGGCACGCCCGACGGGACGGTCGAGGTGGGCGGCGACCTCATCCCCGTGCCGGTGGACGCGGACGCCCTGGACCGGCTCGCCGAGGCCACCGAGGGCACGTCGTTCAGCGCCGAGAGCGGTGAGGAGCTCCGCTCGGTCTACGACGACATCGGCGGCCAGGTCGGCACCACGACCGAGACCCGCGAGATCACCGCACGGGTGTCCGGCGTCGCCCTCGCCCTCGCCGTGGCGGCC
>CADCUE010000038.1 GCA_902805805.1 uncultured Frankineae bacterium | reverse complement strand
TGCTCTTCCGATCTGCTCTGGAGACCGGCGAGGCCACGGTCTTCGAGGCCTACTACCCCGCGCCGCTCGACGGCTGGTACGAGCTGCGGGTCTGGCCGTCGCCGGACGGGCTCGGCGTCTACTTCCTCGACATCAGCGCCCGCCGCGCGGCGCAGGACCGGGCAGGGCTGCTCGCCGAGGCGACCGCTGCGCTCACCGACACCCTCTACGCGCAGGCCGCCGTCGACCGCCTGGCCCGCATCGTCGTCCCGGCCCTCGGCGACTGGTGCATCGTCACGCTCGTCGACGAGGACGCCGACCCGGCCGACTGGCGGCGGCAGCTGCGCGACGTGGGCTGGTGGCACCACGACCCGGAGCTCCGGCCGGTGCTGGAGGAGTACGCCCAGACCCGCATCGCGAGCTTCGACGACGACGCGATCCTCGCCCGGGCGCTGCGCAGTGGCTCGCAGGTCGTCGTGCGCTCGGCCACCGAGGCCGTCTCGGCGACGCTGACCGAGGACCGCCAGCGGTCGCTGCTGCGCCGGCTCGCACCGCGCGCGGCGGTCGTCCAGCCGATGCGCGCCCGCGGCCGCACGCTCGGGCTGCTCACCCTGTCGCTGCGCCAGGTCGAGGAGCCGCGCCCCGCCGACCTCGACACCATCGCCGAGCTCGCCGGGCGCGCCGGGCTGGCGCTGGACAACGCCCGCCTCTACGAGCAGCAGCGCCAGCTCGCCGAGGGCCTCCAGCGCTCGCTGCTCACCCAGCCCCCCGAGCCCGACCACGCCGAGATCGTGGTGCGGTACCAGCCCGCCGCCTCCGCCGCGCAGGTCGGCGGCGACTGGTACGACGCCTTCCTGCAGCCCGAGGGCGCCACCGTGCTCGTCATCGGCGACGTCGTCGGGCACGACACCGCGGCCGCAGCGGCCATGGGCCAGCTCCGAGGTCTGCTCCGCGGCATCGCGGCCAACACCGGCGATGGCCCGGCCGACGTCCTGCTGCTGGGGATCGACCCGGACAGCGACCGCACCGAGTCAGAGGTGGTCCTGGAGCGCGGCGCCAGCGTCGTGCTCTACACCGACGGCCTGGTCGAGCGCCGCGGCCAGAGCCTTGACGACGGCCTGTCCCGCCTGCGCGAGACGATGGGCGAGCTCGCGCAGCAGGGGCTGGGCCTCGACGAGCTGTGCGACCAGCTGCTGGCTCGGCTGCTGCCCGCGAAGCCGGAGGACGACGTGGCGGTCGTCGCCGTCCGCCTGCACCGGCAGGACCGGCCCCGACCGGCCGAAGCCGGTCCGCGGCGGCTGCCGGTCGACGTCGACGACGAACCCGAGCTCGACGGTCCGAGCCCCTGATCAGGTGCCGATGACGCCGCCGTCGTCCTTGGTGATGACGACGGTGCCCGACCGGGGGACGGTCAGGCCGTCGAGCCGCGGCCAGGTGCTCGTCGCGCCGTCCCCGGGGTGCTGGAGGTTGACGAACATCGTGCGCTGGTCGGGGGTGTCGATGACCCCCGTGACCTCGCAGCCGACGACCCCGGTGAAGAACCGCTTCAGCTCCGGCGCTCCGCTGCTGTCGGTCACGAAGGGGTTGGCGGCGAGCATCTGGTCGTTGGCGTCCAGCGGCTGCGTGCCGTCGGTCTGGATCCACACGCGGCTGTCCGGGTCGACCCACAGGCCGTCGGGCGAGCCGAAGGCGTCGTCGGCGGCGATGGTGCTGCCGTCGCCCGAGCCGCGGCCCTGACCGGCCAGCAGCAGCAGGTCCCAGGTGAACGTCGTCGCGGCGTGGTCGTCTCCGTCCTCGTACCAGCGGATCACCGACCCCCAGGGGTTGGGCTTGCGGGGGTTGGCGGCGTTCTGCACGGCACTGGCCGAGCGCCCGTCGTTGCTGAGCGTCAGGTAGACCGCGCCCGTGTTGGGGTCGACCGAGGTCCACTCCGGCCGGTGCATCGGCGTGGCGCCCACCGCCGTGGCCGCCAGCCGGGCCTTGACCAGCACGTCGCCCTGGTCGGTGAAGCCGTCGGCCGCGGTGAGCCCCCGCTCGCCGTGCACGAGGGGCAGCCACTGCCCGGAGCCGTCGTCGCCGAACCTCGCGACGTACAGCGTGCCGTGGTCCAGGGGGTCCTTGCCGCGGGCCAGCAGGGACTTCCAGTTGTCGCTGCTCACGAACTTGTACGCGTGCTCGTCCACCTGGTCGTCGCCCATGTAGACCACGACGCGCTGCCCCTTGGTCACGTGGACGAAGGCGCCCTCGTGCTTGAGCCGGCCGAGTGCGGTCCGCTTGACCGGGGTCGAGGACGGGTCGTGCGGGTCGATCTCGACCACCCAGCCGAAGCGGTTGACCTCGCGCGGGTTGTCGGGGGTGAGCCGGAACCGGGCGTCCCGCTCGGCCCAGTAGTAGCTGTCGCCGCCCACGCCGTACCGGCGGTTCACGGCGGTCTGCTCCACGTCGAAGGTCCCCGCGACGGCGAAGTAGCCGTTGAAGTTCTCCTCGCACGCCAGGTAGGTGCTCCACGGCGTGAAGCCGTGCGCGCAGTTGTTGAGGGTCCCGACCGGTCGCTCGCCGGCCGGGTCCGCGGTCGTCCGCACCAGCCGGTGGCCGGCGGCCGGGCCGGAGAAGGCCATCGGCGTGTTGGCCGTCACCCGCCGGTTCTTGCGTCCGCGCACGACCTCCCAGCGTCCTGCGCCGTTCCGCTCGACCTCGATGACGCTGACCCCGTGGGCAGCCTGCGACTTCCTGACCTGCTCGGGGGTGATGGCGGCGCGGGACGGGCGCGGACCGGCCTGCGTCCCCGTGTGCAGGAGCGCCTCGTCGGTGTACTCGTGGTTGACCACCAGCAGCCCGCGGCGACTGCCCTCCACGGGGAAGAAGTGCATCCCGTCGTGGTGCATGCCGACCTGCTGCTCCTGCTCCGCAGCCGTGTTCTGCCCCGGCCGGAAGGCGGGGTAGCTGCCGAGCAGCGGCGTGCCCCACGGGACGAACGGCGTCGCGCGGTAGCCCGGCGGGACGACGACCTCGTCGCCGTAGCCCAGCGGGACGGCGGAGAAGCCGAGCAGGCCGGCACCGGCGCGCGGGCCCTTGCCCTGCGGCCCACGACCGGCCGCGGCTGCGGGGAGGGGGGCGAGCACCGAGCTGCTCAGGAAGCCGACCGCGGTCGCCATGCCGCCCACCAGCACGTTGCGTCGAGACAGGCGCGCCTCGATGAGCGAGCCGAGGTGCGTCTGGGTGCTGGGATTGGTGCCGATGTCCTCGTTGCTGTCGCCGTAGGCGCTCACAGGTGGTCCGTTCCGCGTCAGGGGGTGCTGTCCCCCGGGACGCTAGGCACGGCGGTTGACGCGCCGCCGACCGGCAGATGACCGTCCGGTGGCGCCGAGGTGCACGGCTCGCGTGCCGTTCTGCGCACGGGGCTCAGGCCGTCAGGGCGCTGTGCTCACCGGTGACCAGGAAGCTGACGGCGCGCGAGACCGCGACGGCGTGGTCGGCCAGGCGCTCGTAGTAGCGGCCGACCAGGGTGATGTCGACGACCTCCTCGACGCCGAAGCCGTGCCGGTCGTCGAGCACCACGGCGAACAGCCGGCGGTGCAGGGCGTCGACCGCGTCGTCGCCCTCGAGCAGCTGCCGGGCCAGGACCAGGTCCCGCCGGCTCACGACCTCACCGGCCTCGGCCGTGAGAGAGGCGGCCCGCTCCCCCATCTCCTGGACGGTGCCCCGCACCTGCTCCGGGAGCACGGGGACGGGGTGGCGACGCCGGGCGATCTTGGCGATGTGGACGGCGTAGTCGCCCGCGCGCTCGAGGTCGGTCGCGATGCGCAGCGCCGTGACCAGCATCCGCAGGTCGGAGGCCACCGGCTGCTGTCGCGCCAGCAGGTCGAGGGCCAGCTCGTCGATCGAGCGGTAGAGGTCGTTGACATGGACGTCCCCGCGGATGACCGCTTCGGCAGCGACCAGGTCGGTCCGCACGACCGCGACCGTGGCACCCTGCACCCCGCGCGCCGCCAGGCGGCTCATCGCCACGAGGCCGTCGGTGACCTGGTCGAGCTGCTCGCGGTAGCTGTTGCGCACGTCCCCGCCCTGCAGCGTCGTCGGAGGCCGGCAGGCTCAGCCGAAGCGGCCGGTGATGTACCCCTCGGTGCGGCTGTCCTCGGGGTTGCTGAAGATCTTCTGCGTCGGGTTGTACTCGACGAGCAGACCGGTGCGCTGCCCGGTGTCGGGGTCGGCCTCCGCCGTGAAGAAGGCCGTGCGGTCGGACACGCGCGCCGCCTGCTGCATGTTGTGCGTGACGATCACGATCGTGTACTCGCGCTTGAGCTGCTCCATGAGGTCCTCGATCTTCGCGGTGGCGATCGGGTCCAGCGCCGAGCAGGGCTCGTCCATGAGGATGACCTCCGGCTTGGTCGCGATCGCGCGGGCGATGCACAACCGCTGCTGCTGTCCGCCGGACAGGCCGTAGGCGTTCTGCTTGAGCTTGTTCTTGACCTCGTCCCACAGCGCGGCGCGCGTCAGGCTCTCCTCGACGATGTCGTCGAGGCCCTTGCGGACGCCGTTGACCTTGGGACCGAAGGCGATGTTGTCGTAGATCGACTTCGGGAAGGGGTTGGGCTTCTGGAACACCATGCCGATCCGCCGACGGACCTCGATGGCGTCGACCTCGTCGCTGTAGATGTCCTGGTCGTGGTAGGTCACCTTGCCCTCGACGCGGGCGCCGGGGATGAGGTCGTTCATCCGGTTCAGGCAGCGCAGGACCGTGCTCTTGCCGCAGCCGGAGGGGCCGATGAGCGCCGTGATCTCGAAGCGCGCCATGTCCATCGTCACGTCGCGGACGGCCAGGTTGTCGCCGTAGTAGACGTTCAGCCCGTCCACCGACATGACGGGGTCGGGAACGGTCACGGTGCCACTCCAGGTGCCGTCGGGGGTCGGAGCGCCCATCCTCCGGCTGCCGGTGCTCCGGCTGACGACCGGGGCGGAGGTGGGCTGCGTCGAAGACGATTGCACGGCGAGTCCTTGGTCGAGGCGGGGCACGGTCGGGTGGGAGCCGGCACCGGGGGCCGGTGACGTGCGGTGCACGGTGGTCACCACGTGCGCTGGTAGTGGTTGCGGATGAAGATCGCGGCCGAGTTCAGGGCCAGCAGGATCAGCAGCAGCACCATGATGGCGGCCGCGGCGACGACCCGGAACTCCTCCTGGGGGCGGCTGACGTAGTTGAAGATCTGGATCGGCAGGACGGTCGCCTGGCTCTGCAGGCCGGTCGGGTTGAAGGTGATGAACACCAGGCCGCCGGCCACCAGCAGCACCGGCGCCGCCTCGCCGATCGCGCGGGACAGCGCGAGGATGGATCCGGTCGCCGTGCCGGGGATCGCGTTGGGCAGGATCTGCCGCCGCACCGTCTGCAGGCGGGTGGCGCCCAGCGCCAGAGAGCCCTCCCGGATGCTGCTGGGGATGGCGCGGATCGCCTCGCGGCAGCTGATGATGACGATCGGCAGGACCAGCAGCGACAGCGTCAGCGCGATGGTGAGCACCGAGCCGCCGAGGTCGAGCGGTCCGCGGGCGAAGAAGGCGAGACCGAGGATCCCGTAGACCACGGACGGGACGGCGGCGAGGTTCTGGATGTTCAGCTCGATCATCCGGTTGTACCAGCGGGTCTTGTC
>CADCUE010000037.1 GCA_902805805.1 uncultured Frankineae bacterium | reverse complement strand
TGCACCGCACGCTCGCCCTGCAGCGCCGCGGTGGCGTCGACGTCGGCCGACTGCGCGGGCAGGCTGCCGGGCTCGTGGAGCCCGGCCGCCCAGGCGGCCGCGGCGGCGTGCCGGCGGGCGCGCTCGGCCTTGGCGAGCCCGGCGTAGGCGACGTCGCGCACGAGGGTGTGCGCGAAGCGGTAGCTGCCGTCGTCCTCGGGGGTCGGCCCGACCGGCTCGAGCAGCCGCCGGTCGACGAGCTCGTCGACCGCCTGCTGCACGACGTCCGGGTCGCCGTGGCCGCTCGCCCGGCCGACGGCGACGAGGCCCGGCAGGGTGACGCGCAGCCCGAGGACGCTGGCGTCGCGCAGGACGCCCTTCGTCGCGCCGTCGAGCCGGTCGATGCGGGCCGCCAGCACCGCCTGCACGCCCGCCGGCAGGATGCCCTCGGGCAGGTCGCCGCGCAGCACCCAGCGGTCGCCGGACCGCACGAGCGCACCCCGGTCGACGAGCAGGTGCAGCAGCTCGGCGAGGAAGAACGGGTTGCCCTGCGCACGCGACAGCAGCGCCGAGCGGACGGCCAGGTCGAGCTCGTCGGTCGGCGTGCCGAGGTAGGCGCGCAGCAGCCGCTCGATGGCGCTCTCCTCGAGCGGCAGCACCGGGAGCAGCTCGACGTCGGGCAGCCCCCGCCACCACGGGCCGTCCCCGCCGCGGGCGTGGAGCTCGAGCATGTCGGGGCGGCCGACGGCGAGCAGCAGCACCCGCCCCTTGGTCTGGCCGGCGACGTCGAGCACGCCGTCGAGCATGATCGGCGTCGCCCAGTGGACGTCGTCGAGCACCAGCAGCAGCGGCCCGTCGGCGGCCAGCGCGGTGAACAGCGCGGCGACCGCGGCGCGCACGAGGTCGCCCCCGGCGGCCGAGCCGGGCGTGGCGGCCTCGCGCGGCCCGACGACCGGCTCGACCTCGAGGCCGAGCAGGGTGCGCAGGCGGTCGCCCATCGCCGGCGGGACGGTGCCGGCGTAGGCCGGGTGCTCGAGCCGGGCGACGGTGCGGGCGAGCCGGCCGCGGGCGGTGTCGGGGTCGTCGGTGTCGTCGATGCCGCACGCCGTCCGCACCATGTCGGCCACCGCCGACAGGTCGCGGCCCTCGCCGTACGGGGCGCAGCGCCCCCAGAGCACGCGGGCACCGGGCAGCTCGCCGTGGAAGCGCGAGAGCTCCTGCGCCAGACGGGTCTTGCCGACGCCGGCGTCACCGGACACCAGCACGCTGCGCGGCGACTCGCGGTCGCTCACCTCGAGCAGCCGGCCGACGAGCAGGCCGAGCTCGGCGTCGCGGCCGATCATCGGCACCTCGTCGCCGAGGCCGAGCCGGCTGGCCGAGGACGAGCGCAGGCCGACCAGCTCGTACGCCGTCACCGGCTCGCGCTTGCCCTTGAGGCGCAGCGGCGTGAGCGCCCGCCACGACGCGGCGTACATCGTCGCCACCGCGGTCTCGCGGCCGGCGAAGACGGCCCCGACCCCGGCAGCGTCGGACAGCCGGGCGGCGGTGTTCACCGTGTCGCCGATGACCGTGTACGACAGCGAGGCCTGCACGCCGGCGACGACCTCGCCGGTGTTGAGCCCGACGCGCAGGCCGAGCCGGCGGCCGCCGCCGCTCTCCTCCTGCACGACCCGGCGCACCGCCGACTGCATGCGCGCCGCCGCCCGGACGGCGCGCTCGGCGTCGTCCTCGTGCGCCGTCGGCGCGCCGAAGACCGCCATGAGCCCGTCGCCGGTGAGCTTGTCGACCGAGCCGCCGAACTCCGCGACCGCCGCCGCCAACGTCGCGAGCACGCGGTCGGTGACGACGCCGACGCGCTCGGGGTCGAGGTCCTCCGACCAGCTGGTGAAGTCCGACAGGTCGCCGAACAGGACCGTGACGACGCGCCGCTCGGTGCCGGCGTCGCTGACCGACGACGCCGGCAGCTGCGTGCCGCAGGCGAAGCAGAAGCGTGCCCCGGGCACGGTCGGCGTGCCGCACGCCGGGCAGGTCACGGGCCCTCCCGCCGCAGGTGCTCGAGCTGGGCGAGGACCGACAGGGTGGCAGCCGGCCAGAGCGCGCGGTCGACGTCGGCGTACACGAGCTCGACGACGTCGGAGGCACCCGTCGCGCCGCCGGCGACCGCCGCCCGCACCTGCTCGAGCCGGGCCTCGCGGTGGGCGAGGTAGCGCTCGGCCGCCTCACCGGCGCTGGGCAGCTCCGGGCCGTGGCCGGGCAGCACCGTGCGCCCGCCGAGCTCGCGCAGGCGCCGCAGGGAGGCGAGGTAGTCGGTGAGCACGCCGTCGGGGTGCGCGACGACCGTCGTGCCGCGCCCGAGCACGGTGTCGCCGGTGAGCACGGCGTCGTCGAGCACGAACGACAGCGAGTCGGCCGTGTGGCCGGGTGTGGCCAGCACGCGCACCTCCAGACCGCCGCCGGCGACCACGTCGCCCTCGCCGAGCCCCTCGTCGCCGAGCCGGTGGGCCGGGTCGAGCGCGCGCACCGGGGCGCCGGTGAGCTCGGCGAAGCGCCGGGCGCCCTCGCTGTGGTCGGCGTGGCCGTGGGTGAGCAGCACGACGTCCACCGGGCCGCAGGCGGCGACCTCGGCGAGGTGCGACTCGGTCAGCGGTCCCGGGTCGACGACGACCGTGCGCTCGGACCCGGGCGCGCGCAGCACCCACGTGTTCGTGCCGTCGAGCGTCATCGGGCCGGGGTTGGGAGCGAGCACGACCCCGGCCGTGGCGGTGACGGGTCGCAGCGGCACGGCGGTCCCTAGGCGCCGACGACCAGGTCCACCAGGCGGACCTCGCCGTCGTCGTCCACGACGGCGCGCGGCAGGACCGTCTGCAGGCTGCGCGGTGCGGCCAGGCTCGCCGCGACGTCCGCGTGGCCGGCGAGGTCCTCGAGGGCCGCGAGCGTCGGCGGCATGAGGGTCAGGCCGGCGCCCAGGGCGTCGGCCGGCCGGATCCACAGGCGGCGGTCGGCCTCCGTGCCGACCTCGCGGCACGCCTGCCCGGCCGGCATGCGGGCGACGAAGAAGCGGGTGTCGAAGCGCTTGGGCTCGACCTCGGGGGTGATCCAGTGGGCCAGCGGCCGCAGCAGGTCGGCGCGCAGCACGAGCCCGCGCCGCTCGAGCAGCTCCGACAGCGACTGCTCACGGGCCTCCAGCGCCGTCCGCTCGGCCTCCCACTCGTCGGTGCTGACGTCGTCGAGCACCTCGTCCGGCGACGGGCCGGCCAGCAGGACGCCCGACTCCTCGAAGGTCTCGCGCACGGCGGCGCACACCAGCGCCCGGGCCAGCGCCTCGTCGCAGCGCAGGTCGGCGGCCCAGGCGGCCGGCGGCGGGCCCGCCCACCCCAGGCCGTCAGCGCGGGCGTCGGCCGGGTCGACCGACCCGCCGGGGAAGACGTGCATGCCGCCGGCGAAGGCCATCCCGCGCACCCGGCGCAGGAGGTAGACCTCGTGCCCGCCGGGAGCGTCGCGCAGCAGCGCGACGGTCGCCGCGTCGCGCACGGGAGCGGGCGTGAGCTCGCCCGCCGCCAGGGCCAGCGCGCGCTCGCGCAGCCCCGGCGGCAGGACGGCCCTCGCCCCGCTCACGCCGGGCGGACCTCGACGACCAGCTCGACCTCGACCGGGGCGTCCAGGGGCAGCGACGTCACCCCGACCGCCGCACGGGCGTGGTGCCCGGCCTCGCCGAAGACCTCGCCGAGCAGCTCGGAGGCGCCGTTGACGACGGCGGGCTGGCCGGTGAAGTCGGGCGTGGAGGCGACGAAGCCGGTGACCTTGACGATGCGCACGACGCTGTCGAGGCCGACGAGGGCCTCGATGGCGGCCAGCGCGTTGACCGTGCAGGTGCGAGCCAGCTCCTTGGCCTGCTCCGGCGTCACGAGCGCCCCGACCTTGCCGACCGCGGCCAGGGCGCCCTCGACCATCGGCAGCTGGCCCGAGGTGTAGACGAGGTCGCCGGTGCGCACCGCCGGGACGTACGCCCCGACCGGCGGCACGACCTGCGGCAGCTCGAGGCCGAGCTCGGCGAGGCGGGCGTGGACGTCGGTCACGCCTTGGGCCGCTTCAGGTACGCGACGAGCTGCTCGCCGCCGCCGGGGCCGGGGACGACCTGCACGAGCTCCCAGCCGTCCTCCCCCCAGTTGTCGAGGATCTGCTTCGTCGCGTGGACGAGCAGGGGAACCGTCGCGTACTCCCACTTCTGCATGTCGGCAGGGTATCGACCCCCACCCGACTAGGGTCGGCGCGTGGACACGAGCCTGGCCCTGACGCTGCTGGCGGTCTCGTTCGTGCTGCTCCTGGTCGCCGCCGCGGTCGCCGCCGTCGTGGTCGTCACCCAGCGACGGCGGCGCGAGCAGGGGCTGGCCGAGCGGGCGCGCACGGTCGACCCGATGGCCGCCGGGCCGACGGTCTCCGACCCGCGTCGCCTCAAGCCGGGGGACATCGTGCGCATCTCGGCCGAGCCGGGCGACTGGGTCGTGCGCGGCACGCTCGCCTTCGACGAGGACGGCTACCGCTGGAAGGAGCACCTGCTCGACGGCTCCACCGCCGCCGGCGACCGCCGCCACTGGCTGTCGGTGGAGGAGGGCGAGAGCGGCCTCGAGCTGGTCCTGTGGGACCGCCTGCCCGGCTCCGACCTCACGCCCGACCGCGCGGAGGTCGCGCACGACGGCGTCGCCTACCGCCGCGACGAGCGGGGACGGGCGCGGTACGCCTCGACCGGGACGACGGGCGCCCCCGACGCGGGGACGGCGGAGTACGCCGACTACCTGCCCGCGGCCGGCGGCGAGCGGCGCCTGTCGTTCGAGCGGTACAGCACGGACGGGTCGTGGGAGGTCAGCACGGGCCGCGTCGTGCTCGCCGAGAGCCTCTCGATCCTGCACAGCTGACGTGCTCTCCCGGCTGGCGGTGCCCTTCGTCGACGCCCGCGCCTCGGCGCTGTCGTGGTGGCTCGGCGACGACGCCCCGCCCCCGCTCGCCACGCTCGTCCTGACCGGCGCGGCGGGCAGCCTCGAGCTGCGCCTGCTCGGCGCCAGCCACCAGGTCGTCGCGTCCGCGGGCACCGCGCGCTGCCCGGAGGTCGTCGCCTGCGGACCCGCCGCCACCGGCCTGCCCGACCGCCACGACGGCGCCGTCGGCGGCGGGCGCTACCGCTTCGCGAGCGCGACGACGTCGTACGCCCCGGCCCAGCTCGCCCGGGTCGCACGTGACCTGCGCCGGCGTGCGACGGGTGCTCCCGACGCGCTCGTCGGGGTCTTCCCCGGCAGCCCGCACGCCCTGACGGTGCTCACCGGGCGCGAGCTCGGGCGCGGCTGGGCCTGGTCGAGCTGGCACGTCTACCCCGGGGCCGGCGAGGTCGTGCGCACCCGCTCCCGCCTGGACGCGCCGTGAGGCGGCCGGGGCTCGCGCTCGTGGCCGTGGTGCTGGTGGTCGCCGGCATCGCCGGGATCGTCTCGCTCACGCAGCGCGGGTCGGTGCGGGCGCACGTCCTGCGCACCTACGACGTCGTCTCGCAGGACGGCGACAGCTACGTCCTGCGCTCCCCCGACACGGTGACCGCGACGGCGGCCGACATCCGCAGCGCCTGGAAGCCGGCGGAGGAGGTCGTCGACACGG
>CADCUE010000036.1 GCA_902805805.1 uncultured Frankineae bacterium | reverse complement strand
ACGCCCGTCCCGAGGGGCCGGTCGGGGCGGTCGGCGGTCGGGGCGGCGGGGCGGCGGGGCTCAGCGCCGGCCGCTCGACTCGTACAGCGTGACCGTGTCGCCGACGTCCACCCGGCGCCCGGCCCGTGGCCGGGTGTAGGCGGCGCTGCCCCGGTCGACGCGGGCACCGGACACCCGCCCGCCGTCCACGACCGACAGCCCCGCCTCGATCAGGACGCGCTCGGCCCGCTCGATCGACAGACCGGCGACGTTCGGCACGCGCAGCTCCGAGTCGCCCGTGCTCAGGCCCGTGGGCTCGACGAAGCTCTTCTCCTCCACGCCCTCGAGCGCCGACCTCATCGTGTCGGAGAAGATCGCCGCCGGGAGCGTGCCGCCGTAGACCTGCGAGTAGTAGCGGCCGTTGATCCGGACGGCCACCATCTCCTTGACCGCCCGCCCCGGCGCGCCGGGGTCGCCGACCCACACGGCGGTCGCGAGCTGCGGGGTGTAGCCGACGAACCAGGCGGCCTTGGAGCCGTTGGTGGTGCCGGTCTTGCCCGCGACGGGCCGGCCGATGGACGCGCTGCGGCCGGTGCGGCCGCTGGTCGAGCCGGTGACGACGCCGCGCAGCACCGAGTTGACGGTGTCGGCGACCGGCTGCTCCAGCACCTGGCTGCACTTCTGCGCCGGCAGCGCCAGCTCGGCGCCCGACGCGTCGGTGATGGACGCGACCGCGCGCGGCGGGCAGTACAGCCCGCGGGCGGCGAAGGTGGCGTAGGCGCCGGCCATCGCCAGCGGGCTGACGTCGTTGCCACCGAGCACGAAGGAGCCACCGCGGTTGAGCGGGGCCGAGGGCCGCCCGCCCGCGAACTGCCGCACGCCCATCGACTCGGCGAGCGAGGCCGGGCCCTCGACGCCCGTGCGCTCGAGCAGCTGCACGTAGTAGGTGTTGACCGACACGTGCGTCCCGGTCGACATGTCGAAGGTGCCCGCCTCGCTGTCGCCGGCGTTCTGCGGCTCGTACGGTCCGCAGCCGCTGCACTTCTGGAAGACCTTGGAGGTGTACGTCTGCGGCGAGTACAGCGAGAGGTCCAGCGGGAAGCCCTGGCGCAGCGCGTCCGCCAGCACGAACGCCTTGAAGGTCGAGCCGCCCTGGAAGCCGCTCGAGCCGCCGATGGCCAGGTTGACCTTCGTGTTGGCGGGGCCCTTGGACTCGGTGTAGCGGCGGTTGACCGCCATGGCCTTCACCGCACCGGTGCCGGGCTCCACGATGTCGACCGCCACGGCCGCGCCGTAGTCGGCACGGCGGAAGGTGTCGGTCGGCGGCACGTTCGCCTCGGCCGCCTGCTGCGCGGCGAGCTGGACCTTCGGGTCGAGGGTCGTGCGGATCGTGAGACCGCCTGCCAGCAGGGCGCTCTGGCGCTCCTCGCGCGTGGCGCCGAGTGCCGCGCCCACGTCGGTCGACTCCAGCGTGCGCCGGATGTGGTCGCAGAAGAACGGCGCCCGCACGCCGGGGGCCTCGCAGCCGCTCTGGACGGGACGGATGGTGAACAACGGCTTCTGCGGGGTGGAGACCTCCGCTGCCGCGGCGGCCCGCTGCTGCTCGGTGATGTAGCCGACCGACGTCATGCGCGACAGCACGGTGGCCCGTCGCCCGAGCAGCGCCTGCATGGCGGCCGGGTCCTTCAGCGCCTTGACGGGATCGAAGCGCCCGGGGCTCTGGACGATGCCGGCGAGGGTGGCGCTCTCGGACAGGCTGAGCTTCTGCACCGGCTTGCCGAAGTAGAAGTTGGCCGCCGTGCCGACGCCGTAGACGCCGTTGCCGAAGTAGGCGATGTTGAGGTAGCGCTCGAGGATCTCGTCCTTGCTCATCGTCCGCTCGATGGCCAGGGCGTAGCGCGCCTCCTTCATCTTGCGCTCCAGCGACACCTCGCGCGCGGCGTCCTGCTGGGTCTTGCTCCCCTCGGCCGCCTGCAGCAGGGCGTTCTTGACGTACTGCTGGGTCAGCGTCGAACCGCCCTGGCTGACCCCGCCGGCCTGGGCGTTGGACACGGCCGCGCGGATCGTGCCCTTGTAGTCGACGCCGTGGTGGCGGTAGAAGCGCGCGTCCTCCGTGGCGATGACCGCCTGGCGCAGCTGCTCGGGGATGTCGGCCAGCCGCACGCTGACGCGGTTCTGCCGGTAGAGCACCGCCAGCTGCGAGCCGTCGGCGGCCAGGATGCGGGTGCGCTGGGCGAGCGGCGAGGTCTCCAGCTCCGCGGGCAGGACGAGGAACTCGTCCGCGCCGGCCTTCGCCGTCAGGCCCAGTCCACCGACCACGGGGAACGCGACGGCGGCGAGCAGCAGGCCCGCCACCACGCTCGCGAGCACGGCGTAGCCCAGGCGCAGGAAGGGGTTGTTCGACGTCGACACGACTTCGAGGGTACGGCGGGGGCCTCGCGGGTGCGTCGCTGCGCCGCGCCCGGCGCGTCCGGCTGTGGTCCCAACGGACTAGGCGAAGATGGGCCCTAAGGGCGTTGGCTTCCGCGCCCGCGCTCCTTACCGTGAGCACTGCCGGATCGCCCCTCGCCTCCGCACCCTCACGACAGGACCTCGCATGACGACTCTCCTCCGCGACGCCGTCTCCGAACCGCAGGCCTGGGTGGCCCAGTCGGCCTGCCGCAACGCGGATCCGGACGAGCTGTTCGTCACCGGGGCGGCGCAGAACCGCGCCAAGGCCGTCTGCATGGGGTGCCCGGTCCGCACCGAGTGCCTGTCGGACGCGCTGGACAACCGCGTGGAGTTCGGCGTGTGGGGCGGCATGACCGAGCGCGAGCGGCGCGCGCTGCTGCGCCGGCGCCCGGACGTCACCAGCTGGCGGCAGCTGCTCGAGCAGGCCCGCGCCGAGCACCTGGCCGGTGACCGCCAGGCGGTCTGACTCAGGCCGGGACCGACGCCGCTCGGCCTCCCGCGAGGTCCTCGCCGACCGACCGCAGCCCCGCCAGGTCGTGCACGTCACCCGGCTGGGCGGCCACCTCGACCACCGGGACCCGTGGATGGGCCCCGCTGAACCGCTCCTGCAGCCGGCGCTCCCGCGCGGACAGCGCCATCCGGTCGGCGTGCAGCCGCAGGACCGCCGCGGCGAGCTCGTGCCCGCCGGCCTCCTCGAGCGCCTGCGCTGCCGCGACCGAGCGCTCGGCGGTCAGGGCCGGGCCCGCCGAGCGGTGCACCCGGTTGACGACCAGGCCCGCGAGCGGCATCGACTCCTCCGCCAGGCGCTCGACGAAGTAGGCCGCCTCGCGCAGCGCGTCCTGCTCCGGCGCCGCCACGACGACGAACGCGGTCCCCGGGGCCTTGAGCAGGTCGTAGGTGCCTTGCGCGCGCTCGCGGAAGCCGCCGAACATCGTCTCGAGCGCGGCGATGAACTGCGAGACGTCCTGCAGCACCTGCGCACCGATGATCTTCGTGATGACGCTGGTGAACAGCGCGATCGAGCCGGACAGCACCTTGAGGTAGGCCTTGCCGCCCGCCTTGGCCGGGGTGAGCAGGATGCGGATCATGCGGCCGTCGAGGAAGGTCGTCAGGCGCTCCGGCGCGTCGAGGAAGTCCAGCGCGGAGCGCGTCGGCGGGGTGTCCACGACCACGAGGTCGTAGTCGCCGGTGGCCTTGAGCTGGCCGAGCTTCTCCATCGCCATGTACTCCTGCGTGCCGGCGAAGGAGGACGAGAGGGCTTGGTAGAAGGGGTTGCCCAGGATCGCCTCGGCCTTGCCGGGCTCGGCGTGGGTCAGGACGATCTCGTCGAACGTCCGCTTCATGTCGAGCATCATCGCGTCGAGCGAGCCGCCCCGGCTCGTGTCGAGGCCGTCCACCCGGCGGGGCGTGTTGTCGAGCTCGGACAGTCCCATCGACTGCGCCAGCCGGCGGGCGGGGTCGATCGTGAGCACGACCGTGCGGCGGCCGCGCTCGGCGGCGCGCAGCGCCAGGGAGGCCGCGGTCGTCGTCTTGCCGACACCGCCCGACCCGGTGCAGACGAGGATCTTGGCCGTGTCGAGGACCGCGTCGACGTCCAGCACCGGGGGCACGAACGCGCGCTTGCCCCCGCTGCCCGCCTCCGGCGAGACCCTGCTCATGCGACGCCCTGGGCCCTGAGGATCCCGGCCAGCTCGTAGAGGCTGGACAGGTCGACGGCGTCCGGCAGCAGCGGCAGCTCGTACGACGGCCGGTCGAGCGCCGCCAGCGCGTCGCGGCCGCGCTCCTCCAGGGCCACCCGGGTGGCGTGGTCGGTCGTCTCGGCGAGCAGCGAGTCGACGAGCGGGTCGGGCGCGTCGAGGCCGGCCTTCTCGAGACCCGCGACGAGAGCGGCCCGGTCGAGCGTGCCCTGCTCGGCGTCGCGCAGGCCCAGCGGGGACAGCAGCGGCTCGCGCACGGCGTTGACGACGACCGCCCCGACGGGCAGGCCGACCGAGGCCAGCTCGGCCGCGCCGTCGAGGGTCTCCTGCACGGGCATCTCCTCCAGCAGGGTGACGAGGTGCACCGCGGTCTGCGGTGAGCGGAAGACCGCCATGACGCCGTCGGACTGCGTCTTGAGCGGGCCCACCTTGGCGAGCCCGCCGATCTCGGAGCTGATGTTGAGGAACCGCGCGATGCGGCCGGTCGGCGGCGCGTCGAGCACGACGGCGTCGTAGGTGTGCGGGTTCGAGCCCGCGACCGGCTTCGTCCGCGGACCGGTCGTCCCGGTGCCCCGGCGCACGACGGCCTCCTTGACCTTGCCGGTGAGCAGCACGTCGCGCAGCCCCGGCGCGATGGTCGTGGCGAACTCGATGGCCCCCATCCGCCGCAGGGCGCGCGCCCCGACGCCGGTCGGGGACAGCTTGTAGAACATGTGGAGGTAGTCGAGCAGGGCGTCCTCGGGGTCCACGGACAGGACGTAGACGTCGCCCCCGCCCGGAGCGACGGCCACCTTGCGCTCCTCGTACGGCAGCGGCGGGGTGTCGAAGAGCCGGGCGAACGACTGCCGCCCCTCCACCTCGACGAGCAGCACCTTGCGACCGCCGCCGGCCAGGGCGAGTGCGAGTGCGGCGGACACCGTCGTCTTGCCGGTGCCGCCCTTGCCGGTCACGACGTGCAGCCGCACGTCCGGGAAGTCCGCCACGTCTAGAGGCTAAGGGCGGGAGGGGGGCGCCTGCCGCTCGGTGGCGACCGTCCGGCACACGTGCTGATCCGCACCGGGACGGCGCCGCGCTGGAGCGGCCGCGGCGCAGCGGCCCGGCGATCAGCGCGTGTGCGGGGCGGTACGCGCCGGTCGCGCCGTACGGGACGCTCGCTCCGGCGTGCCGGGTCAGTAGCCGCGCCAGCCGCGGGCGGCGTACTCCAGGACGCGCGGGCGGTCCAGGGTGCTCACCGAGACGCGGTAGCGGTCACGGCCGCGGTCACGCGGGAAGACCGTCGCGGCGGCCAGCACGTCGCCGTCGAGGAAGCGCAGCCGGTCCGCCACGGCGGGGTCGACGGACGGGACGGGCGCCGCGCCGCGGGCCGCGAGGACGAAGCCCCAGTCGCCGAAGCTCGGCACGTCGACGTGGTAGGCGGTGGGGACCAGCCCAGTTGCGGCGACGGTCGCCTCGATGCACCAGAACGCCTCCGGCGCGAAGTACGGCGAGCCGGCCTGCACGACCAGCCGTCCGCCCGGCGCGAGGGCCCGGGCGGCCAGTCCGTAGAACTCCTGCGAGTACAGCTTCGCGGTCGCCGGCGCGTCGGGGTCGGGCATGTCCACGACCACCGCGTCGAAGACCTGGTCGGTCGTGCGCAGCCAGCGCATCGCGTCGTCGACCACGACCTCGACGCGGGGGTCGTCGAGCGCACCGCCGTTGGCCCGCACCATCCGCGGGTCGGTGCGGGCGAGCCGCAGCACCTCGGGGTCGAGCTCCACCTCGACGACGCGCTCCACCGAGCGGTGGCGCAGGACCTCGCGCGCCGCCAGGCCGTCCCCGCCGCCCAGGACCAGGACGCTGCGGGCCCCCGGCAGGACCGCCGGGTGGACGAGCGCCTCGTGGTAGCGGTGCTCGTCGCGGCTCGCGAACTGCAGGTCGCCGTCGAGGAACAGCCGCACGTCGTCGGTGCCGCGGGCCTGCGTCAGGACGATGTCCTGGTAGTCCGACCGCAGCGCGACGACCACCGGGTCGTCGTAGAGGGCCTGCCGGGCGGTGACGAGGAACCGGCTCGCGGTCACCCCGGCCAGCCCGAGCGCCAGCGCCACGGCGACGACGCCCGCGGTCACCGCGCGGCGGGCGCGCGGCGACAGGGCGTCCCGCAGCAGGACGACGATGACCACGGCCGCGCACAGGTTGACCGCCGCGACGACGACCGCTCCGCGGACCTGCCCGAACACCGGCAGCAGCAGGAAGGGGAAGGCCAGGCCGCCGGCGAGGGCGCCGACGTAGTCGACGGCGAACAGGTCGGCGGTGGCCTCACCGGCGTCCTGGGCGCGGATGCGCTGCAGCAGCGACATGAGCAGCGGGATCTCGGCGCCGATGAGACCGCCGACGACCACCGAGGTCGCGATCAGCGCCGGGGTGTAGAGGTCGAGCCAGGAGTAGGCGGCGTAGAGCCCGAGCACGGACAGGCCACCGGCCAGGGCCAGGGCCAGCTCGACCGCGGCGAAGCCCACGGCCGCCCGCGGGAGCAGCGGCTTGCTCGCGAACGACCCGAGCCCCATCGCGCAGACGAAGACGCCGAGCACCAGCGAGGTGGAGTAGACCGAGCCGCCGACGAGGTACTGGCCGAGGGTGATCAGGGCCAGCTCGTAGACGAGCCCGCAGGCGGCGCACAGGAAGACCGCCCCGAGCAGGACGGCCCGTGCGGCTCGCGCGCCGACGGGCAGCCGCAGCGGGCCCGGCGACGTGCCCGGCGGCACCGGCACCGTCGGAGCGGTCACTGCCGGGCCCGTGTCACGAGATGGCGGCGGCGAGCACCGCACCGAGACCGATCTGGAAGGCAGCGGTGACGTAGACCGCGGGCGTGCCCTGCGGATCGGTGCAGATCGCCCCGAGATCGCCCGGGGTGAGGCGGTCGAGGACCTTGAACGACGCCGCCAGCAGCGCGATCCCGATGAGGCCGTAGACGAGGGCGTCGGCGACCCCTCGGGCGAGGTCGTCGTCCGACGTGACGATGGCGGTCGTGACGATGCTCGCGACCGCGAGGACGTTCGCGCCGGCGAGCACGGCGGCGTTGGTGTTGTGGTCGGCGTAGACCAGGTGGCGCAGGTTGCCGGGGGTGATCGCGTCCAGCACGGCGTAGCCGAGCGCCAGCACGACGGTGCCCACGGCGGCGTAGGCCAGGGTCGCGAGGACGCCGCGCACGAGCTCGTCGAGCAGGTCCACCGTCATCAGCTCCTCCAGGGGTCGGTCGGGCGCGCCGCGGGCGGAGGCCCGAAGGACGTGAAGCGGGGTGGACCGGTGCGCCCGCGGCCGCGCGGCCGGGAGGCGACGAGGGCGACCAGGCCGGCGAGGACGGCGGCCACGGACAGCCCGAGCAGCGCGCCGTTCTCCCGCAGCCAGTCGCTGCCCGGCGAGCCGTCGGGACGGGCGCCCTCCGGCAGCGGCGAGGCGTTGGGCTCCAGCACCACGGGGGGCAGTCCGGCCTGCTCGGCCGCCAGCCGGGGCAGGCTGAGCACGGCGTTGAGCAGCGTCGCCGCGCTGCGACCGTCGTCGAGCAGCTCCTCGGCCGAGAAGCCCTGGTCCTCGACGTCGCTGATGTCGAGACCGGGCAGGCTGCTGCTCAGCTGCCAGGAGGCGCTGTCCTCGGCCTCGGAGTACGACGAGGTGTAGACGATCGACGCGACGAGCTCGACGACACCCCCGTCGCAGCCGCTCGCCGAGGTCGCCGGGACGCCGGCGCCACCGCTGGAGGAGGCGTAGGTGCCGGACCACTGCCCGGTCTCGCCGTCCTCGACGCTGAGCAGGTAGCCGTAGCAGACGTCCTGCACCTCGGTGGCCTCCGCCAGCGCCTCGGCCACCTCCGTGTCGTCCTCGGGGTCGAGGACGGGGTTCGCGGCCGCGGCGGGACCGGCCGTGAGCACCACGGCGAGCAGCGCCACCGCGGCGGCGAGTCCCCTCACTTGCCGGCCCCCGGTCCGCCGCCGCGGGTGCCGCCGACCGGCCCGCCGCTGCCGCCGAAGCCCCAGAAGCCGACGACGTACGGGAACCACCGGTTGTAGCCGCGGTCCTCGTCGTCGAGGTAGACCGTGGAGCCGCCCTCGGCCCGGGGCGTCACGGCCACGATGTCGTCGGAGTAGCGCAGGAAGGTGCCGCCCGGGTCCACCAGCTCCTCCGCCGGCTTCCACGCGCGCTTGATGTCGGCGGCCGTCCGCGTGACCGTCTCGGCCGAGCGCAGGGTGTAGCTGTCGCCGTCCTGCGAGACGACGTCGTAGGTGCGCAGCACGTGCGCCCGGACCGATCCTCGCTGGGTCAGGGCGACGATGCCAGCGATCCCGGCGACGACGAGCACGAGCGCCAGGACCTTGAGGCTGCGCCCGCTCACGCCGGCCCCACGAGCGAGGAGCGGGTGCGCACGACCTCGCCGGCTGCGGGGTAGACGTGCCAGCTCGACCAGGCCCAGCCCCGCGCGAGCTCGCGGCCGGTCAGCACGGTGAGCGCGTGCGGGCTGCCGGGGAAGACGCCGACCAGCGCGTTGTCCGCGTCCGCGGCGCGGCGACGCAGGTCGCGGGCGACGCGGGCGAGGGCGGCCGGCTCGTACGCCGTCGTGGTGCTGGCGAAGCGGTAGCGGGCGCCGCCGACGTCGCCGTCGTGGCGGGCGGGCAGCGGGGCGGTCGGCCCGCCGCAGGCGACGACCTCCGGGCAGCGCGCCGCACCTGCCGTCGCCACGACGTGGTGGCTCGCTCCCAGCAGGCGCAGCTCGAGGCGACCGGCGGACGGCGACCGCACCCCTGTCAGCACGAGGGCGTCGAGCGCGCGGGGGGCGTCGTCGCCGAGCCACCACGACAGGGCCGACGCCCGGGCGTCGACGAACGGCACCGCCAGCGAGCAGAGCACGTCAGCTGTGCAGGATCGTCAGGCTCTCGGCCAGGACCACCCGCCCGGCGCTGACCTCCCACGACCCGCCCGCGCTGTAGCGCTCGAACGACAGGCGGGCGTCGCCGCCACCGGCCGGGACGTAGTCGGCGTACTCCGCCGTGCCCGACTCGCCGGCGCCGGTCGTGCCGGTGGAGGCGTAGCGGGCGGTCCCGCGCTCGTCGCGGCGGTAGGCGACGCCGTCGTGCGCGATCTCGCTGCGGTCCGGCGTCAGGTCGGAGCCGGGCAGCCGGTCCCAGAGCACGAGCTCCAGGCCGCTCTCGCCCTCCTCCACCGACAGCCAGTGCCGGCGCTCACCGGCCGCGGTCGAGCCGTCGAGCAGGTGCTCCTTCCAGCGGTAGCCGTCCTCCTCGAAGGCCAGCGTCCCGCGCACGACCCAGTCGCCCGGCTCGGCGGACAGCCGGACGATGTCGCCGGGCTTGATCCTGAGCGGATCGGACACCCCCGGTCCGGCGGCCATCGGGTCGACCGTGCGGGCGCGCTCGGCCAGGCCCTGCTCGCGGCGGCGGCGCTGCAGCACGACCACCAGGACGGCGATGGCGACCGCGACCAGCACCACGACGAGCAGCAGCACCAGAACGGTCGCGACGAGGCCGAGGTCCACGACCTGACCCTAACGGCGCGGGGCTCCCGTCGGGCACGCGTCGCGCAGACGGCGGGGTCGATACCCTGCGCGCATGCAGAAGTGGGAGTACGCGACGGTTCCCCTGCTCGTCCACGCGACGAAGCAGATCCTCGACAGCTGGGGAGAGGACGGCTGGGAGCTGGTGCAGGTGATCCCGGGGCCCGGCGGCGGGGACCAGCTGGTCGCCTACCTCAAGCGGGCCAAGCCGTGACCTCGGGTGCGAGCGTGCGGGACCGGCTCGCCGAGCTCGGGCTCGAGCTGCCGGCCGTCGTGCCGCCCGTCGGCGCGTACGTCCCCGCCGTCCGGACCGGGGACCTCGTCTTCACCTCGGGGCAGCTGCCCATGGTCGAGGGCGCGCTGCCCCTGGTCGGCAAGGTCGGCGCGCTGGTCACCCCCGAGCAGGCCAAGGAGCTGGCGGGCCGCTGCGCGCTCAACGGGCTCGCTGCCATCGACGCCCTGGTGGGCCTGGAGAGCGTCGTGCGCCTCGTCCGGGTCGTCGGGTACGTCGCGTCGGTGCCCGAGTTCACCGGTCAGCCGGGGGTCGTCAACGGCGCCTCGGAGCTGCTCGGCGAGCTGTTCGGCGAGGCGGGGCAGCACGCCCGCTCGGCCGTCGGTGTCGCGTCCCTCCCGCTGGACGCGCCGGTCGAGGTCGAGCTGGTCGTCGAGGTCCGCTAGTGGCGCTCCCCTCCACCTCGCCCGGCTCCTCGCCGGCGCCGACCCGGGACGCGGCCACCATCGCGCTGCTGCGCGACGCTCCGGGCGGCCCGGAGGTCTACCTCCTGCGGCGGGTGCGCGGCATGGCCTTCGCCGGGGGGATGCACGTCTTCCCGGGCGGCTCGGTGGACGTCGCCGACGCCGGTGCCCCCGACCTGGCCTGGGCCGGACCGCCGCCGTCGGCCTGGGCGCGGGCCTTCGGGTGCGACGAGCCGCTGGCCCGCGCCCTGGTCTGCACCGCCGTGCGCGAGACGTTCGAGGAGTCCGGCGTCCTGCTGGCCGGCCGGACCGCCGACGAGGTGCTGGACGACGTCAGCACCGACGAGTGGGAGGCCGAGCGCGAAGCGCTCGAGGCCCGGGAGCAGTCGCTGTCCGAGCTGCTGGCCCGCCGGGGGCTGGTGCTGCGGGCCGACCTGCTGCGGCCGCTGGCGCACTGGGTGACCCCGGAGGTGGAGGTCAAGCGCTTCGACACGCGCTTCTTCGCCGCGCGCATGCCGCAGGGCCAGATCTGCCGGGCGGCCGGCACCGAGGCCGACCTGCGGCTGTGGGTGCGGCCCGCCGACGCCCTGGCGCAGGGCCTGCGCCTCATGCCGCCGACGGTCGCCGTGCTGCGGGATCTCGCGGCGCACGACGACGTCGAGGCGGCGCTCGCCGCTGAGCGGCGGATCCGCCGGGTCCTGCCCCGCGTCGAGGTGCACGACGGCGAGGTCCGCCTCGTGACCGATCCGGAAGCGTCCGAGCCGGGGAGCTGATCGACATGCCGTTGCGTCCGGTCACCGGCTCGGCCGGGGTCGTGCTCGCGCCCAACCCGGGGCCGATGACGCTCGACGGCACCAACACCTGGGTCCTGCGGGCGGCAGGATGCGAGAGCGCCGTCGTCGTCGACCCGGGGCCCGCGATCGAGAGCCACCTGGCGGAGGTCGCGGCGCTCGGACCGGTCGACGTCGTGCTGCTCACGCACGGCCACGCCGACCACAGCGAGGGCGCCCGCCGCTTCGCCGAGCTCACCGGCGCTCCGGTGCGGGCGCTCGACCCGGCGCACCGGCTCGGCGAGCAGGGCCTCGGCGAGGGCGACGTCGTCGTCGGGGGCGGGCTGGAGCTGCGGGTCTGGGCGACCCCGGGGCACACGTCGGACTCCCTGTCGTTCGTGCTCGACGACGCCGTCCTGACCGGTGACACGGTCCTCGGCCGCGGGACGACCGTGGTCGCCCACCCCGACGGCGTCCTCGGCGACTACCTCGGCTCGCTGCGCCGGCTCCGCGAGCTCGGCGGGCTCACCGTGCTGCCCGGTCACGGACCGGAGCTCGAGAGCGCCGGCGCCGCGGCCGAGCACTACCTCGCCCACCGCGAGCAGCGGCTCGAGCAGGTCCGCGCCGCCGTCGCCGCCGGGGCGACCACCGCCCGGCAGGTGGTGGAGACGGTGTACGCCGACGTCGACCGCAGCCTGTGGCCGGCCGCGACCCTGTCGGTCCGCGCGCAGCTCGCGCACCTGCGGGAGCACCCGTGACCTGCCCGTCCTGCGCGACCCCCACGGTGCCCGGCGCCCGCTTCTGCTTCGCCTGCGGGATCGCGCTGCCCGCCTCGGTCGGCGCCGAGACCGAGACCGAGCGCCGGGTCGTGACGGTGCTGTTCGGCGACCTGTCGGACTTCACCAGCTGGTCCGAGGACCTCGACCCCGAGCGGGTCGGCGTCGTCACCGACCGGGTGCTGGCCACGCTCGCCGGCGCGGTCGCGGCGTTCGGGGGGCACGTCGACAAGCTGACCGGCGACGGCCTGATGGCGGTGTTCGGCGCCCCCACCGCCCACGAGGACGACGCCGAGCGCGCCGTGCGCGCCGCAGCGCACATGCAGTCGGCGGTGCGCCGGGTCGTCGAGGAGGAGAGCGGCGGCGGCCGCCGGCTGGGCCTGCGGGTCGGTGTGAACACCGGCGAGGTCGTCGCGGGGGTGCAGGCCTCGCTGTCCTACACCGTCATCGGCGACACCGTGAACACCGCTGCCCGCCTGTCCGACGCCGCGGGCGTCGGCGCGGTCTACGCCGGCCGGGACACCGCTCTCGCGACCATGTACGCCGCCTCCTGGCGCGCCCTCACGCCGCTGCGCCTGAAGGGCAAGCGCGAGCCGGTGACGGCGTACGAGCTGGTCGGTCTGCGCTCGGCGTCCGCGAGCCGGCTGGGTCTCGGCGACGAGGCGCCGATGATCGGGCGCGACGCCGAGCTCGGCCTGCTCGTGGGTCGCCTGCTCGACGTCGCCGACCGCGAGTCGCCGCGCACGGTCCTCGTCTCCGGGGACGCCGGCGTCGGCAAGACCCGCCTGGCGCAGGAGCTGTCCCGCTTCCACGGCGAGCTGCCCGACACGCGTGCGCTGTGGGGCCGCTGCGCGCCGTACGGCGAGGGCCGCGACCTGTCGGCGGTGGCCGACATGGTGCGCACCGCCTGCGGCATCGACGAGACCGACGACCCGGACACCGCGCGCGAGCGCCTGGCCCGCACCGTCGCCCGGCTGGACCTGCCGGCCATGGCCGAGCCCCTGCGGGCGCTGCTCGGCCTCGAGGTGGAGCCGGTGATCAGCCCGCGGGAGCCCGCGACCCCCGGCTCGTCCGCCGGAGGCGATCTGGTGCGCGCGGCGGTCGCCGCGCTGTTCACCGCGCTGGCGGCCGAGGGACCGCTGCTGCTCGTGCTCGACGACGTCCACTGGGGCACGCCGATCATGCTGGACGGGGTGCTGGACGTCGCCTCGCAGACGCGGGGTCGGGTGCTGCTGCTGGCCGCCGGCCGCCCCGAGATGCTCGACCTGCGGGCCCGGGGCGGCGACGGGCCGTGGTGGCGCGGGCTGCCCGGTGTCGAGGTGCTGCCGGTGCTGCCGCTGGAGGAGGCGGCGACCGAGCGGCTGCTGCGCGCCTACCTCGGCACGCCGACCGACGACCTCGACGTGGCCGTGCGCTCCGCGCTGCTGGCCCGGGCGCAGGGCAACCCGTTCTTCCTCGCCGAGCTGCTGCACCTGCTCGTCGACCGCGGAGCGCTGGTGCGCGACGGCGCGCGCTGGGTGCTCAGGGGCCAGCTGCCGGAGGGGGTGCTGCCGGCCGGGGTGCAGGCGGTGCTGGCGGCCCGCATCGACCGGCTGGACGGCGCCACGAAGGGCGTGCTGCGCGATGCGAGCGTCCTCGGTCTGCGGGTCACGGTCCCCGGGCTGCTCGCCGTCGGCCGGGCCAGCGGGCACGGCGATCCCGCCGTCGTGCGGGCCGCCGTGGACGAGCTGGTGGACCGGCGGCTGCTCGAGTCCGACGGCGTGCCCGAGGCCGACGGGAGCTACCGCTTCGGGCACACCCTGGTGCGCGACGTCGCGTACGCCGGGCTGGCCAAGGCCGAGCGCGCCCGGCGGCACGGGGCCGCCGCGGCCTGGGCCGCAGCTGAGCGCACGTCGACCGGGTCCGGCCGGTCCGGCGACGCGGACAGCCTGGTGGCGAGCCAGGGCGAGCGCGCCGTGCAGCTGGCGGCCGAGATGGGCCTGCCCGCGGACGACCCGGCCTGGCAGGCGAGGGGGATCGCCTTCGCCGCCCTGTCCCGGCTGGGCTCGCTGGCCCTCGCCCGGGAGGAGGACGAGCCCGCCGAGGTCCTGCTGCGACGGGCGCTGGCGCTGGCCTCCCCGGCGTACGGTCCTGCGCTGCCACCCGCCCAGGTCGCCGAGGTGCAGGTCCGGCACGCCCGAGCGCTGGCCGGGCTGCACCGGCTGGAGGAGGCGGAGACCGAGCTCGGCGCGACCCTGTCCGCGGCAGACGGGGAACTGCGCGCCGCTGCGCACGTGGTGCTGGGGGAGGTCCGCCGCCGCCGCGGCCAGAGCGGCGCCGCGCGCGCCGCGCTGGTCACCGCCCTGGCCACGGCCAGCGACGCGGGCGTCGACCGCCTCACCGCCGAGGCGCTGCGCGAGCTGGGGCTGCTCGACCACTTCGACGGGCGGCTGCGCGACGCGGAGGAGCGCTTCCGGTCGGCGCACGACCTGGCGCTGCAGGTGGGCGATCTGCGGGGGGCGGCCTGGGCGCTGCAGCACCTGGCGTGGAGCGCCACGACCCGCGGCGACTACGCCCTGGCCACGACGGTGCTCGAGCGGGCCCGGGCGCTGTTCGCCTCGCTCGAGGACAGCGGCGGGCTGTCGTGGCTCGCCGGGACCGAGAGCTACGTCCGGCTGCTGCAGGGGCGGCTGTCGCAGGCGCGCGCCCTCGCCTCGTCGGTCCTCGCCCTGGGCGAGGCGGCCGGTGAGCGCTGGGGGGTCGCGGTCCTGCAGACGATCGACGCCTACGCCGCCGCCGAGCTCGGCGAGGTGGAGACGGCAGCCGTCACGGCCGAGCAGGCGCGCACCGTCTTCGCCGAGCTGGACGACCGGTGGGGGCAGGCGCTGGCGCTGGTCGCCGCCGGAACGGCCGCGCGCGGCGCCGACCGGCCGCAGGAGGCCGTCGCGCTGCTGGACCGGGCCGTGCACCTGGCGGACGCCGCGCCGTACCCGCTCGTCGGCGCGCTGGCCCTCGTCGCGAACGGGTGGGCACGCCTCGACGGTGGCGACCCGGACGGCGCGGAGCGGGCCGCCTCCCGCGCGACGGCGCTGCTCGCCGGGCTCGAGGTCGAGCCGCACGCGCACCTCGGCGCGCAGGTCCTGCGGGCGCAGGTCCTGCGGGCCCGCGGGCAGCTGGAGGCGGCGCTGGCGACGGTGGACCACGCGCTGACGGGGTCGCCGACCCCGGCGCTGCTGTTCCCCCGACGGCAGGCGCTGGCCCACCGGGCCGGCATCCTGCTGCAGCTGGGCCGGACCGCGGAGGCGGTGGCCGCGGCGCGGGAGGCGGTCGACACGCCCGCCGAGGACGTGCGCGCGCGGGTGCTCGCGCTGCGGGCCCTCGGATCGGCGCTGCGGGCGCACGGCGACGAGACGGGCGCACAGCGGGCGCTGCAGTCCGCACTGGAGACCGCCCGCTCCACCGGCCAGCGCTCGGAGGTCGCCACCAGCCAGCGGCTGCTCGACGGCGGCGTCCCGGCGCGCTGAGCCCCCGGTCGGCGGGCGGTCAGCGGGCGGTCAGCGGGCGCGGCGGGCCAGGCGGTCGGCGTCGAGGATCGTCACGGCGCGCGAGTCGACGCGCATCCAGCCGCGGGAGGCGAAGTCCGCGAGCGCCTTGTTGACGGTCTCGCGGGACGCCCCCACGAGCTGGGCGAGCTCCTCCTGGGTGAGGTCGTGGTGGACGCGCACCCCGTTGCCCTCGGGCGTCCCGAAGCGCTCGGCCAGGCCGAGCAGGGCCTTGGCCACGCGGCCCGGCACGTCGGTGAAGATCAGGTCGGCGAGGGCGTCGTTGGTGCGCCGCAGGCGCCGGGCGAGCACGCGCAGCAGCTGCTCGGAGATCTCCGGCCGGTCGTTGATCCACGGCCGGAGGGCGCTGTGGGCGAGCGAGGCCAGCCGCGCGTCGGTGAGGACCGTCGCCGTCGCCGTGCGCGGACCGGGGTCGAACAGCGACAGCTCGCCGAACATGTCCGACGGACCCATGACCGACAGCATGTTCTCGCGGCCGTCGGCGGCCCGCCGGCCGACCTTCACCTTGCCGGTCAGGACGATGTAGAGCGAGTCGCCCTGCTCGCCCTCGCTGAACACCGTCTCGCCGCGGGTGTAGTCGCTGTGCTCCAGCGCCGACGCCAGCGCCTGGCGCGCCTCGGGGGCGACGCCCTGGAACAGTCCGGCGCGGCCCAGTGCGTCGTCGGCTGCGGTGTCCACGACCGTTCCCCCTGCTGTCCTGGCCCCGAGAGGCGCGGTGTCGGCGGCCAGTGTCCCACGTCACCCCACCCGCACCGACCGTGACCGGCCCGGGACGCGGTCCTCGACCTAGCGGGCGCGCCCCGGCAGCAGCCGGGCGATCCGCCGCCGCCGCCAGTAGCGCTCGAGCGCGGGCGCGAAGCCCTGGCTGACGAACGTCTCCACCTCCTCGGGGCGGGCCTGCTCGAGGAACTGCTCGAGCTGCTCGCTCACCGAGTCGACGCGCAGCGGGCGCTCCACGCGCTCCATGCCCAGCATCAGCGCGAGCAGCCCCAGGGGCACGAGCAGCGCGAGCAGGAGAACGGACACGCTCACCATCGTCCCCGCCAGGCGCCAGGCTCACGCACCCGGTCGTCCTCGACTGCCGGCCGCGCGCTGCAGCGGCAGCGCGCTCAGGCACAGGGAGGGCTGCGAGCGGTAGCGCGCGATCAGCTCACCGGTCGACTCGGCCAGGCGCACGTGCAGGGCGGCGCGGTAGGCCGACAGCTGCGTCTCGGCGGACCGGAGGTCCTGCTCGAGGACCGCCCGGGCGCGCTCGTCGGCCGGGTCGACCTGGCGGTCCCAGAGCTCGGCCAGCAGCGGCAGGGGAGGGACCGCG
>CADCUE010000035.1 GCA_902805805.1 uncultured Frankineae bacterium | reverse complement strand
TCGAGACCCTGCTCTGACGCAGGGCGCCGTCAGTCGCAGCCGCAGACCCCGCTGGCGGCGCGGACCTGGAAGCAGTCGGGGCAGGTGGCCGAGCGGATCGCGGCCTTCTCGACCTCGGCCTCGCGGGCGAGCGTCGCCGCACGCGTCGCGGCCGCCTTGGCGGTGCGCTGCTTGGCCTTGGCCTCGACGGCGTCGCGCTCGGCGGTGGCCAGGGCGTTCGCGGCGATGACGTCGGCGTTCTCGGCCTCGAAGACGCGGCGGCGGATCGTGTCGGGGACGAAGTCCATCGTCTGGACGCACAGCTGCACGGCGACGTCGAGGTCCTCGACCTCGAGCGCCACGGCCTCGACGGCGTCGCCGTAGACCAGGTCGGGGTCGGCCGCGACCCGCTCCTCGACGGCGAGGCGGGCGGCGTCGACGGCGGCCTGGGTGTGCGCGGTCAGGGTGTCGTCCACGGTCTGGTCTGCTCTCGTCCGGTGGTGAGGCGCAGACGGGCGGCACCTCGTGGGCGATCGCCCAGCTGTCCCCAGTCTGCCCCACGCGCCCGCCGGAGGTGCCGGGTCGGGCAGCCCGGTCAGGGGCGCCTCACGCCGCGAGGCGCTGCTCCGTGCGCGCCAGCAGGCGCAGCAGCGCGTCGTCCACGACCTGGCGACGGGTGATGTTCACGCTGTGCCCGGCGCCCGGGACGACCACGAGCTCGGCGTCCGGCAGCGCCTCCGCCATCCGCTGCGTGTGGCTCAGGGGCGTCAGCCGGTCATGGGTGCCGACCAGCAGGGTCACGGGCAGCGGGTGGAGCACCTCGAGCGCGGCGTGCTCGTCGTGGTCGAGCAGCGTCTTGTAGAACGCGGCGACGACCGGCAGCGGTGTCTGCTCGAGCAGCGCCTGCACCTGCGTGACGGTCTCGGGGGTCGCGTCGTCCTTGCCGAACAGGTAGCGCCGGAAGTACGCGCGCATCAGCCGCGTCCCGCGCCGGCGGAAGCGCTCGAGCAGCGGCGCCCACAGCGAGAACAGCACGAGGTACAGCTGCAGCAGGCCCAGCCTGCGCAGCACGCGGACGGCGGCGCCGACCGCACCCTCCTCGACGAGGCCGCCGGACGACGTGGCCAGCAGGAAGGCGCCGGCGACGCGGGGACCGAACAGCTCCGGCCGCTGCCGCGCCAGCGACATGATCGTCATGCCGCCCATCGAGTGGCCGAGGAGCACCACCGGCCCGGGTGGGACGGCCTGGTCGAGGACGGCGCCCAGGTCGCGGCCGAGCTGGTCGATCGAGGGGTTGCGCACCCGTCCGCGGCGGCTGCGGCCGTGGCCGCGGCAGTCGTAGAGCACGGTCGTCGCCCGTCCGCGCAGCGTCTCGCGCTGCAGCGCGAACTCCTCGAGGCTCGCGGTGAAGCCGTGCACGAGCACGACGTTCAGCCCCGCGCCGGGGGCCGGGTCGACCTCGACGTGCAGGTCGGCGCCGTCGTCGGTGCGCACGCGGGAGGTCGTCGTCATGTGGCAGGGGTGCCCGGACGGCCGCCGCCCGAACGGTGACGTCGACGACAGGGCCGCACACGCGTCCGGCCCGGCTCCTCGAGAGGGGCCGGGCCGGACGGACGTGCGGGTGGGACTACTGCGGGACGACGTTCTCCGCCTGCGGGCCCTTCGGGCCCTGCGTGATGTCGAACTCGACGCGCTGGTTCTCGTCGAGGCTCTTGTAGCCCTGCGACTGGATGGCGGAGAAGTGGACGAAGACGTCGGCGCCGCCGCCGTCCTGCGCGATGAAGCCGAAGCCCTTCTCGGCGTTGAACCACTTCACGGAACCCTGTGCCATGTACATCTCCTTGAGAGCGTTCGGACGCGCACTGTGCTCGTCCGAGGCTGAGCCGTCGGAGACGCAAGAACGCCCGCGACCACACGTCCGCGGGCGTTCTGGAAACACGAGCGAAGAGGTGCTGAATCAACCGACCACCACTGTACACACGTCCGGACCGAGTAGGACTGCGGATGCCACGGCGGACGTCGGCGGGAGGAGACTGACGCCGTCCCGTCCCCCGCCCGCACCGAGTCGCCCCAGGAGCCGTCGTGACCGCTGGTCCTCCGCGCCGTCGCGCGGTGTCGGGGTTCGCGCTCTACGACGTCGCGAACTCCGCCTTCGTGACGACCGTCGTGACGGCGGTCGGCGGGCCGTTCCTCACGGCGCTCGCGCAGGACGTCGCCGGCCCCGACGACCGCGTCCCGCTGCTGCTGCTCTCGCCCCGGGCAGGGTCCCTGTTCGCCTACGCCGTCAGCCTGTCGGTGCTGCTGCAGGTGCTCGCCCTGCCGGTGCTCGGGGCGCTCGCCGACCGGCCGCTCGCCAAGCGCCGGCTGCTCGTGGTCTCGACGGCCGTCGGCTCGCTCGCCACGGTGGCGCTGGCCCTGACGCCGCCCGGCACGGTCCTGCCCGGCCTCGCCGCGTTCGTCGTCGCCAACGTCGCGTACGGGGCGGCGATCCTCGCCTACAACGCCTACCTCAGCGACGTCGCCGAGCTGCCCGACCGGCACCGCGTCTCGGCGCTGGGCTTCGCCGCCGGCTACGCGGGCGGCGCGTTCGTGCTCGCCGTCTCCCTCGCCCTGGTCACGGCCGCTGACCCGCTCGGCATCAGCCGGGGCACCGCGGTGCGCCTGGCCATCGGCCTGTCGGCGGTCTGGTGGGCGGCGCTCGGCGCCGTGGCCGTCCGCCGGCTGGACGCCGTCCGCGAGCTGCCGGGGTGGGACCCGACGCCGGTGACGGAGCGGCTCGGCGCGCAGGTCGCGGGCTCGCTGCGGCAGCTGCGCGGCTCGCTGACCGCCTTGCGGGCGCTGCCCGGGACGGCGCGCTTCCTGCTGGCGTTCCTGCTCTTCAACGACGCGATCCAGGCCGTCGTGGCGCTGTCGGCGGTCGTGCTCGAGGAGGAGCTGTTCGTCGCGAAGGGGCTGCCGCGCGAGGACGCCACGCCGTTCCTGCTGCAGCTGGTGCTGCTCATCCAGGTCATCGCGGTCTTCGGCGCCGGGGTGTCGGGGCGGCTCGCCGAGCGCTTCGGCGCCAAGCGGACGCTGCTGGCGACCCTCGCGGTCTGGGTGGCGATCGTCGTCTACGCGGTCGTCGCGCTCGACACCACGACGGCGGCGTACGCCCTCGGGGTCGCCATCGCGATCGTGCTCGGCGGCTCGCAGGCCATCGCCCGCTCGCTGTTCTCCTCGATGGTGCCGGCCCGCCGGCAGGCGTCGTTCTTCGGCTTCTACGAGCTGGCCGAGCGGGGGACGGCCTGGGTGGGGACGCTGCTGTTCGCCGTCGTGCTCGACGTCACCGGCTCCTACCGCGGCGCGCTGCTGTCGCTGCTCGTGCTGTTCGTGTCCGGCGGCGCGCTGCTGGCGGTGACCGACACCGACCGGGCCGTGGAGGCGGCCCGTCAGGCCGACGCGGACGCCGACGAGGGCTCCAGCGTCGTGCGGTCGAGGTAGCACCAGCCCCAGTCCTCGCCCGGCTCGACCGAGCACATGACCGGGTGGTCCTCCGTGCCGGCGTGGGCCGCGGCGTGGCGGCCCGGCGAGCTGTCGCAGCAGCCGACGTGGCCGCAGGAGGTGCACAGCCGCAGGTGCACCCAGCGGGTGCCCTCGCGCAGGCACTCGGTGCAGCCCTCGGCGTTCGGCAGGACCGGCTTCGACACCGGCGCGTGGACGCACGCCGTCTCCGGTGAGGCCCGGAACGCCACGACCCGCGCCGTGTCGACCACGGTCGTCGGGGGCGGCGTGCCCGGCCGCAGCCGGCGCAGCACCGTCTGCGCCAGGCGCTCGTGGGCGGTGCGGTCGGCGACGACGACGTCGGCGACCCCGGCGGCGTGCAGCTCCTCGACCGCCTCGGTGTGGGGAGCGAGCACGACGACCTGCGCCCGCGGGGCGGCGGTGGCGAGCACGGCCGCGATCCGGGCGGCCTGCTCGGGCTCGTCGTCGCCGACGACGACCGCCCGCGCCTCGGCGGCGCCGGCGGCCTCGAGGACCGGCGCCTTGGTCGAGTCGCCGCGCACGACGCGCAGTCCCGCGTCCTCGGCCTCCGCAGCGCCGTCCGGCGACAGCGTCATGACGACGACCTCGACGCCGGAGCCGGTGAGCTCGGCAGCGAGGTGGCGCGCTGCGGAGCCCCAGCCCGACAGCACGACGTGCCCGCTCGCGGCCTCGCCGTCCGCGGCGCCCGCGGGCTGGACGGCGACGGGGGAGCGCCGCGACAGCCGCGCGGCGATCGACCGGCCGCCGGCCGCGAGGCCCGGCGTCGCGACGAGCAGCAGCACGGTGGCGGCGATGAACGCCTGCGACCCGTCCTCGCCCAGGCCCGCCGGCGACAGGCCCTCCTCGCGGCCCAGGCGCTCGAGCACGAAGGCGAACTCGCCGACCTGCGCGAGGAGCAGTCCGGCGCTCGCTGCTGTGGCGGCCCCCATCCCCGTGGCGAGGACAGCACCCGCCGTCGTCACCGACTTGACGACGAGGACGAGGGCGACGGCGCCGAGGACGAGCAGCGGCTCCTCGAGCAGGAAGCGCACGTCGAGCAGCGTGCCGATCGACAGGAAGAACGTCGCCGAGAACAGGATCTGCAGCGGCAGCACCTCGCCGAGGGCGTGCGCCGAGTGGCGGGACTCGCTCACGACGAGCCCGGCGAGGAACGCCCCGAGCGACACCGACACCCCGGCGAGCGCGGTGAGGTAGGCGGTGCCCAGGCACAGCGCGATGACCGAGAGCAGGAACACCTCGGGGGAGCAGGCCCGCGCGACCGCCTCGAGCACGGGCGGCATCACGCGGCGCGCGACGACCAGCGTCACGGCGATGACCGCACCCGCGGTCAGCAGCGCCCGGACGAGCGCGCCGCCGCCGCCCTCGTCGCCGCCGCCGAGCACCGGCAGCAGGAGCACCATCGCGACGACCGCGAGGTCCTGGAAGATCAGCAGCCCGAGGCTGGTCTGGCCGGTCGCCGACCCGGTGGCGCCGCGGTCGCCGAGCAGCTTGAGCACGATGGCGGTCGACGACAGCGAGACCAGCAGGCCGGTGAACACCGCCGCGCGCAGCTCGACGCCGGCGAGCAGCAGCAGCCCGGTCGTGACGCCGACGGCGGACAGGACCTGCAGCGAGCCGCCGAGCAGCACGAGCCGGCGGATGCTCATGAGCCGGCCGATCGAGAACTCGATGCCGATCGTGAACAGCAGCAGGATCACGCCGAGCTCGGCGGCCGCGTCGATCACCTCGCGCTCGCGCACGACGCCGAGCGCGTTGGGCCCGATGAGCACCCCGGCCAGCAGGAAGCCCACGATCGGGACGACGCGCAGGCGGGCGCAGACGTAGCCGATCACCGCACCCGCCACGACCAGTGCGGCGATCTGCGTCAGGAACGCCGGCGGTCCCTCACCCGCGGCCAGCAGCATGCGAGCCTCCCCCCGCGCCGTCCCGGTGGACGGCGCCGTCGCAGGCCTCAAGCCTGCCAGCGGTCGATCGCTTCCGCGCAGGGTCGCTGCGCCCGTCCGGCAGGATGTGCAGGTGCGCGACGACACTGTGCTGGACGACGCCGGGCTGGACGGCGCGGGGCTCGTCGAGCCCGCGGCCGGCAGCCGCGTGCCCCAGCGCCCGGCGCCGCCGGTCCCCGCGCTCGACGCCGGCG
>CADCUE010000034.1 GCA_902805805.1 uncultured Frankineae bacterium | reverse complement strand
GCCTGATCGGGGCGGTCCTGGAGGTGATCTTCGTGGCGGTGGCGGTGGCGGTGGCGGTGGCGGTGCCGGTGGCGGTGGCGGTGGGCAGGGGCATCCGCCCGGCGCACCCGGCCCGTACCGGCCGTCGCGGGCGCTGCGTCGGCTGGTGCAGCTGCGCGCCCCGCGGTGCGAGTGGCCGGCCTGCGGAGCCGGGTCGGTGCGGTGCGACTACGAGCACGACGACCCCTGGCCGACCGGCCCGACCTGCGCCTGCAACGGCGGACCGCTGTGCCGCCGGCACCACCGGGTCAAGCAGCAGCTGATGACCAAGACCCGCGAGAGGCACAGCACGGTGCGCTTCACCGACCCCACCGGCCGCAGCTGGACCAGCCCGCCGCAGCACGGCGCCCCCGCCCGCCCGGTGCGGGCGCTGCCCGCGCTGCCCACCGCCGAGCCGCACACCCTGAGCCCCGACGCGCTCGCCGAGCTCACCGCCGACCCCGACGACGACCCGGTCCGCCACGAGCTCCGCCACCCCGACCACGACCCCGACCACCCCGAGCACGACCGCCTCGCCGACCGCATCACCACCGACACCGGCTGGGGCCTGACCCTCGACGACCCCTACCGCTGGGCGTCCTGACCCCCCACTGAGCGTGGCGCACGGTGAGCCACGGCTCGCCGCACCCCCGCTACGACCGCGGCCGGTCGATGAGCCGCGACAGGACGATGACGCTGCGCGTGTGGTCGACGTTGGGCTCGTCCCGGACGCGCTCGATGGCGCGCTCGAGCTGCTTGATGTCCGAGGCCAGCATGTGCAGCAGGGCGTCGGCGCCCCCGGAGACGGTGCAGGCCCCCACGACCTCGGGCACCGCCTCGAGGCTCGCGCGCAGCGCCTCGGGAGCGACCGTCCCCTTGCAGTAGATCTCGACGTAGGCCTCGGTGGTCCAGCCGAGCGCGTCCGGGTCCACCAGGGCCGTGAAGCCGCGGATCGCCCCGGTCGCCCGCAGCCGGTCCACCCGTCGCTTGACCGCCGGCGCGGACAGCCCGACGACGTCCCCGATCTCGTTGTACGTCGCGCGGCCGTCGGCGAGCAGGCAGCTGAGGACCGACTGGTCGATGGAGTCCATGGGGCCATCTTCGGACCTGTCGGCAGCAGTGGAGGTGCGACCGCACCGGTCCGGGTACTCCGGCCCCTGTCCCGCCCGACATCCGGAAGGTCCCGCTCGTGACCCGCTGGTCCCGTCTCGTCGCCCTTGCCCTGGTGGTGAGCCTGCTCGCCGGGTGCGGCAGCAACCTGCCCTTCGACGACGACGGATCGGCCCGGGCGCGGGCGCGGGCCATCGTGGACGACATCCGCGAGGCGGTCGAGCAGGCCAAGGAGACCCAGGCTCAGCAGACCGGCGACGTCGAGGGCGCCGGCCCGGACGACGGCCGCCCCCTGCGCACCGACACCCGTACGGCCTTCGACTACGAGGAGTACACCCTCACGCTGAAGTCGGTCTTCGAGAGCCTCGAGGAGTACTGGGCCGAAGCCCTGCCCGAGGCGTTCGGCGTCCCGTTCACGCCGCCGTCGCGCTACACCTACTACCGCCCGGAGGAGGGCCCGGGTCCGCGCTGCGGCTCCGAGCAGGCCCCGGCCAAGAACGCCTTCTACTGCCCGGCCGGCGACTTCATCGCCTGGGACGAGTCGGGGCTGGTCATCCCCTACTACGTGCAGGCCGGGGACTTCGCGGGGGCCTTCGTGCTCGCCCACGAGTTCGGCCACGCGATGCAGGCCCGCCTCCCGCGCCAGGAGCGGCTGACGGTCCTGTCCGAGCTGCAGGCCGACTGCTTCGCCGGCGCCTGGGCCCGCCACGTCGAGCAGGAGGGCCGGCTGGAGGCAGGTGACCTCGACGAGGCCACGCTGGCGGTCTTCTCCGCGCGGGACGTGCCCGGCACGGAGTTCACCGATCCGCGGGCGCACGGCACGGGCTTCGAGCGGACCCGCGCCTTCACCGACGGCTACGCCGAGGGCCCTACCGCCTGTGCGCCCGCGCCGGCCGAGAAGTGGGTCATCACGACGCGGTGACGTGTGTCCGACGCGACCTCGACACCCGGACTTCGTCTGCGGTTCACGGGTAAGGTCGATGCTGTGGGACACCTTGCCACGGCGCTGAGGCCGTACGCCTTCGCCGTGGCGCTCGCCGTCGCCTCCGCGGTGGTGTCGGTCAGCGTGGCCGCGTCCTTCGGCCTGCCGCTGCGCGACCCCGACGGCATCGCCGGACCGGCGTACGTGCGCCTGCCGCTCATCGTCGTGCTGTTCCTCGCGGCCGACGTCATCCCGCGCCTGCTGTGGCGCCGCCGGGCACCGGTCCGCCGGATCCTGCGCGAGCGCCTGTCGCCCGAGCGCCTGGGACTGGTCGCGGTCGGGATGGCCAGCTTCTACGTGACCTACGTGGCCTACCGCAACCTCAAGGGCGCTCTGCCCTTCGCCCGTCCGGGGGTGCGCGACGAGCAGCTGGTGGCCCTCGACGAGGCCATGGCGTTCGGCCACGACCCTGCAGAGCTGCTCCACAGCCTGCTCGGCACCGGGACGGCGGCGTACTTCCTGTCGGCCGTCTACCTGCTCTACCTGCTGTTCGTGCCGCTGTCGCTCGGCGCGGCCCTCGTCTGGGGACGCAACGTCCGGGTGGGCTCCTGGTACGTCACGGCCCTGTGCCTGAACTGGCTGCTCGGCGCGGTCAGCTACTACCTCGTGCCCTCGCTCGGACCGGTCTTCGTGAACCCCGAGCGCTACGCCGACCTGCCGGAGACCGGCGTCTCGCTGCTGCAGGAGAGCCTGGCCCGCGCGCGACTGGAGGTGCTCGCCGACCCGGCGGGCGCCGACGCCATCGCCGGTGTCGCCGGCTTCGCCTCCCTGCACTGCTCGGTGGTCTTCACCGCGGTGCTGGTCGCCCACTTCGTGGGACTGCCCCGTGTGATCACCTGGGCCCTCTGGGTCTTCCTGCTGCTGACCGTCGTCGCCACGGCCTACTTCGGCTGGCACTACCTGATCGACGACGTCGCCGGGCTGCTGCTGGGCGGCCTGTCCGTGCTGATCGCCGAGCGCGTCACGAGACGCGCCGGTCCGGTGTCGGGGGTGCCGGCACAGCCGGTCCGCGAGCTGGAGCGGGCGGCCGCCTGAGGGACTGAGGTCCCGCGCAACAGATCGTCGCTGTTGGCGGTACGACGCAGCGGACCGTCGGTCGGTGCGCAACGGAGCGGCATTGTCGTGCGCGCGGCGACTGCCTAGCGTGGACGCTCGGGCTTGCGCCCGCTCGCCTCGTCCTCAGGAGCCCCGTGACCGTCCTCGCGCCGGCCGGCCCCGTGCCGCGCCGCACCCCGACCGCCCGTCGCTACCTCATGTGCCGGCCGGAGCACTTCGAGGTCTCGTACGCGATCAACCCGTGGATGGACCCCACCCGCCCGGTCGACCGCGCCCGGGCCGTCCGCCAGTGGGAGGCACTGCGCGCGACGTACGAGGCGCTGGGTCATCGCGTCGAGCTCATCGAGGCCGTACCCGGTCTGCCGGACATGGTGTTCGCGGCCAACGGCGCTCTGGTGCACGGGGGCCGCGCGCTCGGCGCCCGCTTCACGCATCCGCAGCGCACGGCGGAGGGTCCTGCCCACGTGGCCCGGCTCCGGGCGGCCGGACTGGACGTCGTCGAGGCGACCCACGTCAACGAGGGGGAGGGTGACTTCGTCGTCGTCGGCGACCGCGTCCTGGCCGGCACCGGCTACCGCACCGATCCCGGAGCGCACGCCGAGGCCTCCGAGGTCCTGGGTGTGGAGGTGCTCGGCCTCGAGCTGGTGGACCCGCGCTACTACCACCTCGACACGTGCCTCGCCGCGCTCGACCACAGCACCATCGCCTACTACCCACCCGCCTTCAGCGCAGCCGGGCGCGACCTGCTCGAGACGCTCTACCCCGACGCGGTCCTCGTCGAGGGCGCCGACGCGGAGGTGCTCGGGCTCAACTTCGTGTCCGACGGGCTGAACGTCGTGATCAGCCAGGACGCCGTCGGCCTCATCGCCCAGCTCCGCGACGCCGGCTACCGCCCGGTCCCGGTCGACCTGTCAGAGCTGCTCAAGGCCGGCGGCTCGGTCAAGTGCTGCACCCTGGAGCTGCGCGTCTGACCGGCGGTGCCCGACGGTGCAGCGCGCCAGCAGCACGCCGTCCCCGCCGTCGACGAGGTGCGCCAGCTCGAGCGGCACGGGGACGGGCAGCGCGCGGGTGAGCAGCGTGGGCGCCGTCCCGAGCAGCAGCGGCGTCAGCGTCAGGCACAGCTCGTCCACCAGGTCGGCGGCCAGCAGCGCGGTCAGCAGCGACGGACCGCCCTCGCAGAGCAGGCGCGACAGGCCGCGCTCCCGCAGCTGCGCGACCGCCCGGGGCAGGTCGACGTCGTCGTCCCCCGCGACGACCACGTCGGCGACCTGCGCCAGGGCTGCTCGCCGCGAGGGGTCGGAGGCCCGGCAGGTCACGACGACGGCCGGTCCGGTGAAGCACCGGTCGGTCGGGTCGAGGTCGAGCGACCGGCTCACGACCACGATCGGCGGCCGCTCCGGCATCGCGCGCGCCCGCCGCCAGGCAGCCCCGGCGGGCCGGGGGCGGACCGGACCGTAGCCCTCGGCCCGCACCGTGCCGGCCCCGACCACGACGGCGTCGCAGACGGCCCGCAGGGCGGAGAAGGCAGCCTGGTCGGCCGGGGTCTGCAGCGGCCGGCTGCCGCCGTCGTGCGCGATCCCACCGTCGAGGCTGAGCACGAAGCCGGCGCGCAGCTGAGCGTCCACGCCGTCCCCGTACAGGTCCAGCAGGTCCGGCTCCGTCAGCGGCCGCACGTCCGGCAGCAGCATCCGCACGCGGTCAGTGCCCCATGCCGAGCCCGCCGTCGACGGGGACCACGGCGCCCGTGACGTACGACGCCGCGTCGCTGCACAGGAAGGCGATCACCGCCGCGATCTCGTCGGCGGTCGCCGTCCGGCCGAGCGGGATCGTCCTGACGAGCTCCTCGCGGCGGGTGTCGGCGAGCTCGGCCGTCATGTCGGTGTCGACGTAGCCCGGGGAGATCACGTTGCTGGTGATCCCGCGGCTGCCGAGCTCGCGCGCGATGGAGCGGGACAGGCCGACCAGGCCGGCCTTGCTGGCGGCGTAGTTGACCTGTCCGGCGCTGCCCGACAGCGCCACGACGGAGGAGACGAACACCAGCCGCCCGTAGCGCGCCTTGAGCATCGAGCGGCAGGCCCGCTTGGCCACCCGGTAGGAGGCGGTGAGGTTGGTGTCGAGGACCCGCGCGAACGACTCCTCGCTCATGCGCATGAGCAGGGTGTCCTCGGTGATGCCGGCGTTCGAGACCACGACCTCCACCGGGCCCTGCTCCTTCTCGACGGTGGAGAAGGCGCGGTCGACGTCCTCGCTGGACGTGACGTCGCAGGTCACCCCGAGCAGGCCGTCCGGCGGCGAGGAGCGGTAGGTCACCGCGACGCGGTGCCCCTGCGCCGCGAGGGCCCGGGCCGTGGCCAGGCCGATCCCGCGGCTGCCGCCGGTGACCAGGACGGAGCGGGAGGTGCCGGTGCTGTCGGTGTCCACGGCTGCACCGTAGCGGCGTCCCGCGCAGCGGTGTCCGGGTGTCTGCGCGCCGCGCCGCGTCGGCGCGTCCCCGTTCTGTCGGAGCCCCGTGCTGCGATGGGCCACATGCGCGTACGGTCCCCGCACACCGCAGACGTCCTCTGCTCTCTGCCGCTGCTCCTGGCGCGCGAGCTCGACACCGCGGAGGTCGACGGCCTCGTCGACGCACTCGTGGCGGGCGGCTGGCGCACCGGCCAGCTGCGGCACCGCATCGGCGGCGAGCCGTCGCAGGGCAGCGTCGAGGGCGACGCCGCGCGGGTCCGGAGCGTCCTGCAGGCGCTGGTCGGCCAGGTGCCGCCGGACGCTGCGCACGCACAGGAGCTCGAGCAGCGGGCCCGCAGCCGTCAGCGGGAGGGCGGCCCGGGTCCGGCGTCCGCCGAGGTCCGCGACCGCGCGATCGCCCAGATCCGCGCCGGGCTCAAGGGCGTGCCGGCGCGCCGGACCCCGCCTGCGCCGCGGCCCCGGCCGTCCTGCAGCGCGTGCGACGGCGAGGGCTCCTACTTCGTGACCCGCGAGGTCCACCTGTGCCGTCACTGCGTGGCCGTCCTGGCGACGGGTGAGGTGCGTCTCGTCCCTCCGGGGTGACCGTGCTGCGGCCGACCGGCAGACTGTCGCGGTGACCGCCGAGACCGCGCCCGGACAGGACGCCGCCCGCAGCGCCCTGGCGACGGAGGTCGAGCGCGAGCAGGCGGTCCTGCGCCGAGCGCTCGCCCGGCTCGAGGTCCTGCGGGCCGAGGCCCTGCAGCGGCAGACGGAGAGCGTGCGTCCCACGGGCGGCTCCCCGCAGGCGGTCTACGAGCGGGACGTCACCGCGCAGGCGGCCGCCAACCGCCGGGCCGAGCTGGACATGGCCGGGGAGGGGCTGGTCTTCGGCCGGCTCGACCTCGCGGAGGGCGCCGTCCACCACATCGGCCGGCGGGGCCTGCGCACCGACGAGCAGGAGCCGATCGTCGTCGACTGGCGGGCGCCTGCCGCAGCCGCCTTCTACCGGGCGACCGCCGCCGACCCGCAGGGCGTGGTCCGCCGCCGGACGATCAGCACCCGGCGCGACCAGGTGATCGGGGTCGACGACGAGCTGCTGGACGCCGCCGCCACGGACGAGCTCGAGGGCACGGTCGTGGTCGGCGACGGCGCCTTCCTCGCCGCGGTGTCGCGCGAGCGCACCGGCCAGATGCGCGACATCGTCGCCACGATCCAGCGGGAGCAGGACGAGGCGGTCCGGGCTCCCGACGACGGGGCCCTCGTCGTGACCGGCGGCCCGGGCACGGGCAAGACCGCGGTCGCGCTCCACCGGGTGGCCTACCTCATGTACGCGCGGCGCGAGTGGTACTCCCGACGCGGCGTCCTCGTCGTCGGGCCGTCGCCGGTGTTCGTCGACTACATCGCCGCCGTGCTGCCGGCGCTCGGCGAGACGAGCGTCCGCCTGGCCAGCCTGGCCGACCTGCCCGAGCTGCCCCGGGGTGTCGAGGTCACCGGCTGGGACGGCCCGGCCGCCGTGGCGGTCAAGGGCTCCGCGCGCATGGTCGACGTGCTCCGGGCGCTGGTGCGGTCGCAGGCCGGCGCACGGCGCCTGGCCGACCTCGAGCTGCTGCACTGGGGCGTCTCGGTGACCGTGCGGGGCGGGGACATCGCCCGGCGCCGCAGCCAGGTGCACCGGTCCTCCCGCAGCCACAACAGCGGCCGGGCGGCGTTCGCCGCGGCGCTGGTCGAGCTGTGCTGGCGGGCCTGGCAGCGCCGTCCCGAGGCCGGCCGCATCGAGGAGGACGACCGCGAGGACTTCGCCTCCTGGCTGCGCTCCGACCCGGCCTTCCGCCGGGCGCTGGACGCGGCCTGGCCGGTGCTGCAGCCCTGGGCGCTCCTGTCGCGCCTGCGGTCGGGTGAGCTGCCGCTGGGCGACCTGGCCCGCGGCGTGCTCACCGACGCGGAGATCAGCGCCGTCGCGGCGACGTGGCCGCCCTCGTCCTCCGACGCGGACGGCGACGGGCTGACGGCGGCGGACGCCGCGCTGTACGACGAGCTGGTCGAGCTGTGCGGCGCTGCGCCGGTCGAGGTCGAGCCGGAGGACGACGGCTGGGACGAGCTCGGCGAGCTCGACGAGCTGGCGCGGACCTCCGAGGTGACGACCCACTTCGACCGCACCGCCCGGGCCCGGCGCAACCTGGCCGAGGAGCGCGACTACCGGACCTTCGCGCACGTCGTCGTCGACGAGGCGCAGGACGTCACCCCGATGCAGTGGCGGATGCTCGGACGGCGGGCGCGCGGCGCCACGTGGACCGTCGTCGGCGACTGGGTGCAGTCGGCCTGGCCGGACGTGCAGGAGGTCCAGGACGCGCTGGCCTCGGTGCTCGGCAGGAACCGGCTGCGCACGGTGGAGCTCACGACCAACTACCGCACGAGCACGGAGGTCGCGGCGCTCGCCGCCCGCCTGCTGGCCCGCATCGACCCCGGGCTGCAGGCGCCGGCTGCGGTCCGGAGCACGGGGGTGGAGCCGCTCCTGCTCTCGGGCGACGTCCTGGCCGAGCTCCCGGCGGCGGTCGAGCGCCTGCTCGGCCAGGTCTCCGGCACGGTCGGCGTGGTCGCGCCGCACGGTCGCGCACGGTCGGTGCGCGACCTGCTGCCGCACTCGCCCCGGCTCTCGGTCGTCGACCCGTGGCAGGTCAAGGGCCTGGAGTACGACGGGTGCGTCGTCGTCGACCCGCACGGCATCGTGGCGGAGGCGGCGCACCCCGTGGCGGGGCTGCGCAGCCTCTACGTCGCCCTCACCCGCGCCACCCAGCGGCTCGTCGTGGTCTCGGCCGAGCCGCTCGAGACGCTGCTCTGAGGGCGGCCGCTCAGTCGCAGCCGCTCAGTCGCAGCCGCAGACGCCGCTGGCGGCCCTGACCTGGAAGCAGTCCGGGCAGGTCGCCGACTTGATCGCGGCCTTCTCGACCTCGGCCTCGCGGGCGAGGGTGGCCGCGCGGGTCGCGGCCGCCTTGGCGGTGCGCTGCTTGGCCTTGGCCTCGACGGCGTCGCGCTCGGCTGTGACCAGCGCGTTGGCGGCGATGACGTCGGCGTTCTCGGCCTCGAAGACCCGCCGGCGGATGGTGTCCGGCACGAAGTCCATGCTCTGCACGCACAGCTGGACGGCCACGTCGAGGTCGTCGCACTCGAGGGCGACCGACTCCACCACGTCGCCGAAGACGAGCTCGGGATCGGCCTCGACCTGCGCCTGGACGCGCAGGAGGGCTTCGTCGACGGCCGTCTGCGTCTGCGCGGTGAGGGTGTCGTCCACGGTGTTCGGCCTGCTCTCGGTCGGGAGTGCGGCGCGGTCCGTCGCCGGTGCCTGCCCGTCCAGTCTGCCCCACCGCCCGCCCGAGGGCGGTCGGTCGCGCCGCCTCAGGCCGCCTGCGCCTGCCGGGTCCGGTCGAGCAGCCGCAGCAGGGCGTCGTCGACGACCGCGCGCCGCGTGATGTTGACGCTGTGGCCCGCACCCGGCACGACGACGAGCTCGGCGTCGGGCAGCGCCAGCGCCATGCGGCGGCTGTGGCTCACCGGGGTGAGGCGGTCGGCGTCGCCGACGAGCAGCGTCACGGGGATGGCCTGCATGACGTGCAGCGAGGCCTGCTCGTCGTGGTCGAGCAGGGTCGAGTAGAAGGCCGCCATCACGGGGAAGGGCGTCTGCTCGAGCAGGTCCTGCACCTGCCGGACGGTCTCCGGGGTGGCGTCGTCCGTGCCGAACAGGTAGCGGCGGAAGTACGCCCGGCCCAGCCGGCTGCCGCGGACGCGGAAGCGCTCGAGCAGGGGGGCCCACAGCGCGAACAGCGCGAGGTAGAGCTGCAGCAGGCCGAGCCGGCGCAGCACGCGCACCGCGAGACCGACCGCCCCCTTCTCGACCAGACCGCCGGAGGACGTCGCGAGGAGGAAGGCGCCGGCGACCCGCGGGCCGAACAGCTCCGGGCGCTGGCGCGCCAGCGCCATGATCGTCATGCCGCCCATGGAGTGGCCCAGCAGCACGACCGGCCCCGCAGGGACGGCCTGGTCGAGCACGGCGCCGAGGTCACGGCCGAGCTGGTCGATGGAGGCGTTGCGCACCGGCCCCTGCCGGCTGCGCCCGTGGCCGCGGCAGTCGTACAGCACCGTCGTCGCACGGCCCCGCAGCGTCTCGCGCTGGAGCGCGAACTCCTCCAGGTCGGCGGTGAAGCCGTGCACGAGGACGACGCTCAGCGGCGAGGACGGCACGTGGTCGGTCTCGACGTGCAGCTCGGCGCCGTCGTCCGTGCGCACCTGCGACGTGGTGGTCGTCATCCCGCCAGCGTGCCCCCTGAGCGGCCGGGTGAACGGGTGACGTCGGCGACACGCACGAGCCCGGGCACGCCGACGGCCCGGCCCCACGAGGGGACCGGGCCGTCGGGACGTGAGGGGACTACTGCGGGACGACGTTCTCCGCCTGCGGGCCCTTCGGGCCCTGCGTGATGTCGAACTCGACGCGCTGGTTCTCCTCGAGGGACTTGTAGCCCTGCGACTGGATGGCGGAGAAGTGGACGAAGACGTCGGCACCGCCGCCGTCCTGCGCGATGAAGCCGAAGCCCTTCTCGGCGTTGAACCACTTCACAGAACCCTGAGCCATGAACATCTCCTTCGAAGACCGAGTCGGTCGCGCACTGTGCACGTCCGAAGCTGAGGTGTCGGAGACGTTCGAGAACGCCCGCGACCACACATCCGCGGGCGTTCAGAAAACACGAGCGAAGAGGTGCAACATCAACCGTCGGTCACTCTACACACCGCGACACGCGAGTAGTACTGCGGATGCCCGGCGGCGCCCGCCGCAGGGACACTGCACGCAGGCACATCGCCGCCCCAGCCAGGAGACCTCGTGACCGATCGCGCGCTCGACCCTCGCCGCCGGGCGGTCTCCGGCTTCACGCTCTACGACGTCGCGAACTCCGCGTTCGTCACGACGGTGGTCACGGCGGTCGGCGGACCGTTCCTCACCGCGCTGGCCGAGGACGCCGCCGGCCCGGACGGTCAGGTGGAGCTGCTGCTGTTCTCCCCGCGGGCGGCGTCGGTGTTCGCGTTCGCCGTGAGCTTCTCGGTGATGCTGCAGGTCCTGGCGCTGCCCGTGCTGGGCGCGCTGGCCGACCGCCCGACGGCGAAGCGGCGGCTGCTCGTCGTGTCGACCGGCGTCGGGTCCCTGGCCACGGTGGCGCTGGCCCTCACCCCCTCGGGCACGGTCGTGCCGGGACTGCTGGCGTTCGTGGTCGCCAACGTGGCGTACGGCGCGGCGATCCTGGCCTACAACGCCTTCCTGAGCGACGTCGCGGAGCTGCCCGACCGGCACCGCGTGTCGGCCCGGGGGTTCGCCGCCGGCTACGCCGGTGGGGCGTTCGTGCTGGCGGTCTCGCTCGGGCTCGTGACGGCAGCCGAGTCCCTCGGCCTGACCCGGGGTGAAGCCGTGCGCCTGGCCATCGGCCTGTCGGCGGTGTGGTGGGCCGTCGTCGGCACCGTCGCGGTCCGGCGGCTGGACGCCGTCCGGCAGCTGCCCGGCTACGACGGGACGCCGGCTCCCGAGCGGCTGCTCCGTCAGGTGGCCGACTCGATGCGCCAGCTGCGCGGGTCGCTGCGGGCGCTGCGCGCGCTGCCCGGGACGGCGCGCTACCTCCTGGCCTTCCTGCTGTTCAACGACGCCATCCAGGCCGTGGTCGCGCTGTCGGCGGTCGTGCTGGAGGAGGAGCTGTTCGTCGCGAAGGGGCTGCCCCGCGACGACGCGACCCCGTTCCTGCTCCAGCTCGTGCTGCTCATCCAGGTGGTCGCCGTCTTCGGCGCGGGGGTGTCCGGCCGGCTCGCCGAGCGCCTGGGCGCCAAGACGACGCTGATGGGCACGCTGATCGTCTGGGTGGGCATCGTCCTGTACGCCGTGGTCGCGCTCGACAGCACCACCGCGGCGTACGTGCTCGGCGTCGCCATCGCGATCGTGCTCGGCGGCTCGCAGGCGCTGGCCCGGTCGCTGTTCTCGTCGATGGTCCCGGCCGGGCGGCAGGCGTCGTTCTTCGGCTTCTACGAGCTGGCCGAGCGGGGAACCGCGTGGGTCGGCACGCTGCTGTTCGCCGTCGTGCTGGAGATCACGGGCTCCTACCGCAGCGCCCTGCTGTCGCTGCTCGTGCTGTTCGTCTCCGGCGGGGCGCTGCTCGCCGCCACCGACACCGACGCGGCCGTCGCCGCGGCGCGTCAGGCCGACGACGAGGCCGAGGCGGGCTCCAGCGTGGCGCGGTCGAGGTAGCACCAGCCCCAGTGCTCACCCGGCTCGAGCGAGCACATCACGGGGTGGTCGTCGGTGTCCGCGTGCCGGGCGGCGTGCCGGCCCGGTGAGCTGTCGCAGCACCCGACGTGACCGCACGTCGTGCACATCCGCAGGTGCACCCAGCTGTCCCCGCGACGCAGGCACTCGGTGCAGCCGGCTGCCGAGGGCAGGACCGGCCGGGACACCGAGGCGTGCACGCACGCGGTCGTGGAGGAGGCGCGGAACGCCACGACGTGGTCGGTGTCGACGACGGTCGTGCGGCTGGGCTCGACCGGGCGCAGGCGTGACAGGACCGTGCGGGTCAGGTGCTCGTGCACCGAGCGGTCGGCCAGCACGACGTCCGACACGCCGGCTGCGTGCAGCTCGGCGACGGCGTCCGCGTCGGGTGCCAGCACGACGACCCGGGCGCCCGGTGCGGTGGTCGCGAGCACGCCCGCGATGCGCGCGGCCTGCTCCGGCAGGTCGTCACCCACGACGACGGCACGCGCGTGCGCCGCTCCTGCGGCCTCGAGCACCGGCGCCTTGGTCGAGTCACCCCGCACGACCCGCAGCCCGGCGTCCTCCGCCTCCGCGGCGCCGTCGGGGGACAGGGTCGTCACGACCACGTCGATGCCGGCGCCGGTCAGCTCCTGCGCCACGTGCCGGGCGGCCCGGCCCCAGCCCGAGATGAGCACGTGCCCCTGCGCCGGCGCGGCGTCGACCGGGGTCTGGCCGGGCCGCGTGGGCGCCGTGCCGCGTCGCCGCTCCAGACGGCTCGCCGCGGCGCGGCCGCCCGCGGCCAGCCCGGGCGTGGCGACCAGGAGCAGGACCGTCGCGGCGATGAAGGCCTGCGACCCGTCCTCCCCGAGCCCCGCCGGGGTGAGGCCGACCTCGCGCCCGAGACGCTCCAGGACGAAGGCGAACTCGCCCACCTGCGCCAGCAGCAGGCCGGCGCTCGCCGCGGTCGCCGCGCCGACCCCGGTGGCCAGCGCGGCGCCGACCGTGGTGACCGTCTTGACGACGAGCACGAGCGCCACGGCGGCCAGCACGAGCAGCGGCTGCTCGAGCAGGAAGCGGACGTCGAGCAGGGTCCCGATCGACAGGAAGAAGGTCGCGGAGAACAGGATCTGCAGCGGCAGCACCTCGCCCAGCGCGTGCGCCGAGTGACGCGACTCGCTGACGACCAGCCCGGCGAGGAAGGCGCCCAGCGACACCGAGACCCCGGCCAGGGCGGTCAGGTAGGCGGTGCCCAGGCACAGCGCGATGACCGAGAGCAGGAAGACCTCGGGCGAGCACGCCCGGGCGACGGCCTCCAGCACCGGGGGCATCACCCGGCGCGCGACCACGAGCGTGATCGCGATGACCGCCGCGGCGGTCGCGAGAGCGCGGACCAGTCCGCCGGCCCCGCCGCCGTCCCCGTCGCCGAGCACCGGCAGCAGGAGCACCATCGCCACGACGGCGAGGTCCTGGAAGATCAGCAGTCCCAGGCTCGTCTGGCCGGTCGCCGAGCCGGTGGCGCCGCGGTCGGCGAGCAGCTTGAGCACGATGGCGGTCGAGGACAGCGAGACGAGCAGGCCGGTGAACAGCGCCGGGCGCAGGTCGACACCGGCCAGCACGAGCACGCCGGTGACCACGGCGACCGCGCTGAGCACCTGCAGCGACCCGCCGAGCAGCACCAGCCGGCGGATCGACATCAGCCGGCCGATGGAGAACTCGATGCCGATCGTGAACAGCAGCAGGATGACGCCGATCTCGGCGGCGGCGTCGATCACCTCGCGCTCGCGGACGACGGCCAGCGCGTTCGGGCCGATCAGCACGCCCGCCAGCAGGAAGCCGACGATCGGCACGATGCGCAGCCGGGCGCAGACGTAGCCGATCACCGCCCCGGCCACCACCAGCGCCGCGATCTGCGTCAGGAACTGCGGCGGTCCCTCTCCTGCGGCCAGCAGCACTCGGGCCCCCTGCTCCGTCGTCCGTGGTCCCGTCAAGCCTGCCACCGGCCGAGGACTTCCCGCCGCCACCGCGACCCTGTCGGGGGTCAGGGGCTGCTGCACGAGCGAGCACTAGCCTCGACCGGGTGACCGAGACCCGGTCCGGGGCCCTCTACGGCGCGTCGGCGTACCTGCTGTGGGGGCTGTTCCCGCTGTACTGGCCGCTGCTCGCGCCCACCGGGTCGCTCGAGGTCCTCGCCCACCGGGTGCTCTGGTCGCTCGCCGTCGTGGCCGTCCTGCTGGCCGTCACCGGCCGCCTGTCCTCCGTGCGCGCCGCGGGGGCCGACCGGCGCCGGCTGCTCATGCTGACCGCCGCCGCCGTGGTGATCGCCGTCAACTGGGGCACCTACATCTACGGCGTCACCTCCGAGCAGGTGGTCGAGACCTCCCTCGGCTACTTCGTCAACCCGATCGTCACGGTGCTGCTCGGCGTGCTGGTGCTCGGTGAGCGGCTGCGCCCGGCCCAGTGGACCGCGCTCGGGCTCGCCTTCCTCGCCGTCGTCGTCCTGACCGTCGAGAACGGCCGGCCACCGTGGATCGCCCTGGCGCTGGCGTTCTCCTTCGGGGCCTACGGCCTGCTCAAGAAGACGACCGGCGTCGGTGCCGTCGAGGGCCTGGCGATCGAGACCGCGGTGCTGCTGCCGGTCGCCGGGGTCTACGTCGCCGTGCTCGGCGCGACCGGCGCCGGCACGTTCGGCAGCGAGGGCCCGGGGCACGCCGCGCTGCTCGCGTTGTCCGGTCTGGTCACCGCGGTCCCGCTGCTGGCGTTCGGGGCCGCCGCCTCCCGCGTCCCGCTCACCACGCTCGGACTGCTGCAGTACCTCGCGCCGACCCTGCAGTTCGCGCTCGGCGTCACGCTCTTCGACGAGCCGCTGCCGCCCGTCAGGCTGCTCGGCTTCGTGCTGGTGTGGGCGGGTCTCGCACTGTTCACCGCCGACCTGGTCCGTCATCACCGCCGCACCTCGCGGCTCGCCGTCGCAGCCCCCGCCTAGGACGACCGGGTGCCTACGCTGGTCCGGTGCTCGACCGACCCGACGTCCCGCTCGCCCCGCTGACGACGCTGCGTCTCGGTGGTCGCGCGCGCCGGCTGGTGACGGCGTACGACGAGCGCTCCGTGGTCGAGGTCGTGCGCGCCGCCGACGCCGCCGGGGAGCGGCTGCTGGTGCTGGGCGGCGGGAGCAACGTCGTCCTGCCCGACGAGGGCGTGGACGGGACCGTCCTGCGCGTGGCCGTCCACGGCCTGGCAGCCGAGCACGACGGCGACCGGGTGCTGCTCACCGCCGCCGCCGGTGAGGAGTGGGAGTCCTTCGTCGGGCTGTGCGTCGCCGACCGGCTGGTCGGTCTGGAGGCGCTGTCGGGCATCCCCGGACTCGTCGGCGCCAGCGTGGTGCAGAACATCGGCGCGTACGGCCAGGACGTCTCGCAGACCGTGGTCGGCGTCCGGGCGTACGACCGGCAGGTCGGCGCGACCGTCGTCCTGTCCGGACAGGACTGCCGGTTCGCCTACCGGCACAGCGCTTTCAAGGACGAGCCGGGCCGGTGGGTGGTCCTGGCCGTGACCTTCTCACTGGGCGTCGGGGAGCTGTCCGCGCCCGTGGGCTACGCCGAGCTGGCCCGCCGGCTCGGGGTCCAGGTCGGTGAGCGGGCGCCGCTGACCGAGGTGCGCGAGGCGGTGCTGGCCCTGCGTCGGGGCAAGGGCATGGTGCTCGACGCCGCCGACCCGGACACCCGCAGCGCCGGGTCGTTCTTCACCAACCCGCTGCTGACCGGTGAGCAGCTGCAGGCGCTGCGGGCACGGGTCACCGAGCGCTGCGGAGCTGCCGTGCGCTCGCCGGAGTGGGCGGAGCCGGACGGCCGCACCAAGGTGTCGGCGGCCTGGCTCATCGAGCGCGCGGGCTTCGGCAAGGGGGCCTTCGAGGGACCCGTCGGCATCTCCAGCAAGCACACGCTCGCGCTGGTCAACCGGGGTGGCGGCACGTCGGCCGACCTGCTCGACGTCGCGGGAGCGATCCGGGACGGGGTCCAGCAGGCGTTCGGCGTCGAGCTGGTCCCCGAGCCGGTCCTGGTGGCCCCGGCCGCCCTGCACAGCGCCGTCTGAAGCGCCCGTCTGGATCGCCGTCTGAGTGCCGTCCGAGGTCGGCTCAGGCGACGCCGACGTCCGCGCCGAGCAGGCGCCAGCCCAGGGCGCCGGCGCCGATCAGCGGGCCGTCCTTGCCCAGACCGACGGGCACCACGCGGGAGCCGGCCGTGAAGCCGAGCCGGCTGGTGTCGTGCAGCGCGTCGTTGCACGCGGCGAAGAACGGGTCGCCGAAGCCGAGCGCGACCGAGCCGCCGACGGCGACGAGCTCGAGGTCGAGCAGGTTGACCACCGAGGCGAGGCCCTCGCCGAGCAGCCGGCCGGCCCGCGCGACCTCCTCGGCGGACGCCTGGGCGGCGGGGGCGCCGATGCGCCTGCCGATCGCCGTGCCGCTGACCTCAGCCTCCAGGCAGCCGCGTCCGGTGCACCCGCAGACGGCGCCGCCGGGCACCACGACGACGTGGCAGACGTGGCCGGCGTTGCCCTGGCCTCCGTCGAGCAGCCGCCCGTCCACGACGAGCCCGCCCCCGACGCCGGTGGACACCACCATCGCCAGGAAGTTCGAGACCCCGGCGCCGGCGCCCTTCCAGCCCTCGCCGACCGCGAGCGCCTTGGCGTCACCGTCGACGACGACCGGCAGCCCGTAGGTGTCCCGCACCCGCTGCAGCAGCGGGAAGTCGCGCCACCCGACGATGTTGAGCGGCGAGACGGTGACCCCGCCTGCCGTCATGGGTCCGGCACTGCCGATGCCGATCGCTGCAGCGCCGTCGTGCTCGACGCGGGCGACGGCCGAGACCAGCGCCGACCAGATGGCCTCGGGGTCCGGACCCGTCGGTGTCGGCTCGAACGCCGAGCGCAGCAGCGAGCC
>CADCUE010000033.1 GCA_902805805.1 uncultured Frankineae bacterium | reverse complement strand
ATGGGCTGCCGTCGACGACGAACAGGTTGTCGACCTCGTGCGCCCGGCAGTTGCGGTCGAGCACGGACGTCGCCGGGTCGTTGCCCATCCGCGTCGTGCCGTGCTGGTGCGAGCAGTTGCCGGTGATGCGGTCGATGTAGACCTTCTGGACCGTCTTCGCTCCGGCCGCCTCGAGGATCTCGGCGTTGCGGTCGATGAGGAACCGCCCCATCTTGAGGTCGTTCTCGTGCGGCGTGAGGGTGATGCGGGCGACGGGCAGCCCCCACGCGTCCACGACGCTGTCATCGAGGTCGACACGGTTGTCGTGCTGCGGCATGTCGTGCACGACCATGGCCGCGGCCATGCTGTGGTTGAAGTGGTCTCGGTCGACCTGCTTGGCGCCCGCGCCCCACGCCGGCCGGTCGGGCAGTGTCCAGTTGATGGGCAGCGGGATCCCGACGCCTGCGGCGGCGATGTGCCCACCGCCGACGAAGCCTCGGCTGTCGTCGCTCTCGTAGAACTCGAAGCTGCTGGCGCTGACGTAGCCACCGCCGGCCCAGGCGTAGATCGGGTCGTCGAACGTGGCGACGGCGGCGCTGTACTCGTGGAAGGTGACGTTGCGCCCGACGAGGTCGCTGCCGTTGGCGAGCCCGTTCGGGAAGCGGGCGCTGCTCGACAGCAGCAGCAGTCGCGCCGTCTCGACGGCGCCGCAGGCGAGGACGACGACGTCGGCCTCCTGCTCCAGCAGAGTGCCGTCGGCATCCTCGTAGACGGCACCCTTCGCACGACCGCGCTCATCCAGGGCGATCTCGCGGACGTAGCAGTCGGCGCGCAGGTCGTAGCGGCCGGTGGCGACCGCCTGCGGCACGAAGACGTTCAGTGCACTGGACCGGGTGCCGGTCGGGTCGCCGTGCTGCTGAGCGAAGGCGCTGATGACGGTGGCCGGGCGGCCGTCGTACGGCTGGGAGAGCGCGGCTTGCGGGGTCGGGAAGGAGTTCCAGCCCAGCTTCGCGCACCCCTCGTGGAACTTCTGCGCGTAGCGCGACTGTGGCATCGGCGGGCAGGGGTAGCCGCGGCTGCGGCGCGACTCGTGCTTGTTGGCGCCGGCGTGCCCGGAGACGCCGAACGCCCACTCGACCTTGTCGTAGTAGGGCTCGATGTCGTCGTAGCTGATCGGCCAATCGGCGAGCGACGCGCCTGGTACGTCACCGACCAGGCTGTGGAAGCGGAAGTCGGACTCGGTGAAGCGCGGTAGCCAGCCCTGCCAGTGCACGGTCCCGCCCCCGACCATCTGCGGCACCGGGCAGAACAGCTCGGTGCGAGCCGGCTCGTCGGCCGAGCCGCGGACGGTCCGCGGGTTCAGCAGCGGGTCGGGCCACAGGTTGTAGCGGTTGATGTTGGCCAGCTCGTCGCCACCGAACGTCTCCTTGGTGCGCCACGGGCCGCGCTCCAGGGCGACGACCCGCAGCCCGCGTTCGGTCAGCACCTTCGCGGCCGCGGCGCCGGACGCCCCGGCACCGACGATGAGGACGTCGGCGCGCTCGGGCGCCTTCTTCGACGGTGTGGACACGGGTCAGCCCTCCTGGGTGCCGGGGTGGACCCGGTCGTCGGCGAAGTGGTCGAGCGTGCTGTAACGGCCGGTGTGCACCTCTGCCAGGGACGACGGCCCGGGGAAGCCGATCGTGCGCCAGCCGACCTGGTCCCGGTTGCCGCCGTAGATCGGGTCGCTGTAGAAGCCCTGCCGCGTGTGCAGCGCGAGCAGCGGCACGAAGCCGAGGTCCACCTCGGCGCTGGTCTGCTGCAGGGCGACCTCGACCGGCGCGCCGTAGAGAGTGACCCGGCTCCGCTCGAGCTCCGCCTCCTGCTCGTCGTCGAGGCCCGACTCGAGCTGGCGCAGGACGGCGTCCTGCCGCTCCTCGTCGAGGTCCACGAAGCTGTCGGCGCCTTGCGCACGTGCTGCCTCGTCGAGGGCCACCACGCCAGCCAGGTAGCGCTCCCGCACCGTGTCGATGCGCTGCTGCCAGGCCTGCTGCCGCCGTCCGGCGAGCTCCTCGAAGCCGCTGCCGTCGGGCTTGGCGTAGACGTGCTGAGTCCCCGTCAGGTAGCGGTCCAGGAAGTCGATGGTGCCCGCTTCGCGGGCTCCCGGGGTGTCGTCGGTCGGGATGATGCGCGCCATGGCGGCCTCGAGGGTCGCTCGCTGGTGGGCGTCGAAGAAGCCCTGTGCCATGTCGTCCTGCCGTGGGGTGCTCATGCGACCAGCAGGGGTCGCAGGGTGCCGTGCGCGACGCGCAGGCCGGTCTCGATCCGGTCCTCCGTGCCGCCCCAGACGGGGTCCTCGTGCTCGACGGACAGGACGCCGTCGAAGCCGCCCTCGTAGAGGGTGTCCACGACGCGGCGCCAGTCGACCTCGCCGAGGCCGGGGACGCGGTAGCGCCACCACCCGACGTCCCAGGGGTCGGGTCGGTGCACGGCGCGGCCCGGCCAGCCGAAGCGGTTGCGGCGCTCGGGGAAGGTCTGCACGTCCTTCGCCTGCGCGTGGGCGACCTTGTCGACGTAGGGCCGGAGGGCCTCCACCGGGTCGATGCCCATCCACACCAGGTGGGACGGGTCGTAGTTCAGGTAGAGCCCGAGGTCGAACATCCACTCCCACAGCTCCGGCGAGTAGGCCAGGTTGCCGGGGTAGCCGTCGGGGTGCCAGCCCTCCATCACGCAGTTCTCGATGACCAGCTTGACGCCCTTCTCGCCGGCTCGGCTGACCAGCGGGTCGAAGACCTTCTCGGCCTCCCGCAGGTTGTCGGCGACGCTCTTGCCGGGGTCCCGCCCGACGAAGGTCCCCACGGTCGGGCAGCCGAGCAGCGCTGCGGCGTCGATGCAGGCCAGGACGTGCTGGTTGACGGCGGCCCGCTCGTCGGGATCGGGGTGCAGGTTGTTGTCGTAGTACGCGAGCGAGGACAGGGTGAGGTGGTGCTCGCCGAACAGCGTCTGCACGCTGTCGGCATCGGCGGGCGAGAAGCCGTCGACGTCCAGGTGCGTGGCGGTGAACGGACGGTCGCCCAGGGCCGGCCAGGCCGCCACCTCGAGCGCTTCGAAGCCGGAGCTGGCGGCCCAGCGGGCGATGTCGGCCAGGCTGCGCTTCGGCAGGCAGGCAGTGAGGAATCCGAGCTTCATGTGGGGACCTCCACCCAGGAGCGGGACCGTGCGGACTCGAGGACTGCAGCGGTGATCTGCGCGGCGCGCAGGCCGTCGGAGAACGTCGGCGAGCCCTCCGGGGCGGGGCCGGTGATGGCTGCGTAGGTGTCGGCGACGAAGGCGTTGAAGCTGTCCTGGTACCCCTGGGGGTGACCGGCGGGCAGCGTGACGTACGCGCCCGCTTCCGCGGACAGCAGCTCGGGGCTCCGGTGGACCGTGGTGTTGCCGTGCTTGCCGCCGACCCACAGCGAGTCGGGCAGCTCCTGGTCGAAGGAGTACGACGCCGACGTGCCGTCGAAGGAGAACCAGAGCCGGTTCTTGCGTCCGGGCGAGACCTGGCTCGCGACGAGCGACCCGGTCGCGCCCTGGTCGGTGCGGAAGAGCAGCGCTGCGCCGTCCTCCGTGGCCACTGGTGCCACACCGTCCGGCCCGCGGCGCTGGGCGTAGGCCGAGGCGAGGGCGGCTGTCAACGAGGTGATCCGGTGTCCGGTGGCGAACTCCATGAGGTCGCACCAGTGCACGCCGATGTCGGCGAAGGCGCGGGAGGCGCCGCCGAGCGCCGGGTCGACCCGCCAGTTGCTCTCGCCCTCGCCGACGAGCCAGTCCTGCAGGTACGAGCCGTGCAGCAGCCACAGCGGGCCGGGCTCGCCCGCCCGGATGCGGGCCCGGACCTCCCGCACCGTCGGGTAGTAGCGGTACACGAACGGCACGGCGGTGACGACGCCCGCCTTGTCGGCGAGGTCGGCCAGGTGCTGGGCCTCGTCGAGCGTCGTGGCGAGCGGCTTCTCGCACACCACGTGCTTGCCGGCGGCGAGCGCCTGCTCGGCCAGCGGCGCGTGCAGGTGGTTGGGCGTGCAGACGTGCACCACGTCGACGTCGTCGGACTCGATCAGCTCCTGGGCCGAGGAGGCGGCCCGCCCGGCTCTGAGCCGCTCCCGGCCGCGCTCCGCTGTCGCGGGCGAGGAGTCGGCCACAGCGGTGAGCGTTCCGCCCGCGGCGTGCACCGCTCGGGCGTGCACACCGCCGATGAACCCAGTGCCGATGATGCCCGAGCGCAGGGCGGCGCTCACTTCTTCCTCGCCAGGGCGACGGCGAGCACGATGATCACACCACGCACGATCTGCTGCTCGCTGGACTGCAGCCCTGCCAGGATCAGCCCGTTGTTGATGAGCCCGATGAGCAGGGCGCCCATCATGGTGCCGACCACGGTGCCGGCGCCGCCGAACAGGCTGGTGCCACCGAGAATCACGGCGGCGATGGCGGACAGCTCGTCGCCGGCGCCCCACTGGAAGCGGCCCGACTGCAGGCGGCCTGCGTAGAGCATGCCTGCGATGCTGGCAGCGGTCGCCGAGATCAGCAGCACCTGGAACTTTATCCGCACGGTGTTCACCCCGGTGAACTCGGCGGCGGTGCGGTTGCCGCCGGTGGCGAGGACCTGCCGGCCGAAACGTGTCTTGGCCAGTACCACGGCGCCGAGGGTCACGGCCAGGGCCATCCAGACGAGCAGGCCGGGGATCGGGCCGAAGTTGCCGCCGCCGAAGACGAGGTTGTACGTGTCGTTCAGGATCGGCTGTGGCGCGGAGTCGGTGATGCGCTGAGCGACCCCGGCGGCGATGCCGAGCATGCCCAGGGTGACGAGGAACGAGGGGATGCCGAGGCGGCTGACCAGCCCGCCGTTGATGGTGCCGACGATGAGCCCGACGGCGAGACCGGCTGCCACGCCGGCGAGCAGCCCGTAGCTGGACAGCGCCATCGCCGTCACCACGCTCGACAGCCCGGCGACCGACCCCACGGACAGGTCGATCTCGGCGCAGGAGATGACGTAGGTCATCCCCACGGCGATCACCGTGATGGTGGCGGTCTGCCGGACGATGTTGAGCAGGTTGTTGCGCGACAGGAAACCGTCGTCTCCGAGAAGGGCTGCGAAGACGAGGAACACGACGGCGAAGCCGATGTAGATGATGTAGCGGCGCCAGTCCGTGCCGCTGAGCGGATTGCGCCTGCGCTGCGGCGGGTCGACGTTCGCGCGCTTCTGCTCCGGGTTCGTGCTGGTGGCGGCGTCTGCGCCCGGGTCGGTGGTGGTCATGCGGGGACTCCTTGGACGGCGAGCTGGAGGGACTCCTCGTTCGCGATCTCCCGGCGCTCCAGCTCCTGTGCGACCGTCCCCTCGCGGAGGACGAGGACGCGGTCGCTGACGGCGAGCAGCTCGGGGTACTCGGAGGAGATGACGATGACGGCCTTGCCGTCGTCAGCGAGCCGGCGGATCATGGCCAGGATCTCGCTCTTGGTGCCGATGCGGCGCAGCATCCGGAGCACGGCCTCGTTGGCGCCGCCGTGCAGCGGGCCGCCGAGCGCGCCGACGCCGGCGGAGACCGCGGAGTAGGGGTCGACCTGCGTGGAGCCGACCGAGCGCACCGCGTTGGTCGAGCAGTTCTGCTCGTGGTCGGCGTGCAGGATGAACAGCACGTCGAGCGCCTTGAC
>CADCUE010000032.1 GCA_902805805.1 uncultured Frankineae bacterium | reverse complement strand
CGGCGGGTCGCCAGCTCGTCGGCGGCCGGCGCGGCGGCCGCGTCGCCGGCCGCCGGGGTGGCGCGCTCCCCCGGCAGCGCCGCGAGGGTGCCCTCGACGTCGCGCACGTGCCGTCCGACCGCGATGGCGAACACCGCCTGCCCGCCCTGCAGCAGGTCGACGACCTCGTCGGTGGACGTGCACTCGTAGACCGTGGTGCCGTCGCTCATGAGCGTGATCTGCGCGAGGTCTGCCACGCCGCGGTCGCGCAGGGTGGAGATGGCCGTGCGGATGTTCTGCAGCGAGATGCCGGCGTCGAGCAGCTTCTTGACGATCTTCAGGACGAGGATGTCGCGGAAGGAGTAGAGCCGCTGGGTGCCCGAGCCCGACGCCTCCCGGACGCTGGGCTCGACGAGCGAGGTGCGGGCCCAGTAGTCCAGCTGGCGGTAGGTGATGCCGGCCGCGCTGCAGGCGGTGGGGCCGCGGTAGCCGATGTCGAGCGGTGAGGCGCCGGGTCGCTCGTCCTCCGGCAGGTCGTCGAACAGGGTGCCCTGCAGACCGAGGGGCGCTCGCGCGACGTCCTGCCCGGCGGTCGACGCAGCCGGGTCCTGCTCCGTCGAGCTGTCGTCCACCACGTCGCGCTCCTGTCCTCGGTCCGGTGCAGTCCCGGCACGGTCGACGGGTCTCGCGGTCCGCCGGCCGGGACGGACGCTAGGCAGTGGCACGACCAGGGTCAACGACCACCCGCGGCGAGTCGAGATGCTCGACCTCAGGTCGAGGTCGAGTCAGGAACCCTTCTCGAAGTCCTCCGGGCTGATCTGGTCGAGGAACTCGCGGAACTTCTCGACCTCGTCCTCCTGCTCGTCCGGGATGGCGATGCCCGCCTCCTCCAGGACAGCCGCCTCGGAGCGGATCGTCGCGCCGCTGCGCATCGCCAGGGCGATGGCGTCCGAGGGACGGGCGCTCACGGTGACGCCGTCCTCGAAGCCCAGCTCGGCGTAGAAGACGCCCTCGCGCAGCTCGGTGATGGTGACCGTCTGCAGGGTGCGGTCGAAGGCGGTGAGCAGATCGCGCATGAGGTCGTGGGTCATCGGCCGGGCGGTGACCACCCCCTGCTGGGCGAAGGCGATGGCGGTGGCCTCGACCGCACCGATCCAGATCGGGAGGTAGCGGTCGCCGTCGACCTCCTTGAGCAGGACGATCGGCTGCTGGCTGGGCAGCTCGACGCGGACGCCCACCACGCTCAGCTCCGACAGCGAGGTGCCCTCACCGGCCTCGTCCACGGGCTCCTCCTCGTCGTGCACACGGGTCCCTGCGAGCGACGCAGCGTACGCGCCGAGCCTACCCCGCAGGTGACCGCCGACCAGGGCCCGTCATCGACGCAGACCGGGGCCGAGCCCTGCCCGGACCAGGGTGGCGTGGAGCTTGACCGAGAGCGCGGCGAGCTCGCGAGCCACCTCCTCCGCCCGGGCGCGGGCCTCCGGGTTGCGCTGCCGGACCAGGGGGGTCACCACCTGCTCCACCAGCCCGATCTCCCGCTCGGCGGCGGCCTTGAACGGGCGCAGGTGCCTCGCCTCGATGCCGAAGCGGGCCATCTCGGCCACGGTCTTGGCGACCACCAAGGCGTCGCCGTCGTAGTGGCTGCCTCCCCCGCGCGGCGCGAGCAGGCCGTACTGCTCGAGCTGGTCGAGCTGGTCCGGCTGCAGGCCCGCGGCCGACAGCAGCTCCTTGCGGGACAGCCGGATCTCGCTGACCTCGGGCAGGAAGGCGTCCGGGGCGGGCAGCCCCTCGGCGGCGACCAGGGCCCGCGGGACCTTGGGCCCGCCCGCGCCCAGAGCGGGTGGTTCGAGACCGCGGTCGATCGCCTCGAGGTGCTCCTTGATGACGCGCAGGGGCAGGTAGTGGTCCCGCTGCGCCGTCAGGACGTAGCGCAGTCGGCTGAGGTCCTCGCGCGAGAACTTCCGGTAGCCCGAGGCGGTCCGCTCGGGCTCCACCAGTCCCTCGGCCTCGAGGAAGCGGATCTTGGAGATGGTGATGTCGGCGAAGTCGGGGCGCAGCTGGCCCAGCACCTCGCCGATGCTCATGAACGCCCGGGCCGGAACGGCCCCGGCTGCGCCGAGGCCTGCGCTCACCCCTCGCCTCCGCGCGGCCCGACGAGGAAGACGAGCCGGTACTTGCCGATCTGCACCTCGTCGCCGCCGGCCAGCGAGGCGGCCTCGATGCGCTCCCGGTTGAGGTAGGTGCCGTTCAGGCTGCCGACGTCGCGGACGACGAAGCCGCTGCCCTCACGGACGAAGTCGGCGTGCCGCCGGGACACGGTGACGTCGTCCAGGAAGATGTCGGACTCCGGGTGGCGTCCTGCGGTGGTGGTCTCGGCGTCGAGCAGGAAGCGGCTGCCCGCGTTGGGTCCCCGCTTGACCACCAGCAGCGCGCTGCCGGGAGGCAGTGCCTCCGCCCCGCCGGCGTCCGGACCGGGATCGCCCGGGCCGTGACCGACCTCGTGCTCGAGGGCTCCCTCGAGAGCGGACAGCGAGATGGTCGAGGTCGTCTCGACCGCGCGCTCCCCTCCTGTCCGGGACAGCGCCGCACCGCAGCTGGCGCAGAAGCGGCTGCCGTCAGGGTTCTGATGGCCGCACTGGGTGCAGAACACGATGTCGCCCGCCTCCCGGCAGTGGAGAGAAGCCCCGGCGGGGCTCGAGATGCAGGGAACCTAGTCGGCCCGGTCACGGAGGGTCAACCGGGCCTGGAGACTTCGGCCCGACCCTCCGGTGGACGTCGAGGGTCAGGCCTGGGCGGTCAGGGCCGCGTAGGCGTCCGCGTCCATGAGGCCGTCCGCGGCGAGGGCCGCCTCGACACCGTCCGACGGGGCGATCTCCACCAGCCAGCCCTCGCCGAACGGGTCGGCGTTGACGACCTCCGGCGCGCTGTCGAGCTGGTCGTTGGTGGCCGACACGGTCCCGGCCACGGGGGCGTACACGTCGGAGACGCTCTTGGTGCTCTCCACCTCGCCGAACGGCTGACCCGTCGTCAGCTCGGTCCCCACTGCGGGCAGCGTCACGAAGACGATGTCGCCCAGGGCCTCCTGCGCGTAGGCCGTGATGCCGACGCGCAGGACCGCGTCGTCGCCCTCGCCGACCACCGCGATCCACTCGTGCTCAGCGGTGTAGCGCAGGTCCTCGGTCGGCACGGGCGGGCCTCTCTGAGCGGCGGCGGGGCGGCGCCCTGCGGTCAGGGCGCCGGGCGAGCGTAACGAGGCGGTTCCAGACGCCGCAAGGCGCCCACCTCGAGGGACGAGGAGCGCTCCAGCACCGCGCGGCCGCCGAACTGCTCGACGTTGTCGACCACTCCGCCGGGGATGCGCAGCGCCGAGACGAGCGTCGCCGCGTCGCCGATGACGACGAAGCGGTAGGGCGGGAGCAGCAGCTCGCCGTCCACGACGACTCCACCGCTCTCCCCGGCCACGAACGCCGTGCTCGCGACGACCCGCACCTGGGCGTCTCGCCCGCCGCCTGCCGGCGTGCTGCCCTCGACCTGCACCGCCTCCGCTCCGGCGGCGCGCAGCTCCTCGAGCGCGTTGAGCAGCACGTCGGGCCGCAGGGCCCCGTCGGGGTCGGTCATGGTCAGGCGCACGCCGGGTCCACTGGCCGGCACCGTCCCCGCCAGCACGCCCAGCAGCTGCGCCCGCCGGCGGGCCTCCTGCAGCGCTGCCTGGGTGCGTCCGGTGCCGCTGGTGAGCTGCCGCTCGGTCCGCTCCAGCGCGGCGACCTCGGCCCGCAGCCGCTCGTTGCGGTTGTCCAGGTCGTCGAGGATCTGGACGAGGTCCTCCTGACGCGCCGCCGCGAGGGGACCGTCCTCCTGCGTGGCGCGCACCTGCACCACCGCGGCGAAGCCCAGCAGCCCCAGCAGCACCGCGACCGCGACGTCGACCCGGCGCAGTCTCGGCGCGAGCAGACCGCGCCGGTCCGGTGGGGCCGCGGCGTCGGTCACGCCGAGAACACCCGGCGCCGGATGGCGGCGGCGTTGCTGAAGATGCGGATGCCGAGCACGACCACGACGCCGGTCGACAGCTGTCCGCCGACGCCGAGCTGGTCGCCCAGGAAGACGACCAGGGCCGCCACCAGAACGTTGCTCACGAACGACACGACGAACACCTTGTCGTCGAAGATGCCCTCGAGCTGCGCGCGGACGGCTCCGAAGACGGCGTCGAGCGCCGCGACGACGGCGATCGGCAGGTAGGGCTGCAGGGCTGCCGGCACGGTGGGCTCGAGGACCAGCCCCAGCACCACCCCCAGCACGAGCGCGACGGCGGGGATCATGGCGCGCCCTCCGTGGCCGGCACCGGGGGCGCGGCCTTCGCCGGCGGCGACGTGCCCGGCAGGCGCGCGGACGGCCGCGGCGTGGCGGCGCGCAGCTGCGGTGCGCTGGCGGCCCGCAGCACCAGCTCCTCGGCCCGGCGCACGTCGACGCCGATGCCGTACAGCGAGGTCAGGGTCGAGAGCCGCCGGCCGCTGGGTCCGTCGACGAAGCCGACCTCCAGGCGAGCCGCGTTCCCGATCGCCTCGACGACGTACGGCGGGGTCAGCGGGCGCAGGTCGACCAGGACCGACTCACCCGCGCTGCGGATGGCGGACAGCGCGGTCAGCCGCTGGTCGTTGACCGCGACGGCTTCGGCCCCTGCGGCCCACAGGCCGTTCACGACGTCCTGCAGGTCGGAGTCGCGCACGCGTCCTTCCGGCACGGTGCCGCCGCGCAGCGGGTCGGGACCGACCGGGTCGCCCTCGGCGGCGTCCTCGAGCGTGACGACGACGCCCGGGCCGCGGACCGCCGTCGTGGCGCTCGCCGCACCGAGGGCAGCCAGCCGCCGGGCGGCGGCCCTGCCAGCGGCGTCCGCGCCCAGCGCCCGCTCCTGGACCGCCGCGACCCGCTCGCGCAGGCGGGCCGCTCGGGCAGCGAGCGCGTCGCTCTGCGAGGTGCGGGCTGCCACCTCGGCAGTCAGCTGGCCGCGCAGCCCCTGGTCGTCGGCCGAGCGCTCGCGGACCTGCGCGACGGCGGTGCCGGTGAGCATCCCGATGGCGACCAGCCCGAGGAGCGGAGCCACCCGCGTCCGCCGGCGGCGTCCGGTCGGGCGGGCAGGAGCCGGCTTGCGGCCGGCGGCGCGCTCGGCGTAGCCCTGGTCCAGCGTGTCGGCCATCATGTCGACGAGCAGCGACATGGACCCGTCGACCCGGCGGGGCCGGGGCTGTCCGCCCCCCGGCCGCGCGGTCGCCGGCGCCTGGCTCGTCACCGTCTCATCCTGCCCCAGTCCGGAGGTGCCGGTGGTCAGGCGGACGTGGTCTCCACGACCTCGGCCCACTGCGTCATGAGCTCGGTCGCCTCGGCCGGGTCGCTGCCCTCCGCCCACACGTGCGTGACGGCCTCCGACGGGTCGGGCAGGACGAGCGCCCACCCGCCCGCGGCCTCGACGACCCGGACCCCGTCGGTCGTGTCGACCTCGCGACCGCCCGCCGCAGCCACCACGGTGCGCATGACCGCGCCCTTGACCGCCCAGGGGGTCGGCACGGACCGGCGGACGAGGTGCGCCTGCGGGATCCGCGCGTCGATCTGGGACAGCGTCAGCCGTGTCCTGGCCACCAGCCCCAGCAGCCGGACGAAGGCCGCGATCCCGTCCAGGGCCGCGGAGAACTCCGGCAGCACGAACCCGCCGCGGCCGTCGCCGCCGAAGACGACACCGGGCCCTGCGGCCGCCCGGGTCAGGTCGTCCGGCGCCGTCGACGTCCACAGCACCTCGGTGCCGTGGAACCGCGTCACCTGCTCGGCCACGCGGGTCGTCGTGACGGGCAGGGCGATGCGGCCACCACGTCGCTCGGCCGCGACGAGGTCGAGCAGGACGAGCAGCGCCCGGTCGTCGGAGATGGAGCGGCCGCGCTCGTCGACCAGCGACAGCCGCTCGCCGACGTGGTCGAAGCGGACCCCGAAGGCGGCCCGCGAGCTCGAGACGAGATCGCCGAGCCGCTCGAGGTCGCGCATGTGCTCGGCCACCGTCTCGCTGCTGGCGGTCTCGCTCAGCCGGTTGTTGACGGTGAGCACGTCGACCCCCAGCCGGCCCAGCAGCGCGGGCAGCACCAGCGAGACCGCGCCACCGGCGGTGTCGAGCACCACCTTCATGCCGGCGCCGTCGAGCCCCCGCACGTCGATGGTCCGGAGCAGCTCGTGGACGTAGGTCTCCACGGTCCTGGAGGGGAAGGTCAGCTCGGCGATCTCGCCCGGGAACGCCCGACGGAACTCCTGGCGGCTGACCACCCGCTCCAGCGCACGCTGGCGGGCGGGTGAGAGGTCCGCGCCGTCCGCGTCGAGGAAGACGATGTCGATGGACTCCGGGTCGCCCGGCGTCGTGCGCAGCACGACACCTCCGCCGGCACCGGTCTCGCGGGTCTGGAACCGGGTGACCGGCAGCGGGGCGACCTCCAGGTCGTGCACGTCGATGGCGCTCGAGGTCAGCGCCGAGATGACGGCGCGCTTGAGGGCCCGAGCCGCCCGGGAGGCGTCTCGGGCGGTGACGACCGTGCTGCCCTTGGGCAGGGTCGTGGCGTACGCCGAGGCCAGGCGCACGACGAACTCGGGTGTGATCTCGACGTTGACCAGTCCGGAGACGCCGCGCGGGCCGAACAGCGACGAGGAACCGCGGCTCTCCCAGATGACGCTGGTGTGCACGACGGCGCCGGCCTCGATGGTCTTGAAGGGGTAGACCTTGACGCCGTTGGCGATGTAGGCCTCCTCCTCCACCACGCACTCGTCGCCGACGACGGCACCCTCCTCGATGCGCGCGGCGCGCATGACGTCGCTGTTCTTGCCGACGACGCAGCCGCGCAGCCCGACCTGCGGACCGACGAAGACGTTGTCGTGGACGACGGCTCGTTCCAGGACGGCGCCGCCCTTGACGACGACGTTGTCACCGAGGACGGTCAGCGGCCGCAGCTCGGCGCCGGCCTCCACCTTGACGTGCTTGCCGATGCACAGCGGACCGATCAGCTTGGCCTCGGGATCGATGTCGGCGCCCTCACCGACCCAGACACCGGGCGCGACCTCGAAGCCGTCGATGTCGACGTCGACGCGCCGGTGCAGGACGTCGCCCTGCGCCCGCACGTACGAGTCGAGACTGCCGACGTCCTCCCAGTAGCCCTCGGCGACGTGCCCGTACAGCGGCGCCCCCTTGGCCAGCAGCGCCGGGAAGACGTCGCCGGACCAGTCGACGGGGCGGCCCGGCTCGACGTGGGCGAAGACCTCGGGCTCCATGACGTAGATGCCGGTGTTGACGGTGTCGCTGAAGACCTGCCCCCAGGTGGGCTTCTCGAGGAAGCGCTCGATGCGGCCGTCCTCGGTCTGGATGACGATGCCGAACTCGAGCGGGTCGGGGACGCGGGTGAGACAGGCGGTCACGAGCGCGCCGGCCGAGCGGTGGGCGCGCACCAGCTCGCCGAGGTCGATGTCGGTCAGCGCGTCGCCGGAGATGACCAGGAAGGCGTCGTCGTGCAGCGCGGACGAGGCGTTGCGCACCGAGCCGGCGGTGCCGAGCGGGGTCTCCTCGGTGGCGTACGACAGGTGCATGCCGAGCTCTTCGCCGTCGCCGAAGTAGGTCCGCACCAGGCTGGCCAGGAACTGCACCGTCACCACGGTCTCGTCGAAGCCGTGCCGCTTGAGCAGCCGCAGGACGTGCTCCATGATCGGCCGGTTGGCCACCGGCAGCAGCGGCTTGGGCTGGTTCGCGGTCATCGGACGCAGTCGGGTGCCCTCGCCCCCGGCCATCACGACGGCCTTCATGACCCGGCGGTCCCGTTCCCGGCGGCGCCGTCCCGGACCGGCCCGCTCCGGGCGGCCTCGGCCTCTGCGCGCTCGGCCAGGACGAGCTGGCGCACCTGCACGACGTACAGAACGCCCGACCACAGGTAGAGCGCACTCCCCCACGCCGCGAACGCCCAGCCCATCGGGCGGAAGACCGTGGCCAGCAGGTCGTCGTTGTCCGGCAGCGCCGCCAGCAGCATGGGAAAGGCGTACAGCAGGTTGAAGGTCGCTGCCTTGCCGAGGAAGTGGACGGGCAGAGGCCCGTACCCGTGACGCCGCAGGAACGGGATCGTCGGGACCAGCGCGAGGTCGCGGCCGATCAGCAGGAGCGCCCACCACAGCGGCAGGCCGTCACGCGCGACCAGGGCGAGCAGGGTCGCCAGGATGTACAGCCGGTCGGCGAGCGGGTCGAGCAGCTGGCCGAGCCGGGTGAAGCTGTTCCAGCGGCGGGCGATCATCCCGTCGAAGTAGTCGCTGGCCCCGGCCGCCATCAGCAGCAGGATGGCCCGGCCGTCGTGCTGGGCCACGAGCGCCCAGTACAGGAACAGCGGGACGCCGGCCAGCCGCAGCATGGACAGGACGTTGGGGACCGTCCAGACCCGCGAGGACAGGTGGACGGAGGCCGGAGCGATGAGCTGCTCCGCCATCTCGCGCACCCCCTTCGTTGCCTCTGGCGACCCTATCGGGGCCCCGGCACACCGGGTCCGGTCCGCAGGCGGCGTGCGTCACGCTACGTGCCGGTCGCCCGGGAGGGGCGTCGCGCCGCAGGCGGACGGGCGACGCGGGGAGGTCTGGACTAGCTGGCGAGGCTGCTGCGCTCGCCCAGCTCGTCGAGCAGCCCGAGGGCGCTCAGCAGCTCGCGGGCGTCGCCGGCATCGGTGGCGTAGCCGCAGACCGCGAGCGCCGCGCGACGCAGGTCGGCGGGGGTGAGCCCGGTCGCGGGGTCGGCGACGAGCGAGGTGGTGAGGTCGAGGTCCTGCATGGTGCCCTCCGAGTTCGGGTGCGGTCGCTTCGTGCAACCCCTCGACCGGGATGCCGATGCCCTTGAGCGACGTGTCGCGCGACACGTGCCAGGGCGTCAGGCGCGAGGCCGGCGACGACGGGACAGGGCCAGCCCTCCCGCGACGAGAGCGACACCGATCGCGGTGTAGCCCCAGTCGTAGAGCTGGTAGTCCTCCACCATCCGGATGTGGTGGGCTTCGAGCAGCAGGTGGAAGACGGCCTGGTCGGTGATGTGGAAGGCACCCCACCCGACGAGCAGCGGACCGACCAGCTGCGGCCATCCGAGCAGCCGGAGGTCGGCCCGGCTGCGCGCCGTCCACAGCAGGCCGACCACCACCACGGACCACGCCGCCAGGTGGAACAGGCCGTCCCACGTCGTGTTGGCCTGCAGCCCCGCCAGGTCGTCCGCGGGCTGGAGCTCCACGACGAGGTGGTGCCACTGCAGCACCTGGTGGAGCACGATGCCGTCCAGGAAGGCGCCCAGTCCGAAGCCGGTCACGACCAGCGGCCGGACCGGTGATCTCGATGCGCCGCGCGTGACCGCCACGACCCGGCGGCTACCCGGTCGAGGGGCGGGAGAACCCGTCCAGCGGCGCCGGGCGACGGACTGTGCCGCAACGCACAGCGCCCCGCCCTGGGGGTTCTACGGCCGGGACGGGGAGCTGCGAGGCAGGGCGTTCCCGGTACGGCCCTGCCCCACACGGGCGCGGCGCGTCAGAACGGCGGCCGTGCGACGACCCCCGACCGTTCTGCGGAGAACGCGGTGTTCTGCCCCCCGTCACGGTCGGGAGGCGCCCTGCCGCTCGAAGGTGGCGACGACCTGCTCGGCGAGTCCGACGAGCTCCTCCACCTGCGCGTCGGACAGCGCGTGGGGCTCGACGTCGAAGGCGCACAGCGTGCCGATGACGTGCCCGCGTCGGGAGACCAACGGCGCCGAGGCGTAGAACCGCACGGCCCCGAGACGTCCGTCCACCCACGGGCTGTCGACGAAACGCGGGTCCGCCGCGGCGTCGGAGACGTGGACGAAGGCGCCCAGCTCGAGCGTGACGTTGCACATGGCCTCGCGGCGAGGGGTCACCGAGCCGGTGAAGCCCGTCGTCACGACCTGGCACTGGCGATGGGTGTCGATCAGGTTGAGCGTCGCCATGGGCACACCGGCGACCTCCGCCGCTCGGGCCACCAGGTCGTCGAGCTCCTCGCTCTGCCGGGCGTCGGGATCGGCGTGCGCGTACAGGTCGGCGACCCGCTGGAGCTCTGCCTCGGCGGCCGTCGTCATCGCGTCGAGCTCCTTCGTCGTCGTGGTCCTCGTACGTCCGGCTCGTCTAGCAGGGGACGTCCGCCCACACGATCTTGCCAGTCGTCCGGGGCTCCCAGCCCCACCGGCGGCTCAGCGCCTCGATGATGAGCATGCCCCGCCCGCTCTCGTCCTCGTAGGACGCGGTGCGCGGGACCGGTCCCTGGCGGGAGCCGTCGAGCACGGCGATGCGCAGGACGTCCTGCTCGCGGCGCAGGCGGACCTGCAGCGTCTCGCCCTCACCGTGCCGGACGGCGTTGCCGACCAGCTCGCTCAGCACGAGGGCCGCGTCGTCGAGCCGGTCCCGGTCGGCCTCCCAGCAGGCGAACGTGGTCCAGAGCAGGGAGCGCAGGCGCCCGCCGGACTCCGGAGCCCGAGGGACGGTGGCCACGCTGCTCGACGTCACGTGCGTTCTCCTCGGCTGGGACGGACCCGTCCGTGTGCCTGTCGGCAGGTCGAGGGCCGACCTTGAGCCTCGACCGTGTCCCTCCACCGGCGCCGGTCCGAGCGCAGACGGTGGGCGTCCGCCGGATCTGGACCGATCCGGCGGACGCCCGAGACGGAGCTGCTAGTCCCTGCAGTCCGGCGTCCGATCAGGCTCTCCGTTCACGAAGTCCTTGTCGGCGCACTCGCGCACCAGCTTGGCCACCAGCCCGGTCTCCTCGAACGGGATGCCGGTCTCGTTGGCGAGCGCCCAGAGGTTGCCGTGGGCGTCCTCGCCGAACCCCAGCATGAACGTGTCGCCGGGGAGCGTGCCGTTCACGAGGTACTTCACCCGCGGAGTGCAGTCGTCCGGGTCGCAGTCGTCCCCCTCGTCGAGCAGGAAGATCTCCCCGTTGCCGTTGCCGACACCGCTGAAGCGCCGCGAGTAGTCGCCGAAGACGTACTTGCCCTTCAGCTCCTGCAGCCTCGGGTCGGGACCGCGGTAGACGAACCCGCCGATGACCGCCGTGCCCTCGTCGTGGTCGTACTGCGCCATCGGGTCGCGCATGTCCGGTGGCTGGCACGGCAGGTCGGCGTAGACGAAGCCGTCGGAGGCGTCGCCCAGCAGCTCGTACAGATGGGGGTTGAACCCGAACGTGCCCTCCTTGAAGTGCCAGCCGAAGTTGACCGGCACGGCCGGCAGTGCGGGCCCGGTCTGCGTCGGGCACAGCGTCGTCCGCGTCGTGTCCTCCATCGGGAGGTGGTCGACCTCCTCGACGCCGTTCTGCCCGACGTCGCCGAACCACACGTCGCCGCTGCCGCCGAGGTCGGCCCGGTCGGACGAGGCACGCCACGGGTTGCGCACGCCGTAGGCGACGACGCTCGTGGCCAGCGGGTTGGGGACGTTGTCGCCGGCCGGGAGGACGAGTCCGGTGACCGTCAGCGGATCGAACCGCATGATCTTGCTCCACGGCACGGCCGGGTTCTGGCCGTTGCCGAAGCGGTTGGGAGCTGTGGCCTCCGAACCGGTGCCGTGCCCGTACGCCGGCTGCAGCCGGAAGCCGATCTGCAGGTTCTGGTCGTCGGCGCTGCCACCGTCACCCGTGGTGAGGTACAGCAGGCGCCGCTCCTCGGGCCGGGTGCCGAAGAAGATCGCACCGCCGTTGTGGTTGAACTGCGGCCAGCCGATGCGGAGGACCTCGCGGACCGGCACCGCGAGGGGGGCGTCCTGCTGCTCCGGGGGCGGGTCGTCGCTCTCCTCGGACGCGCGGCGCATGGGCGGGGGCGTCAGCGGGTTCGCCGCCTGCCACTCGACGAGGACGTTGGCGTGGTCCTGCGGCGGCAGGTCGGCGTTGGTGCCCGGCAGCTCCGTGGTCAGGGTGTAGAGCTTGCCGAAGCCCGCCGGGTTGGCCGGGTTCTGGTAGTCCGGGTGGAACGCCACGCCGAGGAAGCCGCGCTCGTCGTAGGTCCCGGGTCCGAAGGCCCCGACCGGCATGAGCGGTCGTTGCTTGCTCGTGTCGATGAACAGGCGCTTGGCGCCGGTCCTCGTGTCGACGGCCCACAGGGGGCCGTCCTGGTCGACGACGTACAGGACGTCCGGCTGCGTCGTCGTCTCGCCCGGCGCGGGGCCGGGGCCGGGGGCGAAGGTTCCGTACAACGGGGCGGTGAGTCCGGATCCGTCTGCCTTGATCTGGATCTCGGTACGGAGGGGGCCCTGTCGCACGTGCCCCTCGATCGGGTCGTCGATGGGTGTGGTCGGGTCGACGGCGGCGGCGGTGACCGGTGTGCCGAGGGTCAGGACCAGTGCTGACGCCGCGATGACGGTCCTTCTGAGAAGCGTTCTGCTCATGGGCATGTCCTCACAGGAGGTGCTCGGTGTCCGTGCGCGTCCTCCTTCCACCCGATCCGCGGGCCTGGGTGCCGTGATGTCTGGGGTGTGCCGATGCGGGCGATCCGCGGCTCGGCAAGGTCAGCGTGCTCCCGCCTGTCAAGACTCTGCGCGTAGCGATCGTCGGTCGATCGCGTGACGGACCGCCTCCGTGCGGCGGCCCGGTCCCCGAGCCCGAGGCATGTGGATGTGCCCGTCGAGCTGCCCGGCGTGGGCTGTACTGGGGGGCGACGGGGCGGGCGCCCCTCGTGAGGGAGGGCACGACCATGGAGGTGACGGTGACCGATGTCCCGGAGCACAAGCGCTACGAGGCGCGCATCGACGGGACGCTGACGGCTTTCGCGGACTACATCCCGACCGACGACCTGGTCGCCTTCACGCACACCGAGGTGCTGCCCGGCTTCGAGGGCAAGGGTGTCGGCAGCGCGCTGGTGCGCTCGGCGCTCGACGACGTGCGCGCCCGCGGCCGCAGCGTGCTGGCCGTGTGCCCTTTCGTGAGCGGGTGGATCGCGAAGCACCGCGACGACTACGGAGACCTGCTCTACCGCTCGCGCACGGGCGCCGGGCCCGACTGACATCGGTCGACGGGTCGACGGCAGCCCGTTCTGCGCCGCACCGTCTCCGTGGGGCGCAGGTCGCGGGCGTTCTACCGCTCCTGCACGGGCTGTCGGTGTCGGTCGATTCCCACGTCGCGCGTCGTGGGCTGGCTCGACTGCGCCGCGCCCGCGGCTGCCGGGGCCGGTTCCGCCCGGGTGCAGGGCGGAACCGGCCGGGGCGGCTAGGCGAGAGGCTCCTGCGTCTGGGCGTTCAGCCGGACCAGCTTCGTCCGATCGGCTGTGGCCGCGCGCCGGTCGCTGAACCTGAAGACGTCCAATCCCTCCTGGATGTCGTTGGAGTAGATGAAGCCGTTGTAGAAGTAGCTGGACCACGTTCCGCCCAGCACCAGCTTCTCCTGGCTGATCGGGCCGCGGTCGAAGTGCGCGATCTCCACCGGGTTGGCCGCGTCGGTGAAGTCGATGAGCGAGGTCCCGCCCTGGTACCAGGACTGGACGAAGACGTCGCGTCCGGCGATCGGGAGGACGTTGCCGTTGTGGGCGACGCAGTTCTCGGTGTTGCTCTGGGTGCGCGCGATCTTGAAGTAGGACTGGAACACCGGCTTCGTGCGGTTCCTGATGTCGTAGATCGCGTCGGCGCCCCGCTTGTCACCGATGGTCGGGTTGCAGGTCGCCTGGCCGCCGCCACCGAGCTCGTCGGTGAAGATGACCTTGCTGCCGTCGTTGCTGAACGTCGCCGAGTGCCAGAAGGCGAAGTTCGGGTCGCTGATGCGCGCGATCTCCACCGGGTTGACCGGGTCGGAGATGTCCAGGATCGACCCCTGGCCGGTGCATGCGCCGGCGGCGAGCTTCAACGCCGGGTAGACGGTGATGTCGTGGCAGCCGGCGGTGACCCGGCCGCTGCCGCTCGGGGTGCCACCGTCGGGGAAGAGCACCGGCTCGTTGATGACCGAGGCCGACGCGGCGTTGGCCAAGGGGACTTCGACGACGCTGATCTTGTCGTGCGGCGGCTGGCAGTCGGGGAAGGCGGCGTTGGGCGAGTAGGAGGAGACGTAGAGCAGCAGACGCCCGTTCGCCAGGTCAGGGAGCAGGGTGTGGGTGTGCGAGCCGCAGTCGGTCTCGACGGCGGTCACGTACGTCGGGGCGACCGGGTTGCCGATGTCGAAGATGCGTATGCCCTCCCAGGAGTCGGCACGGGCGGCGGTCTGGGAGATGTTGCCCTCGCACTCGGGCTTGTTGCGCGACGAGTCGACCGAGGCGAACAGCAGGTTCCCGTAGACCGAGACGTCGTTCTGCGGGCCCGGGCAGTCGATCTGGGAGACGGCGCGCGGGTTCGACGGGTCGGAGATGTCGGTGATCTGGATGCCGGCGTAGTTGCCCTGGTAGGCGTACTTGCCCTGGAAGGCGATGTCGCTGCCGAAGTTCGCGGTTCCGGCGAGCGGGCCGGTCTTCGGCAGGTTCGCGATGTGCTGCAGGTTGCGGCTCTTGGAGATCTCACCGGGAGCCAGCGCGGCGGCGGAGTCGTCCATCGCCGCCGTCTCCTCCGCGGACAGGCAGTCCTCGTCGTGCTGCTCGGCGTCCTGCCCGGTCTTCCCCTCGCACGCCTCGGGATGCGCCGAGGCCGGCCGTGGAGAGTCGAATCCGACGAGCAGGGCGGCGATGCACGCGGCGACCGCAAGCAGCACGAGCAGACGGCGCGCCGTCGGCACGCGTGGAGCAAGATCCATCAGGGGTTCCCCTCAGAAGTCAGAGCGCTACAGCGGGTGACGAGCAGCGCAGGTGCCGGGGACCATACGGCCGATCGCGCCGGCCGGACAACGAAGGGCTTGCTGCGTTGTGCGCGAGCCCGAGGGTGAGTCCCCGGAGTGGTGCGCTCGGGCTCCTGCACGACGAGGCCCGTGTCGGTCCCGGACGTGGAGGACCGGCCGGGCTGCCGCTGGCTCGGACGGGGTGGTGGCCGGACGTGGCGGCCGTCCTCCCCGAGCAGCCGTCGGTCCTGGTGTCAGCACAGCGGGGACGGGTTCAGCCGTGCGTCGGCGCCGCTGGCGTCTCCTCGTCGTACGTGCCGACCTGCGCCGCCCGCTCGGGGTGGCGGGCGCGCAGTGCGAGGAACCAGATCACACCTGCCGCCAGGATCGCCGCGTACAGGTACGGCAGCACGTTGAACGGCCACGGCGGCGCCGGGACGACGTTCTTGTAGACGACGTACAGCAGCGCCGCCGCCGTGACCCCCGCCGCGGCCAGGTGGATCCCGCGGCGCTCCCCGCGGTGGGCGAGGAAGACCGGCATGCCGATCGCCATGAGCAGGTAGCTGGTCATGTAGCCGAACGTCCCGATGGTGCCCGTGTACGCGTAGACGTTGAGCGGGCTCGTCCCGGCCAGCAGCATGACGATCGGGATCACCGTGAGGACGGGGAGCAGGGAGAGGGTGGCGACGTGCGGCGTGCGGTGCTCGCGATGGGTCCGGCCGAGCGCCTCAGGCAGCACCTGCTCGCGCGACATCGTGTAGAGCACCCGCGCGGCGGCGTTGACGCTCGCGATGGTGACGGCGAAGAAGGACGCCGCCACACCGATGTCGATGATGCTGCGGAAGCCGCCCATCCCGACGGACTCGGCGAGAGCGCTCATCGGGGCGGCGCTGCTCCCGAGCCCGTCGACGCCCAGTCCGACGATCGACGCGTACGTGGCCAGCATGTACATGAGCCCGACCATGAGGCCGGACCCGAGCACGGCGCGCGGGATGGCCCGGTGCGGGTCCTTCGCCTCGGCGCCGAGGGAAGCAGCGCTCTCGAAGCCGACGAACCCGAGCACCGCGAGCACGATGCCGAACGTGACCCCGTCGAAGCTGCTGCCCTCCGCGCGGACCTGGCTCGAGTCGACCTGGAACCCGTTGTCGACCAGCACGACGACGAACAGGATCAGCAGCGCGGAGACCGAGAAGATCTCCAGCACCAGGCTGACACGCGTGGAGAGCTTGATGCCGTAGGAGGCGAAGGCCACCGCGGCGACGGCTCCGACGGCGAACAGGACGAGGAGGACCGCCGTCGACTCCCCCGGGATCCCGAGGCCGGACAGCAGGCTGCCGCCGTAGATCCCGAAGCCCGCGACGCCGACGATGGCGATCATCGCGTACCCGATGACCAGGCCCCACCCGGCCGCGAAGGCGGGGATCGGCCCGATGCTGCTTGCGACATAGCTGTACAGCGAGCCGGCAGAGGCGATGCGCGTGCTGAACTGCGTCACGCAGTAGCCGATGAGCAGCACCGTGATCGTCGCGAACAGGTACGAGAGCCATGTGCCCGCACCGGCGGACAGGACGATGAGCGCCGGGCCGGTCGCCATGACCGCGCTCGGCGCGATGGCCGCGACCGACTGGGCGAGGACCTCGACCGGTCCCATGCTCTTCTGCGCGAGTCCCTGCCCGTAACGCGCCGGGCCGTCGGCCCGAACGGTCGTGGGCAAGGACGACGGCGGGACGTCCTGCGTCATGACGACGCTCCGGCTCCCGGGCCGGTGCCGTGGCAGGCCGGGACCGACGGCGGCAGGTCGAGTGCCGGGTTGCCGTCGAAGAAGCCGCTCGGCTTGAGGTGGAAGCCGACCCGTGACACCGGCATCACCGGCCAGTCTTCCGGGCGCACCACGTGGTGGGCGGAGAAGGAGTACCAGACGACGACGTCCTCACCCGCGACCGGGCGGTCGGCCTCGACGTACTTGGGCAGCCCGTCGCGGACGCCGCTCTGGTTGGGGTAGTCGCCGGAGGCGTACCGCTCGGACGGGTCGTACTGCGTGACCCACAGGTGCTTGTAGGCGAAGCCGGCACGGTCCCAGCCCTGGTGGGCGTCCTCCTCCTGCATCGGCAGCGTGCACTCACCTGGCTGCAGCTTGTAGGCCACCGGCTGTCCGGTGCCGTTGAGGACGTCGGGGTTCGAGATCGTCCAGTACCGCCCCCGCAACGGGTCGGCCAGGCGCGCTCCCTCGCTCTCGCGCTCGATCAGCGTCCTGCGCACGACCCAGGCGTTGCCCGTCTCGTTGCCC
>CADCUE010000031.1 GCA_902805805.1 uncultured Frankineae bacterium | reverse complement strand
TGAGCGATCTCGCCGCCCGCGCCTCGGCCCTGCTCGACCTGCACCGGGCGCCGGAGGTCCTGACCCTCGTCAACGTGTGGGACGTCGTGTCGGCCCGGGTGGTCGCGGCGACCCCGGGCGCCCGGGCGCTGGCCACGGCGAGCCACTCCATCGCGGCGACGTTCGGCTACGAGGACGGCGAGAACATCCCGCTGGAGCTGCACCTCGACATGGTGAGCCGGATCGTCCGCGCGGTCGACCTGCCGGTGACGATGGACTTCGAGGCCGGGTACGGCGACGCCGGCGGCACCGCTCGGCGCGCCCTCGAGGCGGGCGCCGTGGGTGGCAACCTGGAGGACCAGATGAAGCCGCTCGACGAGGCCGTCGCGGCCGTCGAGGCGGTGCTGGCGGCCGGCCGCGAGATCGGCGTCGACTTCGTCCTCAACGCCCGCACCGACGTGTTCCTGCGCGCCCCGAAGGGCGCCGACCGGGGCGAGCTGCTGCGGGAGGCGGTCCGCCGGGGCTCGGCCTTCCTCGACGCCGGCGCGCCCGTGGTCTTCGTGCCCGGTGTCGTCGCCCGCGACGAGATCGCGGCCCTCGTCGACGGGCTCGGCGAGCGCCGGCTGAGCCTGATCAGCGTGCCCGGCGCGTCCCTGCCGCTGCGCGAGCTGCAGTCGCTGGGGGTCGCCCGCGTCTCCACCGGGCCGTTCACGCAGCGGGTGGCCCTGACGGCGCTGCAGGACGCGGCGGTCGAGCTGTTCGCCGGTGGCACCCTGCCGGAGGGCACCCGCAACCTGAGCTGAGGGCGGGCCACCGGCCACCGCCACCCGTGAGAGAGGCGAGGGAGACGAGCGACCCGCGGGGAGGACGTCAGGGCAGCGCAGACCCGCTCAGCCGCCCGGCGCCGGCGGCTCGTCGTCCGGGTGGGTGTGCGGCTCCTGCGGCGCACCGACCGCGGCCTCCCGGCCGGGCAGCGGCGTGCGGTAGAGGCAGACGTCGCAGTTCATCCGCACGTCACCGCCGAGGACCTCGTCGAAGCGCTCGGCGAGCAGCCCGGCGAGCGCGTCCGAGGCCCCGAGGGGCGCCGAGACGACGACCTGGAGCCCCTCCACCGAGCGCGCCTGCTTCTCGACGAGCCGTGGAAGGAAGCCCGGGCCGAGGAAGTAGCGCGCCACCGACACCCGCTCCGCTCCTTGGGCGCGCAGCCGGCCCAGCGCCTCGGGCACCGACGGTCGCGCCGTGGAGGCGAAGGCGATGTCCACCGAGGCGAAGTCGCGACCCTCGAACAGCAGCCGGGCGGTGTGCGCGACGTCGGCGTTGGCGGCGGGGTCGAGCGCTCCGCCGGCGACCAGCACCACCGGGTCGGACGGCTGCGCGCCCGCCTCGGCCAGCCGGCGCGCGAGGACGTCCACGAGCACCGGGTGCGGCCCGAGCGGCCGGCCGTAGCGCAGCCGCATCCGCGGGTGCGCGAGGCGCCCGACCTGCACCGACGCGGCGACGTCGGTCTTGCTGTGCGACGCCGGCGTCAGCAGCACCGGGAGCACCACCACGTCGTCGACCCCGTCCTCGGCGAGCGCTGCGAGGGCCCGGCGGAGCGACGGCGAGGCGTTGTCGACGTACGCCGCCGCCGTCCGCAGGCCGGGTCGCAGGGCGCCGGTGCGCCGCAGCAGCTCCTCGACGACGGCCTGCGAGGCCGGGTCCTTGGAGCCGTGCGCGACGCCCAGCAGGACGGTCACGGGACCACCCGGTGCGCCACCACCTCGCCGACGACGACGACCGCCGGAGCGCGGACCCCGACGGCGTCGGTGGCGGCGTCGGCCAGCGTGGTGACGACGGTCGACGACGTCGGCAGCGTCGCGTCCTGCACGACCGCGACCGGGGTGCTCGGCGCGCGACCGCCGGCCACGAGGGCGGCGCAGACCGCCGGCAGCCGGCCCACCGCCATGAGCAGCACCAGCGTGCCGCCGAGCCGGGCGAGCGCGTCCCAGTCGACGGTCGAGCCGGGGTCGCCCGGGGGCAGGTGCGCCGACACGACGGCGAAGGACTGCGTCACGCCGCGGGCGGTGACGGGGATGCCGGCGTACGAGGGGCCGGCCAGCGCGCTGGAGATCCCGGGCACCACCTCGACCGGGACGCCGGCGTCGACGCAGGCCGCCACCTCCTCGATGCCGCGGGCGAAGACGTGCACGTCGCCGCCCTTGAGCCGGACCACGCTGGCGCCGGCGAGGGCCCGCTCGACGAGCAGCGCCTCGATGTCGCGCTGCGACCACGACGTGCCGGCCGGGTCCTTGCCGACGTCGACGACCTCGACACCGTCCGGCAGCACGACCTCGGGCGCGAGGCGGTCGCGGACCACCACGTCGGCGCCGGCCAGCAGGCGGCGTCCTCGTACGGTCAGCAGGTCGGGGTCACCCGGTCCGCCGCCCACGAGCGCGACCGAGCCCGTCCCCGCCCGCACCCGGCGCAGGGGCAGCGCGCCGGTGTCGAGCGACAGGCCGATGGCGTCCCGGAGCGCGACGCCGCGGCGCGGGTCGCGGCCGGCGGTCACGGACACGACCACGTCGGCCACGCGCGCGACGGCGGGCACCCACGCCGACGAGGCGCTCGCGTCGTCGGCGCGCACGCACCAGGTGCGCGAGCGCTCGCACACCGCGGCGATGTCGGCGTCGACGGTGCCCGTGCAGGCCAGCACCAGCCAGGCCCCCTCGACGTCCGCGTCGCGGAACGCGCGGAACTGCACCGGGACGTCGGGGAACCCCCCGGACACCTCGGCCGCCACGACGTCCACGACCGCTCCGGCCGTCACCAGGGACCGGACCCGCCGCGCGGCCACCGGTCCTGCGCCGACGACCAGCACCCGCCGACCGGACAGGTCCAGGTGCAGCGGGAAGGCGTTCAGCCCACCATCCCCGCACCGAGGGTCGTGCCCGTGACGTCGTCGACCACGAGGAAGGCCCCGGTCGTGCGGTCCACGGCGTACGGGTCGACGGCCAGCGGCGAGGCGACGCGCAGCGCGACGCGGCCGATGTCGTTGAGGCCGAGCTCGCTCACCGGCTCGGCGGTCAGGGAGGTCACGTCGAGGCGGTCGGTCACCGCGCTGACCAGCGCCTTGACCGTGCGCGTCGTGTGCTTGACCAGCACCCGGGCGCCCGGCCGCAGCGGCGCGTCGGCCATCCAGCACACCGTCGCGTCGAGCTGCGAGACGGTCCGCGGCGGAGCCGCCGCCGCGACCAGCATGTCGCCGCGGCTCACGTCGAGCTCCTCGGCCAGGCGCACGGTGACGGCCTGCCGCGCGACCGCGGCGTCCAGCGGACCGTCGTAGGTGTCGATCCCGGCCACCGTCGTCGCGCGCCCGGACGGCAGGACGACCACGGCGTCGCCCACCCTGAGCGTGCCGCTCGCGACCGTGCCGGCGTAGCCGCGGTAGTCGGGGCGCTCGGTCGACATCGGCCGGATGACGTACTGCACCGGGAAGCGGGCCGGCCGCGTCTCGCCGTGGTCGCGCTCCACGTGCACCTGCTCGAGGTGCTCGAGCAGCGACGGGCCGTCGTACCAGCCCATCGCCTCGCTCCGGTGCACGACGTTGTCGCCCTGCAGCGCGGCCATCGGGATCGCGGTCACGTCGGGCAGCACCCCGAAGCGCGAGCGCAGGTCGTCGGTCAGCGCGGTGAACTCCCGCACGATGTCGGCGTAGACGCCCTGGTCGAAGTCGACGAGGTCCATCTTGTTGACAGCCAGCACCAGGTGCGGCACCCGCAGCAGCGCGGACAGCGCGGCGTGCCGGCGGGTCTGCTCGATCACGCCCTTGCGGGCGTCGACGAGCACGAGCGCGAGGTCGGCGGTCGAGGCGCCGGTGACCATGTTGCGGGTGTACTGCACGTGGCCCGGGGTGTCGGCCACGATGAAGGACCGGACCGGGGTGGAGAAGTAGCGGTAGGCGACGTCGATGGTGATGCCCTGCTCGCGCTCGGCCCGCAGGCCGTCGGTGAGCAGCGCGAGGTTGGTGTAGTCGTCGCCGCGGTCGGCGGAGGTGCGCTCGACCGACTCGAGCTGGTCCTGGAACACCGACTTGCTGTCGTAGAGCAGGCGACCGATCAGGGTGGACTTGCCGTCGTCGACGGAGCCGGCGGTGGCGAAGCGCAGCAGATCGCTGGAGGCTCGGGAGAAGGCGCTCATGGCAGGCACCCCGCGGTCAGGCCGTCCATCAGAAGTAGCCCTCCTTCTTGCGGTCCTCCATGGCGGCCTCGCTGGCCCGGTCGTCCGCGCGCGTGGCGCCGCGCTCGGTGATGCGGGTGGCGGCGACCTCGTCGACGACCTCCTCCGGCGTACGCGCCGGCGACTCCACCGCCCCCGTGCAGGAGGCGTCACCCACCGTCCGGTAGCGCACGAGGCGGGTCGTCACCACCTCGCCGTCGCGGGGCAGGGAGTGCTCGGTCACCCCCAGCACCATGCCGTCGCGGTCGAAGACCTCGCGCTGGTGCGCGAAGTAGATCGACGGCACCTCGATGCCCTCGCGGGCGATGTAGCGCCAGACGTCGAGCTCGGTCCAGTTGGACAGCGGGAAGACGCGGATGTGCTCGCCCGGCGCGTGCCGGCCGTTGTAGAGGTTCCACAGCTCCGGGCGCTGGTTCTTCGGGTCCCACTGGCCGAACGCGTCGCGGAAGGAGAAGAACCGCTCCTTGGCGCGGGCCTTCTCCTCGTCGCGCCGCGCGCCGCCGAAGACCGCGTCGTAGCGGCCCTCCTCGATCGCCCGCAGCAGCGTCGTGGTCTGCAGCGGGTTGCGCAGCCCGCCGGGGACCTCCCGGCTGCGGCCCGCGTCGATGTCGTCCTGCACCTGAGCCACGACCAGCCGCGCGCCGAGCTCGGCGGCCCGGCGGTCGCGGAACTCCAGCACCTCGGGGAAGTTGTGGCCCGTGTCGACGTGCACCAGCGGGAACGGGATGCGGGCCGGCCAGAACGCCTTGGCGGCCAGGTGGAGCATGACGATCGAGTCCTTGCCGCCGCTGAACAGCAGCGCCGGCCGCTCGAACTCCGCGGCGACCTCCCGCATCACGTGGATGCTCTCGGCCTCCAGCACGTCGAGCTGGGACAGGCCCACCAGCGCGGTCGTCATGCCGTTCCTCCTTCGACCAGGCCGTGCTCGACCAGCAGGGCGAGCAGCTGGTCGACGGACTGCTCCAGCGACTGCTCGTGGGTGGGGATGCGCGCCTCCGGAGCGACCGGCGGCTCGTACGGCGCGTCGACACCGGTCAGTCCGGACAGGGCGCCGGAGCGCTGCCGGGCGTACAGGCCCTTGACGTCGCGCTCGCTGCAGACCTCGACCGGCGTGGCGATGTGGACCTCGAGGAAGCCCGCGTCGCGCTCGGCGTGCAGGGCCCGGACCTCGTCGCGCGTGGCGGCGAACGGGCTGATGACGCTGGCCAGGACCAGCACGCCGTGCTTGGCCAGGGTCGCGGCGACCCAGCCGATGCGCAGGACGTTGGTGTCGCGGTCCTCGCGGGTGAAGCCGAGCCCCTTCGACAGGAACTCGCGCACCTCGTCGCCGTCGAGGTTCTCCACGGTCAGGACGTCCTGCGCGCGCAGGCGCTCGGCCAGCGCCGTCGCCAGCGTCGTCTTGCCGGCGCTCGGCAGTCCGGTGAGCCAGACGGTGGCTCCGGCGCCCGGGGCACGGGAGCCGGGCCGCGCGGGGTCCTGCCGCTCGTCGAGGGCGGTCACAGGGGGGTTCCTCCAGCAGAGCGGGCCGGCGGGGGCGTCCGGCGGGGTGGCGGGCAGGGCGAAGGGAGGTGCGGATCCGTCCGCTCAGGAACAGACGGCGCTCGCGACGCGCTGCAGATCCACGTGCAGTCGCGACACCAGGTCAGCGGACAGACGGGGACCGGCCACGGACCCATGGTCCCACAGGCCTGTGCCACTCTGGAGGACGTGTCTGCCGTCCTGACGTCCCGTCGTCACGTGGACCTGAAGCGCACGGCCAGCGCAGTCTGTTCCTGAGCGCTCCCCCGGCCCGGAACAGCGACCCCCAGACATCGGAGAACCCCATGCCCGCCCCCCGCGGACAGGTGCAGCGCGGACAAGGCCAGTGGGCGCTCGGCTACCGCGAGCCCCTCAACCAGAACGAGCAGGCCAAGAAGGACAGCAACCCGCTGACCGTCAAGTCGCGGATCCTCGACATCTACGCCCGCGGCGGCTTCGACTCCATCGACGGCGGTGACCTGCGCGGACGCTTCCGCTGGTTCGGCCTCTACACGCAGCGCGCGGAGGGGATCCCGGGCGGCAAGACCGCCGTGCTGGAGCCCGAGGAGCTCGAGGCGCCGTACTTCATGCTGCGCATCCGCATCGACGGCGGCCGGCTGACCAACGAGCAGCTGCGGACGATCGGCGAGGTCGCGACGGAGTACGGCCGCGACGTGGCCGACATCACCGACCGGCAGAACGTCCAGCTGCACTGGATCCGCATCGAGGACGTCCCGGCGATCTGGGAGCGGCTCGACGCGGTGGGGCTCGACACCACCGAGGCGTGCGGCGACTGCCCTCGCGTCATCGTCGGCTGCCCGCTGGCCGGCGTGGACGGGCACGAGGTCCTCGACGCGAGCGGTGTGCTGGAGGAGGTCCGCGCCCGCTACATCGGCGATCCGGCGTTCTCCAACCTGCCCCGCAAGTTCAAGACCTCGATCTCGGGCTGCTCGGTGCACTGCACCAACCACGAGATCAACGACGTCGCCTTCGTGGGCGTGCGCCTGCCGGACGGCACGGTCGGCTACGACCTCTGGGTCGGCGGTGGCCTGTCGACCAACCCCAAGCTCGGTCTGCGCCTCGGCGTGTTCGTCGAGCCGGCCCGCGTGGCCGAGGTGTGGGCGGGCGTCACGTCGGTGTTCCGCGACTACGGCTACCGGCGCTCGCGCATGCACGCCCGGCTGAAGTTCCTGCTCGCCGACTGGGGCCCGGAGAAGTTCCGGCAGGTGCTCGAGCAGGAGTACCTCACGGCGCCCCTGCCCGACGGCCCCCCGCCCGCCACGCCGGCGACGCCCGAGCGCGACCACGTCGGCGTGCACGAGCAGAAGGACGGCCGGCACTACGTCGGCGCGGTGCCGCGCGCCGGTCGCACCAGCGGCCGCCAGCTGCAGCGCGTCGCCGAGCTGGCTGCGCTGTACGGCGACGGCCAGGTCTCCACGACCGCGCAGCAGGGACTCGTCCTGCTCGGCGTGCCGGCCGACAACCTCGAGCCGCTCGTCGGCTGCCTCGAGGCCGAGGACCTGCGCGTGCGCCCGTCGGTGTTCCGGCGCGGCGTGCTGGCCTGCACCGGCCTCGAGTTCTGCAAGCTCGCCATCGTCGAGACCAAGGCCCGCTCGGTCGACCTGTACGCCGAGCTCGAGAAGCGCCTGCCCGACTTCGACGAACCCCTCACGATCAACGTCAACGGCTGCCCCAACTCCTGCGCCCGCTTCCAGACCGGCGACATCGGGCTCAAGGGCTCGATCGTCGACGGCGAGGAGGGCTTCCAGGTGCACCTGGGCGGCCGCCTCGGCGAGGACGCCGGCTTCGGCCGCAAGTCGCGCGGGCTCAAGGTGACCGCCGACGGGGCTGCCGACTACGTCGAGCGCCTGCTGCGCAGCTACCTGGAGCACCGCGAGGACGGCGAGCGCTTCGCGACGTGGGCGCGGCGGGCCGACGAGGCGCTGCTGAAGTGAGAGCTGCTCGAGCGAGGGCCCTGCTCCCGTGACGGGCCGGGCGTGACCGAGCGCGCTGCCCCCATGTACTGCCCGTACTGCGGCGAGGACACGATCCGGCCCTGGGGAGACGACCCCGACAAGGGCCACGCCGACTGGCGCTGCGAGTCCTGCCTGCGCGTGTTCAGCGTGCGCTACAAGGGCCTGACCGGCCCCGGCTGAGCGCCACCGCGAACAGTCCCGCTTCCCCTGCGCTGGCGTACGCCGCAGCAGTGTCGGCGTACCGCTGCGCGGGGGAAGCGCAGCTCAGCCGCGGCGCCTGCTCGACTTCCCCTGCGTTCGCGCACGCTGCAGCGGCTGTGGCGTACCGCAACGCAGGGGATGCGCAGCTGGGGCTCTGAGGGCGAGCCGGCTGACACCAGCGCGTCATACGTGCAGGCCGCACTCGGTCTTCGTCGAGCCGGCCCAGCGGCCGGAGCGCGGGTCCTCGCCCGGAGCGACGCGGCGTGTGCACGGGGCGCAGCCGATGGACGGGTAGCCGTCGTACGCCAGCGGGTTGACCAGCACGCCGTGCTCGGCGACGTAGGCGTCGACGTCCGCCGAGGTCCACGCCGCGATCGGGTTCACCTTCACCATGGACCGCTTGGCGTCCCACTCGACGACCCGGATGTCGCGCCGGGTGGACGCCTCGTCACGGCGGATGCCGGAGGCCCAGGCGGTGTACGGCTCGAGGCCCCGTGCGAGGGGCTCGACCTTGCGCAGCGCGCAGCAGGCGTTCGGGTCGCGGTCGTGCAGCCGGGTGCCGTGCTGCTCGTCCTGCTGGGCGACCGACAGCAGCGGGAGCATGGTCCGGACGTTGACGTCGTAGACCTGCGCCACCGCGTCGCGCGTGCCGATGGTCTCGGCGAAGTGGTAGCCGGTGTCGAGGAACAGCACGTCGACGCCGGACGCGACCGACGACACCAGGTGCGCCAGCAGGCCGTCGCCCATCGACGAGGCGATGACGAAGCGGTCCCCGAAGGTGTCGACGGCCCAGCGCAGGACGTCCTGCGCCGGCGCGCCCTCGAGGTCGCGCCCCGCCTGCTCGGCGAGCTGCTGCAGGTCCCGGTCACTCGTCACCACGTCCACGGACCCAGTGAACGCGCAGGTGCAGGTCGGGCTTCCCGGGGGCACGATCGACGCATGAAGCGCTCCGTCTCCGCCGTCCTGCTGGCACTGTCGCTGCTGCTGACCGGGGCCTGCGGCAGCCAGTCCGGCGGGAACAGCAACCCCGACAACCAGACCGACGAGGTCCCCGGCTCGGAGGAGTCCAAGGCGCCGTCCTAGACCCTCGTCGGCCAGGGCCTGGCAGGCTCGTCGACGTGGATGAGCCGGTGCCCGCCCTCGTGACGCTGCACCTGTGGCGGGTCGAGCGGTCCGGTGTGCCGCAGGCGGTGCTGCGCATGGGCCGCGACAGGACACGGGTGCGGCGGACCCCGGGTCTGCGCTTCGCCAAGCTGCTGGGCACCGGCGACGGCCGCACGTTCACCGTCCGCGACGCCGACCCGCTGCGCTGGGGCCTGCTGGCGACGTGGACGTCCGCCGAGGCGGTCCGGGCGTTCGAGGAGCGCTCCCCCGTCGCTGCGGCGTGGCGCCGCCTGGCGGTCGAGACCTGGCGGGTCGACCTGCGGCCGGTCGCCTCGCGCGGCACCTGGAGCGGGCGGCGGCCGTTCGGCGATCCCGTCCCCGCGCGCTCCGACGGTCCGGTGGCCGCCCTCACCCGTGCCCGGCTGCGCCCCGCCGTCGCCGCCTCGTTCTGGCGTGCGGTCCCGCCCGTGTCGGCGGACCTGCGCGACCGCCCTGGGCTGCGGGCCGCCGTCGGGATCGGCGAGGCGCCGCTGGGCCTGCAGGGGACGTTCAGCCTCTGGGAGTCCGGGACGTCGGTGCGCGAGTTCGCGAGAGGAGCAGCGCACGCCGCCGTCGTCGCCCGCACCGAGCCGGAGCGCTGGTACGCCGAGGAGCTGTTCGCCCGCTTCGACGTCGTCGGGAGCCGCGGCACGCTCGACGGACGGGACCCGCTGGCATGAGCGTCGAGCTGGTCGAGCTCGACCGGGCGGAGTTCGCCCGGCGGCAGGACGAGGTCCTCGACGTGTACGCCGAGGCCATGCAGGTCCGGGCCGAGACGGCCCGCTCCCGCCGGTCGATCCTCGAGGCGCACCTCGGACGCGCCGGCCTGCTGGCCGTCGGCGCGCTGGCCGCCGACGGCGAGGGCGCCGCGGCCCGGCTGGTGGGGATCGCGTACGGCTACCGCGGCGCCCCCGGCCAGTGGTGGCACGACCAGGTGCGCGCCGCGCTCGACGAGGCGACGGCGCAGGCGTGGTTCGACGGCAGCTTCGAGGTGTGCGAGTTCCACGTGCGCCCGGCGCTGCAGGGCACCGGGCTCGGGCGCGCCCTGCTGTCGCGCCTGCTGTCGCTCACCGACGCCCGCACGGCGGTCCTGACCACGCCGGACGCCGACACCCGGGCGCGCCGCTTCTACCGGACGGCGGGCTGGGTCGACCTCGTCCGCGACCTCCGCTTCCCGGGCGACCCGAGGGCGTTCGCCGTGCTGGCGCTGCCGCTGTCGCCGAGCCCTCGGCGTCCCCGGCCCCTAGAGTCGAGCCAGTGACCGATCGCGCCGTCGTCGTCGGGGCAGGCCACAACGGCCTGGTCGCGGCCTGCTACCTGGCTCGGGCCGGTCTGGACGTCGAGGTGGTCGAGCGCGACACCGTCGTGGGCGGCGCCGTCAGCACCGTCGAGCGCTTCCCCGGCTACCGCATGGACCGCGGCTCGAGCGCGCACATCATGGTCCGCCACACCGGCATCGTGGAGGACCTCGACCTCACGAGCGCGGGCCTGGAGTACCAGGACCTCGACCCGTGGGGCTTCGCGCCGTTCGGCGCCGAGGGGATCCACTTCTTCGTCGACCTCGACCGCACCTGCACGTCGATCGAGCAGGTCTGCGGCAGCCGTGACGCCGACGCCTACCGCGCCTTCGTCCTCGACTGGTCGGCGCGCAACCTGCGCGTCTTCGAGGCCTTCCAGGGCGCGCCGACCATGAGCCACCTCGGCCGCACCCTGTGGGGCGTCGGGAGGTCCACCGGCCTGGACGGCCTCGAGCTGTCCCGGCAGTTCCTCACGACGGCCGACAGCCTGCTCGACGAGCACTTCGACGACGAGCGGCTCAAGACCGCGCTGGCCTGGATGGGTGCGCAGTCCGGGCCGCCCACGCACGAGGTCGCGACCGCCGACCTGGTCGGCTGGAACACCGTCATGCACCTCAAGCCGCCGGGTCATCCCAAGGGCGGCAGCGGCATGCTCTCGGAGGCCCTGCAGCGCCGGCTGGAGTCGTACGGCGGACGCGTGCGCCTGGGCGACGGCGCCGCGCGGATCACCACGAGCGGCGGCCGGACCACGGGCGTGCTCACCGACTCGGGCGAGCACCTGGCCGCCCCCCTGGTCGTGGCGGGCTGCCACGTCCTCACCACCGTCGACCTGCTCGGGGACTCGGCGCCGGGCGACCTCGCCGACCGGGCCGCCCGCAGCGTGCGCACCGGCAACGGCATCGGCATGGTCGTGCGGCTGGGCACCCGCGCGCTGCCGACGTACGCCGCGGGCACCGACGAGACCCACCGGTCGATGCAGCTGCTCGCCCCGTCACGTCAGGCCCTGCGCCGGGCGCACGGCGAGTACAGCGCTGGACTCCCCCCCACCGAGCCGGCGGCGCTGGCGATGACGTTCAGCGCCTTCGACGACACGATCGCGCCGGCCGGCAAGCACAACGTCACCGTCTGGGGCCAGTGGCACCCGTACGCCCTGTCCAACGGCGAGCGCTGGGACGACATCCGCGAGCGCGAGGGGACCAAGCTGGTCGAGGCGGTGGACCGGGCCGCCCCGGGCTTCGCCGGCACCGTCGAGCACATGCACGTGCAGACGCCGCTCGACCTCGAGCGCGAGCTCGGGCTGCGCAACGGCCAGGTGATGCACGTCGAGATGGCCTTCGACCAGATGTTCATGTGGCGGCCCATGCCCGAGCTCGCCGGCTACCGCCTGCCGGGGGTCGACGGGCTCTACCTGTGCGGCGCGTCCACCCATCCGGGCGGCGGGGTGTTCGGGGCCAGCGGCCGCTCCGCAGCACGCGCCGTCCTGTCCGACCGCTCGCCCTCGCCGCTCGCGCGGCTCGGGTCGATCTCGAAGAAGGTGCGCCGTGGCTGACCTGTACGAGGTGCTGCTCGTCGACCGCGGCCGCCGCTGGCACGCCGGCTTCGTGGTCGACGACGAGAGCGAGACCGACGTCCTGCTGCGCGACCGGGGCCGCGTGCCGCTGTTCGCCAGCCGGGCCGGGCTCGAGCACCACGCCCAGGAGCACGGCCTGCCGCTGCTCGACGACCTGCCCGACGAGATCGACCTCGACCTGGGCGGCTGGCTGTCGCAGGGCAGCCCGCTGCCGCCGACCGCGGAGGTGTCCGAGCTGTGGCACCTGCTGCACGACGACCCCGTGGCCGGACGGCCGCTGTCCGGCGAGGTCATCGGCGAGGCCTACGACGACCTCGTCGAGGAGACGCCGGACTGGTTCGCCACGCACGGGCCGGCCGCGCGCAGGGCCCTCGCCGACGCGGTCTCGCGCCTGCGGGGCGTGCTGCACCCGCCGTCGTAGGCGCACCGCCGTGAGCCCCGCCCGCGCCGTCCTGCGCCGCGTCCGCGACCCGAGCCCCGCCCTGGCCGCCGCGACGGTCCTGCTGCAGATCTGCTACCCGCTGGTCCGCGGCGACGCCCGGGACCTGCTGACCGTCGTCACCGTCGTCGTCTTCTTCCTCACCTCGGTCTCGCACGCGCTCGTGCACCGCGGCGCACGGTGGACCGGCCGGTACGTCCTGATCACCGCCGGGCTCGGGCTGCTCGCCGAGGCCGTCGGCACGGCCACGGGCGTGCCGTTCGGCGCCTACGAGTACGCCGACTCCCTCGGGCCGCAGCTGCTCGGCGTGCCGGTCGTCATCCCGCTGGCCTGGGCGATGTTCGCCTACCCGTGCCTGCTCGTCGGCCAGCGGCTGGCCCGCACGGCGCTGGGCGCCGCGGCCCTCGGCGGTCTGGCGCTGGCGTCGTGGGACCTGTTCCTCGACCCCCAGATGGTGGCGGCCGGCCACTGGCGCTTCTCCGACGTCACCACCTCGCTGCCGGGCGCGCCGGGCATCCCGCTGTCGAACTACCTCGGCTGGCTGCTCGTCGCCGTGCTGATGCTCGGGCTGCTCCAGACGCTCGGCCGGCGACGCGACGGGCAGGTGGACGACCGGGTGCCCGCCGCGCTGTTCCTGTGGACCTGGGTCTCGTCGGTCCTCGCGAACGCCGCCTTCTTCGGCCGGCCGCTGGTCGCCCTCACCGGTGGCGTGGTGATGGGCCTGGTCGCGGTGCCGTACGCCCTGTCGCTGCGCCGCCCATGACGGTCGTCCGGCTGCTGTCCGGCCTCGCCGCGGCCCTCAGCGTGCACACCGCCGTCAACGCCCGGCTGCTGCGGGTGCCGACCGCGACGCGCACCTCGGCCCGGGTGTCGGTGCTGCTGCCGGTGCGCGACGAGCGGGCCCGGGTCGGGCCGTGCGTGCGCGCGCTGCTCGGGCAGTCGGGCGTCGACCTCGAGGTGGTCGTGCTCGACGACGGGTCCTCCGACGGGACCGCCGACGCCGTGCGCGACGTGGCGCAGGGCGACCCCCGCCTGCGCCTGCTGGTCGGCCGGCCCCTGCCGCCCGGGTGGCTGGGCAAGCCGCACGCCTGCCTGCAGCTCGCCGAGGCCGCGGCGCCCACCAGCGACGTGCTGGTCTTCGTCGACGCCGACGTGGTGCTGGCCCCGCACGCCGTCGCCGCGACCGTCGCGCTGCTCGAGGAGACCGGCCTGGACCTGCTCAGCCCGTACCCCCGCCAGGAGGCGCCCGGCGCCACCCGCCTGGTGCAGCCGCTGCTGCAGTGGTCCTGGCTGACCTTCCTGCCGCTGCGGCTCGCCGAGCGCTCGCCCCGGCCGTCGCTGTCGGCGGCCAACGGCCAGCTGCTCGCGGTCCGGCGCTCGGCGTACGACCGCGTCGGCGGGCACGCCGCCGTGCACGACGAGGTCGTGGAGGACGTCGCGCTGCTGCGCGCGCTCAAGCGCAGCGGCGGCACCGGCGGGGTCTGCGACGGGACCGCGCTGGCCACGACGCGCATGTACGACTCCTGGGCCGCGCTCGTCGACGGCTACGGCAAGTCGCTGTGGACCCTGCCGCTGCCCACCGTCGCGCTGCTGCTGGCGGTGTACGTCGCGCCGCCGGTCGCTGCCCTGCGCGGGTCGCGCGCCGGCCTGCTCGGCTACGCCGCCGGGGTGGCCGGCCGCGTCGTCGCCGCGCGGAGCACCGGCTCCCGCGCCCTTCCGGACGCGCTGGCCCACCCCGTCTCGGTGGTCCTGCTCGCCGCGCTGACCGGTCGGTCGCGGTGGGCCCGTCGCCACGGCCGGCTCACGTGGAAGGGCCGGGCGCTGTGATCCGCCAGAGCGCAGGAGCGGCATGAGCCGGGTCGTCGTGATCGGGGCAGGCGTCGGCGGGCTCGCCGCAGCGGCGCGGCTCGCCGCGCAGGGCCACGCCGTGACGGTCTGCGAGGCCGGCGAGGACGTCGGCGGCAAGCTCGGGCTCGTCACCGCCGACGTGCCGGGCCTCGGCGCCTTCCGCTTCGACACCGGACCGTCGCTGGTCACCCTGCCGCAGGTGTTCCGCGACCTGTTCGCCGACACCGGCGGCTGGCCGGAGGGCCTCGAGCTGACGCCCCTGGACCCGATCGCCCGCTACCGCTTCGCGGACGGCTCGGGCTTCGACGCGACCCGCGACCACGACGAGCTGTGCGCGCGCCTGGACGCCCTGCGACCCGGCAACGGCGACGACTGGCGGGCCTTCACCGCCCGCGCCGAGCGGGTGTGGGCGGCCAGCCGGGAGCCGTTCCTCGAGTCGGCCCTGCACGGACCGGCGACCATCGCCTCGCTCGCCCTGCGGCGCCCCGGCGACATCGCCGCGATCGCCCCGGGGCGCTCCCTGCGCTCGCTCGGCCGGCGCCACCTGCGCGACCCGCGGCTGCGCATGGTCCTGGACCGCTACGCCACCTACACCGGCTCCGACCCGCGCCGGGCCCCGGCCGCGCTGGCCGCCGTGCCGTACGCCGAGCTCGCCTTCGGCGGCTGGTACGTCACCGGCGGCCTGCACCGCCTGGGCCTGGCCGTGCGCGACCGGGCCGTCGAGCGCGGCGCCGTCCTGCGGCACGGCGCCCGGGTCACCCGCATCGAGACGACCTCCGGTCGCGCCTCGGGGGTGCGGCTCGCGGACGGCGAGCACCTGGTCGCGGACGTCGTCGTCGCCAACACCGACGCGGCGACCGTCTACGGCTCGCTCGTCGACGCGCCCGCCGCCGCCCGCCGGCTGGCCCGGGCCACGCCGTCGCTGTCGGGGTTCGTGCTGCTGCTCGCCGTCGAGGGCCGCACTCCCGGCCTCGCCCACCACAACGTGCTGTTCCCGGCCGACTACGACGCGGAGTTCGACGCGGTCTTCGGCGACCCGGCCCGGCCGGTGGCCGACCCGACCCTCTACGTCAGCGCCCCGGACGACCCCGCCGTGCGACCCGAGGGCTGCGAGGCGTGGTTCGTGCTGGTGAACGCGCCGCGCCACCGCGACGGCGGCCCGGGCCGGGGCGCCGTCGACTGGGCGGCGCCCGGTCTGGCCACCTCGTACGCCGAGACGCTGCTCGACCTGCTGGCCGCCCGCGGGCTGCCGGTCCGCGACCGCGTCCGCTGGTCGCAGGTGCTGACCCCCGCCGACCTCGAGCGGCGCACCGGAGCGGCCGGCGGCGCCATCTACGGCACCTCGTCGAACGGCGCGAGCGCGGCCTTCCTGCGCCCGGCGAACCGCTCCCCCGTTCCCGGGCTGTTCCTCGTCGGCGGCTCGTCCCACCCGGGCGGCGGGCTGCCGCTGGTGACCCTGTCCGCGCAGATCGTCGCCGGCCTGATCGGCCCCGCCTGACGCCCGCCGGCCCCGCCTGACCTCCCGCGGCGGGGAGTCAGGCGGCCGGGAGGGCCAGCAGCTGGCGGCGGACCGTGACGGCGAGCTGCACCAGCGACACCACGGTCAGGACGAGCAGCACGGCCGGTCCGAGCACCGGCAGGACGTCGGACAGGCCGAGGAACACGCCGCTGAAGTGGATCGACGGCGACAGCAGGATCACGCGGGTGGGGCGCTCGGCCACGGTGATGCGGCCGACCTCGTCACCGCCGGCGTTGCCGGCCCGCGCCCGCAGGTACTCCATGGAGAAGAAGCCGAACATCAGCGCCACGGCCAGCGCCGGAGGGCAGCCGACCGCGACGACGGCCAGCAGGTAGATCCCGTCGTTGCAGCGGTCGACGACGGAGTCCAGGACGTAGCCCCACCGCGTCTGGCGGTCCTCGAGCACGGCCAGGCAGCCGTCCAGCGTGTCGAACAGCCCGCTCGCGACCATGACCCAGCCGGCGGCGATCCACCACCGGCCGCCGACCTCGGCGAGGACCAGGACCAGCCCGGCCAGCCAGATCGAGGAGTAGGTCACGACGTCCGGCTGCACCCCGCGGCGGGCGAGGGGCCGCGCCAGGACGTAGACCATGGACAGCCAGCCCTTGAGCCACACGCTGCCGGTGCGCGGGTCGTAGCCGCCGTGCGTCGTGGACCACTTGTCGAAGTAGCCGTCCCGGTCCGGGACGGGGTGCTCCGGCCGGCGGGCCGTCACCAGGCCCAGGACCACCAGCCCCACGCCGAAGACGGCGAGGGCCAGCAGGTACGCCTCCGCGCGCGTCATGCGGCTCTGCGGGCCGCCCGCGCGAGCCGGTCCGCACGCCGGGCCAGCAGCCGGGCGGTCAGCCCGCTCGCCAGGAGCAGCGGGGCGGCCGCCGGCCACCCCAGCGGCCCGTCGACCGCCACCGTCACGACGACGTCGCTGCCTCCGCGGGCCGCCGGCGTCACGTCGCAGGTCACCTGCTCGCGCAGCCCCGGCAGCGCGTGGACGAGCAGCACCACGCGCCGAGGTGGGGTGGCCTCGAGGACGTCGAGCGGGATGCCGAGCGCAGCGAAGCGGGACAGCCCGATCAGGCGCTGACCGGCCTTCGTCGCGCCGGGACGACCCCGGACCCCGCGCAGCGCCGGCTCGAACTCGCTCCACCGCCTCGGGTCGCCGAGCAGCTCCCACACCTCGGCTGGAGTGGCGAGGGTGCGCACCCGGTGTGCCAGGCGCATGACGTCCTCAGACCGCGGACTGCAGGCCGAGCCGCGACCAGATCTCGCGCGTCGCGGTCGAGCGGTTGAGCGTGATGAAGTGCAGACCGGGCGCCCCCTCGCGCAGCAGCCGGTCGCACATGGTCGAGGCCGCCTCGACCCCGACGCGGCGCACTGCCTCGGGGTCGCTCTCGACGGCGTGCAGCTCGGCGGCGAGCTCGGGCGGGAAGGCCGCTCCCGACAGGGCGCTCATCCGCTCGATCTGGGCGACGTTGGTGACCGGCATGATCCCCGGCAGGATCGGCACCTCGCAACCGGTCGCCGCCACGCGGTCGCGCAGGCGCAGGTAGTCGTCGGCGCGGAAGAACATCTGCGTGATGGCGAAGTCGGCCCCGGCGCGGCACTTGGCGACGAAGCGCTCGATGTCGCTGTCGACGTCCGGCGACCGTGGGTGCTTCTCCGGGAACGCCGCCACGCCGACGCAGAACTCGCCGGAGGCCTTGACCAGCCGGACGAGCTCCTCGGCGTACTCCAGCCCCTGGGCGTGCTTGACCCAGGCGGCCTGCGGATCCCCCGGCGGGTCGCCGCGCAGGGCCAGGACGTTGCGGACCCCTGCGGCGGCGAGCTGGCCGACGATGCGCCGCAGCTCGACGATCGAGTGGTCGACCGCCGTGAGGTGCGCGAGCGGCACGAGCGTGGTGTCGGTCGCGATGCGCTCGGTCATGGCGATGGTGCGGTCGCGGGTCGAGCCGCCCGCGCCGTACGTCACCGACACGAAGTCGGGCCGCAGCGGCTCGAGCTGCCGGATGGCCGTCCACAGCTGGCGCTCGCCCTCGTCGGTCTTCGCCGGGAAGAACTCGAAGGAGAACAGCGGTGAGCCGCTCGCGAGCATGTCCTTGATCGTGCGGTCGGCCACTCCGTCAGGCTACGGGCACGACCGCAGATCGGCAGATGGCCGGGCCGCGCGCCACGCCGTACCCTGCCCGGCATGAGCACTGACCCGCTCGACCGCGAGGACCTGCGTCAGCGCGTGCAGAAGGCGCTCGACGGCTTCGTGGCCGGGCAGCTGCCGGTGCTGGACGGCATCAGCGAGGAGCTGGGCCCGCTCACCGACGCCCTGTCGGACCTCGTCGCCGGCGGGAAGCGGCTGCGCCCGGCGTTCTGCTACTGGGGCTTCCGCGGCGCGGGCGGCGAGGACGGCGACGAGGTCGTCACGGCCGCGGCGGCTCTGGAGCTGTTCCAGGCGTGCGCCCTGATCCACGACGACGTCATGGACGGCAGCGACACCCGTCGCGGGCAGCCCGCGGTGCACCGGCGGTTCGCCAGCCTGCACCGCACCGAGTCGTGGACCGGAGATCCCGAGGCCTTCGGGGTCGGCGCCGCGGTGCTGCTGGGCGATCTGTGCCTGTCGTGGTCGGACGAGATGCTGGGCCGGTCGGGTCTGCCGGTCGAGCGGCTGCGCGCCGGGCACCGCGTCTACGCCGAGATGCGCACCGAGCTCATGGGCGGGCAGTACCTCGACCTGCTCGAGCAGGCCCGTGGCGGCGGCTCGATCGAGCGCGCCCTGCGCGTGGCGCGCTACAAGAGCGCGAAGTACACCATCGAGAAGCCGTTGCACCTCGGCGCCGTGCTGGCCGGCGCGGACCAGGCCGTGCTCGACGGCTACTCCGGCTACGGACTGCCGCTCGGTGAGGCGTTCCAGCTGCGCGACGACGTCCTGGGGGTCTTCGGCGACCCCGCGGTGACCGGCAAGCCGGCCGGCGACGACCTGCGCGAGGGCAAGCGCACCGCGCTGGTCGCCATGGCGCTGGAGGCGGCCGACCGCAGACAGGCAGCAGTGGTGCGGCGGCACCTCGGCGACCCGCACCTGACCCCGGACGGCGTCACGGCGCTGCGGACCGTGCTCCAGGACACCGGTGCGCTGCAGCGCGTCGAGCTGCTCATCGAGGAGCTGATGAGCGACGCACTCACCGCGCTGCAGGCCGCGCCGGTCTCCGACGACGCCCGGGACGTGCTCGCGCGACTCGCCACGGCGGTCACCCGCCGGACGGTCTGACCGCGGCCCCGCACGTAGCCTGGAGACCGTGACCACCGTCCCGACGCTGGCGAGCAACGACCCCTGCTGGTGCGGCAGCGGCCGCAGGTACAAGCGGTGCCACCGGCTGGCCGACCTCGACCCCGACCGCGTGCGCCTGGAGCAGGCGGAGCGCGAGCAGGCCGAGCGCCGCGCCGCTGCGTACGTGCGGCCGGGTCGTCAGTCCCCGCGTCGTGAGGTGCCGGCGCACATCCCCCGGCCCGACTACGCGCTGGACCGGCACGGACGCCCGAGGCACCGCGACACCGGCGGGCCCAAGGACCCGGAGACGATCGCCCGGATGCGCGTGGCCTGCTCGGCCGCCGCGCAGATCCTGCAGACCCTCGGCGAGGCCGTCCGGCCCGGCATCACCACCGACGAGCTCGACGCGATCGCGCACGAGCAGTGCCTGCGGCGGGGCGGCTACCCCTCACCGCTCGGCTACGGCGGCGCGGTCATGCCCTTCCCCAAGTCGCTGTGCACGAGCGTCAACGAGGTCATCTGCCACGGCATCCCCGACTCGACCGTCCTGAAGGACGGCGACATCGTCAACTGCGACGTCACGATCTTCCTGGACGGCGTGCACGGCGACACCAACGCGACGTTCCTCGTCGGCGACGTCTCCCCCGAGGACCGCCGACTGGTCGACGTGACGCGCGAGTGCCTCGACGCCGGGATCGCGGCCGTGCGCCCCGGCGGCCGGATCCGCGACATCGGCAGGGCGATCCAGACCCACGCCGAGGGCCACGGCTACGGCGTCATCCGCGCCTTCGTGGGTCACGGCGTCGGCCGCAGCTTCCACAGCGATCCGCAGGTGTTCCACTACGACAACCCGTCCGCCCGCGGGGAGATCGTCCCCGGCATGACCTTCACGATCGAGCCGATGATCTCGCGCGGCGACTGGCGCCACGAGATGTGGGACGACGGCTGGACCGCGGTCACCGCCGACCGCTCGCGGACGGCGCAGTTCGAGCACACCCTGCTCGTGACCGACACCGGTGCCGAGGTGCTGACGGTCGCCTGACCGCGACCTGCGGGCTGCCCGCCCGCACTGCCTGACCTCCAGACTCCCGGCACCGATGACGAGAGGACGTGCGTGGCCATCTCCCGAGCGCGCGCCGCCGTGCTGGCGGCACTGGCCGCGGTCGCGGCGGGAGCGGTGGCCCTCGTCGCCTGGCAGGGGGACGACGACGTCGCGCGCAGCGTCATCTTCGTCAACGGTGACGGGATGGCGGCCGTGCAGCGCCAGGCGGCGACCCTCGCGCTGGAGGGCGTCGGCGGGACGCTCGCCATGGACCGGCTCCCGGTGTCCGGCTCCCAGACGACGGACCCCGACGACCCCGAGGCCGTGGTCACCGACTCCGCCGCCGCCGCGACGGCCTGGGCGACCGGGACGAAGACGGCCAACCGCCGGCTGAGCACCACACCCGACGGCTCCCCGCTGCGGCCGCTGGGCCGGGAGGCCAAGCAGGCCGGCAAGGCGACCGGACTGGTCACGACCGCACCGGTCACCGACGCCTCGCCGGCGGCCTTCTTCGCCAGCGTCCCCGACCGGGGCGACCAGGAGGCCATCGCGGCGCAGTACCTCGACACCAGCCGGCCGGACGTCGTGCTCGGCGGCGGCGCGTCCCGGTGGTCCGACGCCCTGCTCACGCAGGCCGAGCGGTCCGGCTACGAGCTGCTCGACGACGCGGCCGACGTCGCGGACGCGCGGAGCAGCAAGCTGCTGGGCCTGTTCGCCGACAAGGAGATGTGGACGGCCGCCGACGAGCCCACCGACGAGCCCCCCGCGGAGGCGGGTGCGGCCGCCCAGGAGCCCGCCGAGGTCGCCGCGTACGACCCCGCGGTCTCGCTGGCCGACATGACCGCAAAGGCGCTGGAGGTGCTGTCCGAGGACGACGACGGCTTCTTCCTCGTCGTGGAGGAGGAGGCCGTCGACGGCATGGGGCACGCCAACAACGGCACCCTCGTGCTCGAGGCGATGCGCGCGCTGGACGAGGCCGTGGCGGTCGCGAGGGAGTACGTCGAGGAGCACCCGGACACGCTGCTCGTCGTCACCGGCGACCACGAGGCCGGTGGGCTCACCCTCGAGGACGCCGACGGGGGCAGCGAGGACGGGCCCTTCGACATCGCCGACAGCGATCTGCAGTTCGCCCTGGACTGGACCTCCGACGAGCACACCGGCGTGCCGACGCCCGTGACCGCCGAGGGCCCGGGCAGCGAGCGGCTGGCGGGCAGCTACCCCAACACCCACATCCACACCGTGCTGAGGGACGCCCTGCTCGGCGACTGACGCCGGCCTCAGGAGGCTCCCGGGTGCCGGGACCGCCCGACCGACCTACGCTCGTGCGGTGAAGACCGTCCCCGGCAGGACCGACCGCGTCGTCATCGTCGGAGCCGGTCTCGCCGGTCTGTCCGCAGCCCTGCGCCTGACCGGAGCCGGCCGTGAGGTGACGGTCCTGGAGCGCGAGGACGTGCCGGGCGGGCGCAACGGCCTGCGAGAGGTGGCCTCGCCCGCGGGTGACGGGTCGTACCGCTTCGACACCGGGCCGACGGTGCTCACGATGCCGGACCTGATCGCCGACGCGCTGGACTGCGTCGGCGAGCGGCTGGAGGACTGGCTGGAGCTGCAGCCGGTCGACCCGCTCTACCGCGCCTACTACCCCGACGGCTCGACCCTGGACGTCAAGGCCGATGCCGGCGCGATGGCCGACGAGGTCGAGCGGGTGTGCGGACCGGCCGAGGCGAAGGGCTACCTGCGCTACGTCGACTTCGTGTCCAAGCTCTACCGCTACGAGATGGCTGACTTCATCGACCGCAACATCGACTCGCCGCTGGACCTGCTGACGCCCAACCTCGCGCGGCTGGCGGCGATCGGCGGCTTCGGACGGCTGGCGCCGAAGGTCGAGAGCTACCTCGAGGACCCGCGCACGCAGCGGGTGCTGTCGTTCCAGTCGATGTACGCCGGACTGTCCCCGTACGACGCCCTCGCGATCTACGCGGTCATCGCGTACATGGACTCGGTGGCCGGCGTGTTCTTCCCGAAGGGCGGCATGCACGCCGTGCCGCGGGCGCTGGCCGGAGCGGCCGAGAAGCACGGTGTGCAGCTGCGCTACGGCACTCCGGTCAAGCGGGTGCTGGTCGAGCACGGCCGGGCGGTCGGCGTGGAGACCGACGACGGCGAGCGCATCCCCGCCGACGTCGTGGTCCTCAACCCCGACCTGCCCGTCGCCTACCGGGAGCTGCTGCCGCCGGAGGCCACGCCCCGGCGGGTCAAGCGCCTGGACTACTCCCCCTCCTGCTTCCTGCTGCTGGCCGGGTCCACGCAGGCCTACCGCAAGACCGCCCACCACAACATCCACTTCGGCCGCTCGTGGGCCGGGGTCTTCGACGAGCTCATCGACCGCAAGCAGCTCATGAGCGACCCGTCGATCCTCGTCACCAACCCCACGCGCAGCGACCCGTCGCTCGCGCCCGACGGCAAGCACGTCTACTACGTGCTGCTGCCCACTCCCAACACCAGCTCCGGCATCGACTGGGACGTCGTCGGGCCGCGCTACCGCGACGAGGCGGTCGCCCGGCTCGAGGCCATGGGCTACGTCGGCTTCGGCGACGCCATCGAGGTGGAGGACGTCACGACCCCCGCCGACTGGCAGCGCCGCGGCATGGAGCAGGGTGCGCCGTTCGCGGCGGCCCACTCGTTCCTGCAGACGGGACCGTTCCGGCCGAGCAACCTCGCTCCGAAGGTCGAGGGCGTCGTCTTCGCCGGGTCCGGGACGCAGCCGGGTGTCGGGGTGCCGATGGTGCTGATCTCGGGGCGGCTGGCCGCCGAGCGCATCCTCGGCAAGGACCGGGGCTACCGGTCCCGGGCGCTCCGGCTGGCCGAGCCCGCTTCCGCTGCCCCGCTGTCGGTCCCGGGTCCGCCGGCCGGGGCGGTGCGGTCCGCCGTCCGGCCCTGAGGGGCCCCGGCACTGCGGCGTACGACCGCAGCTCGTCCCCGACGGCCCGCAGCGGCTGCGCACCGATCGGGCGGTCAGCCGGCCAGCGCTGCGCGGACAGCCGCGAGCACGGACTCCGGCCCTCGTACCGGGAACTGCGTCTGCGGCAGGGGCAGATCCGCGAGGTGGAACAGCACGCGGCAGAGGGACTCGAGGACGGAGCCGCTCGCTGGGTCCACGAGCCGCACCACAGCGGCGACACGTGACCTCTCGCGGCCGCTCGGCAGTCGGACGCACGCCCGACGGCAGCCCGGGTGCTCTCGTCGCCCGGGACGTCGGCGCGGGCCGACAGGACGTCACCGGCAACGGGTCGCAGCGCCCCGACCGCGACCAGCCGGTCGAGGCCGCGGCGGGTCAGGCCGCAGCGCCGCAGGTCGCGGCGCCGGGCGAGCCCCCCTTGTCGCGTGAGCAGGGCGAGCGCCGGCGGCGGCACGAAGGGGGTCATGCCGGGACCGTCGCCGCCCACGCCGCTGTCGGCACCGGGTCGCCGTGCCGCTGTGGACGGCGGGCGCCGTCCGGGTCGCCGGGTTGACCGTCGCGCACACGAGCTGATCGGCAGGTGGACCGGTGGGCGCTGGCCCCCGCGCGTGCGCCGCGGCTCCCGATCAGCACGTGTGCCGGGGCGACCGGGCGGGAGGCCCACGGCGCAGCGTGCCGCCCCGCGCGCGGTCTGGGAGACTCCCGGACCGTGAGCGCGAGGGAGCTGGACGCCGCCGGGATCCGCGACCCGGCGCTGCGCGCGTCGTACGAGGCGTGCCGGCGGCTGAACGCCCGTCACGGCAAGACCTACTACCTCGCCACGCTGCTGCTGCCCGCGTGGAAGCGGCCGTACGTGCATGCGCTGTACGGCTTCGCGCGCTACGCCGACGAGATCGTCGACGACCTCGGCAGCACGCTGACCGACGAGCAGAAGGCCGACTGGCTCGTCGGCTGGGGAGCGCAGTTCGTCCGCGACGTCGAGGCGGGCGGGAGCGACCACCCGATCAGCCGCGCCGTCGTCGACACGGTCCGGCGGTGGGACGTCCCGATGGCCTACGTCGAGGCGTTCCTGGCCAGCATGCGCATGGACCTGACCGTCACGTCGTACGACACCTGGGACGACCTGATGGTCTACGTCCACGGCTCGGCGGCCGTGATCGGCCTCGAGATGGTGCCGGTCCTGGAACCGCTCGTCCCGCGCGAGATCGCCGACCCGTACGCCCAGGACCTCGGCATCGCCTTCCAGCTCAGCAACTTCCTGCGCGACGTCGGCGAGGACCTGCGGCGCGGGCGGGTCTACCTGCCGGGAGAGGACCTGCGGGCGTTCGGCGTCACCCGCGAGCACCTGGAGCACGGCGTGGTCGACGGGCCGGTGCGGCGGCTGCTGGCCTTCGAGGTCGCCCGCACGAGGGAGCTGTACCGCAGCGCCGCGCACGGCGTGCGGCTGCTGCACCCCACCAGCCGGCCGTGCATCGAGACGGCCCTGGCGCTGTACGGCGGAATCCTGGACGAGGTCGAGCGCGCCGACTACGCCGTGCTCGGGCAGCGGGTCGGCGTCGGGCCGGGGCGCCGGGCCGCGGTGGCCCTGCCCGGGCTGGCTCGGGCGTGGGCGGCGCGTCGGGGCGGCGCGGGAGGTTCGTCCCGCGTCGGGACGGGGATCCTGTGACCGTGCCCCAGGACGAGCGAGCAGCGACCAGTGAGAGCGGCGACCCTGACCCGGCCGTCACGGCAGGCCTCGGCAGGGGGTCCGGCGTCGCGCCGGGCGACACCCCGCCGAACGCCGACCAGATGTCCGGTGCGGTGGGTGACGACCGCAAGAACACGCCCAACATGGGGCCGGTGAGCGGCAACCGCACGCCGATGATCATCACGCTGGTGGTCCTCGGCCTGTTCGTGCTCATGACGGCCGTGATCGTGGGCGCCAGCTTCATCCCGAGCTGAGCCCCACCCCGGCCGGTCGTCGGATCGGGCATGATCGCCCGATGCCTGCCCCTGAGCCCGAGCAGAACCCCACCCGCGTCGTCGTGGGCAACCGGATGTTCGTCCTCGTCGAGGACGTCATCTACGTCGCGATCGCGTCGCTGCTGGCCGTCGCGGCCGGCACGGTGCTGGTCAAGGCCGGCCTGGAGATGTTCCGGAACATCGGTGACGACGACCCCAACAGCCTGGTCACCCTGCTCGACTCGCTGCTGCTCGTCTTCATCTTCGTCGAGCTGCTGTACGCGGTCCGGACGACGCTCAAGGAGCGCCAGATCCTGGCGGAGCCGTTCCTCATCGCCGGCATCCTGGCCAGCATCAAGGAGATCATCGTCCTGTCGGTGACGGCCGCGGACGAGTACATCGACAAGGGCCCGGAGTTCGCCCGCGCCATGGTGGAGATCGGCATCCTCGCGGGCACGGTGCTGCTGCTGGCGGCCACGGCCGTGCTGCTGCGCAAGAAGGAGAACGAGCCGCAGGAGTCCGGCGCCGGCGCCGAGACACGGGCAGCCGGTCCGGAGACCTGAGCCGAGCGCCCGCGCCACGCGCGGTCGGGCCTACCAGCCGAGCGCCTGCGCCCGTCGCTTGATCTCGGTGGCGCGGTTCTCGTGCAGCGCCTGCAGCGGCGTCCCCGGGAGGGTCTCGTCCGGGGTGGTCAGCCAGCGCAGCGCCTCGTCGTCGCTGTATCCGGCGTCGCGCAGCAGGGTCAGCACCGGGACCAGGTGCTTGACCAGGACCGGCCCGTCCAGCTGCTCGGCCGGCACGACCCGCTTGCCCTCGGCGTCGGGAACGGCCAGCAGGTGGCCGGCCTTGACCAGGTCGCGGACGCCGGTCGGACCGATGCCCATGCGCTCGGCGACCTCGGTCATGCTCAGCATCTCCACGCCCGCCAGCCTAGTGAGGCCCGAGGTCACGGCGAGCGCGACGGCTCCACGGCCACCGGCTCGCCGTTCTGCGCGGCGCTGGCGAAGGCGGCGTCCAGCACGGCCGCGGTCGACCGGGACTCCTCGATCGGCAGCACCCACCCCGGTCCCCCGCGCACGACGGAGGACATCTCCTCCACCATGAGCCGGTACGGGTCGGCAGCCGGGACGGGCAGGCGCTCGGTGGAGCGCCCGTCCGAGGCCCACAGCTCGGTCGCGTCCGTGCGCCAGGCGGTGTAGGCGTTGTCCCCGCGCAGCTCCAGCTCGCCGCGCTCGGCGGTGACGACCAGCCACTGCCGCTCGTCCCCGTCGATGGCGGCGTGCACCTCGGCCTCGGCGCCCGACTCCCACCGCAGGATCGCCCGGGTGTCGAGGTCGACGCCGGTCGGACCGCGCCGGCTGCGGGCCACGACGTCCTGCGGCAGCCCCTGGCCGACCGCCCACAGGCAGGCGGACACGGCGTAGCAGCCGACGTCGTAGAGGGCTCCGCCGCCCAGGTCGGGGTCCAGCCGGTAGTTGCCGTCCAGCTCGGCGCCGAACGTGAACCCCGCGGCGACGTGGCGCACCGGTCCGAGACCGGCGAGCCGGTCCTGGGCGAGCCGCACGCGGGGGTGCCAGCGGTACCAGCTGGCCTCCACGACTCGCCGGTCCCCTGCCGCGGCCGTCATCGCGTCGACCTCGGCGGCGTCCAGCCCGAGCGGCTTCTCGCACAGCACGTGCTTGCCGGCCGCCAGCGCGGCCAGCGTCCACGGCAGGTGCGCGGTGTTGTGCAGGGCGACGTACACGACCTCGACGTCGTCGTCGGCGAGCAGCTCGGCGTAGTCGCGGTGGACTCTGTCCGGTCCGAGGGCCGCGGCACGGGCGGGGTCGCGTGCCGCGGCGGCGTGCAGGACGGCTCCCGACGCCGCCGCGACGGCCGGGGCCAGCGCGGTGCGGGCGATGCCCCCGGCGCCCAGGAACCCCCAGCGCACCGGGTCCGGCGCAGGCGTCACGCCGGCACGGGCACGGGTCGGCCACCCTCGGCGGCCGACTGCGTGGCGGCCTGCATGACCGCGATGTTGCGGCGGCTGCCCTGCGGCGTCACCGACATGGGCCAGCCCGACAGCAGGGTGTCGGCGAGCTCGCGGTGGAACGGCTGCGCCGGTGCGGCCGCGCTCGGCAGTCGCGTCACCGAGCCGTCGGCGCCGTGCAGCGACAGGGCCGCCGGGGCGTCGGAGACGGCGAAGCGGTCCTCCGCGACCAGCCCGACGGGCGAGCGGCTGACGATCCGCTCCTGCTGCCAGTCGCCCACCAGGGCTCCGGTGGTGCCCAGGACGTAGAACTTCGGCTTGCGTGCCGCGGCCAGGTCGGAGTGGGTGAACTCGGCCTCCGCACCGTCCGCGAAGTGCAGCAGCACCCGGGTGTGGTCGGCGTTGGTCACGTCGTGCCAGACCCGCTTGTGCGCCGTCGCGGACACCCACTCCACGGGCTGCGGCAGCAGGTCGAGCACCCAGTCGAGGTAGTGGCTGCCCCAGTCGTAGATCGCTCCCCCGCTGATCTCCGCGTCGCTGTGCCAGAAGTTGCAGGGGTGGTCGTAGCCGCCGACGAAGGTCTCGACGTGGAAGACCTCGCCGAGGCGCCCGGCCCGCACCGCGGCCTTGAGCGCGAGGTAGTCGACGTCCCACCGGCGGTTCTGGTAGACGGCCAGCGCCAGCCCGGCCGCGTCGGCGGCGGCGATCTGCCGGTCGGCCTCCTCGACCGTGAGGCAGAACGGCTTCTCCACGACGACGTGCTTGCCGGCCTCGAGCGCGCGCAGCACCTGCTCGGCGTGCGTGTTGGGCGGCGTCGACACGACGACCAGGTCGACCCCGTCGTCGGCCAGCAGCCCCTCGACGGCGGTGTGCCCGCGCAGTCCAGGGGCGTACGCACGGGCTGCCGCCACGCGCGCCTCGACCGGGTCGCAGACGGCGGCCAGCTCGAGGCCCGCGGTGCTGCCGATCGCCGCGGCGTGCTCGTGCCCGATGGCGCCGTAGCCGAGCATCCCGACCCGGACGGGTGGTGCGTCCCGCAGGCCCAGCACGTGGCGCAGGACGCGGAAGACCAGCCGGGCGAACGCCGGGTCGTCCAGCGTCCGGTCCGCCGACCCCAGGGTGAGCGTGCCGACGCAGGTCGCCGGCCGCCACGTCGCCACCGGGTGGTCGCAGAAGGCCGAGTTGGCGGTGAGCAGCTGCTCGACGTCGTCGGCCACCTTGTCCTGCAGCGGCCAGCGGTCGTGCAGCACCAGCTCGTCCCCCGGCAGCCGCTGCGCCACCTCGCCGGCCGAGCGCCCGGGTCGCACCCGTACGTCGTGCGCAGGCAGGACCCGCCCGGGCACCAGACCGGCGGCGTCCCAGAGCGAGCCCGCGTGCTCGGCGCCGACGAGCAGCACCGGCGTCCCGCGCTCGGCCGCCGCGAGCAGCGGGCCGTCGCCGGTCGGACCGAGCACGAGCAGGGCTGCGGCCGTCGGGTCGGGGCCCTCCGTGAGGGAGAAGCCGGCGTCGGCCAGCCGGGTGGTCAGCGAGGTGCCGCGCCCGTCGGCGCGCACCACGGCGACGCGCGGACGGGGACGGGGTGCGGGGACAGTCACGGTCCGGAGAGTAGGTCGCGGTCGTCGGATCGGCAGCCTGTGCGGCCGCCCGCGCGGCGACGTCTCCGGACGAACCAGGACGATCCAGGACGCGCGCGAGCCGCGCTTCGCGCAGCCGCGGCGTGTCGTCCCCCGACCGCCGAGTCACACCAGTAACTTCTGCGTGTCTGTGCCCCACTTGTCACAGCCGTCACTGGTGCGTAGCGTGCCGCGGAAGTACCGCTGCGTGACCGACCGTGCTGCCCACCGTGAGGGACGACATGAACCGCTCCGCTTCCGCCCGCGCCCGTCGGCGCGCGGGTCGTACGACCGTCTGCGTGCTGCTCGCCCTCGCCGTCGTCTCGACCGCCGGCGCACCGTCGGTCATCCGGGTCCGGCCGGGCGACACGCTCTGGGAGCTCGCGCGCACGCACGGCACGTCCGAGTCGTCGCTGCGGTCCCTGAACACCCTGCCGGGCAACGGCACGATCTACGCCGGCCAGACCCTGCGCATCGCCTCCGGGGGCGGGAAGAGCAGCGCGGGCAGCGCCCGGACGCACCGGGTCGTCCGCGGCGAGACCCTCAGCCACCTCGCGGTGCGCTACGGCGTCAGCCAGTCCTCGATCGCCTCCCGCAACGGCCTGTCCGGTGGACGCATCTACGCGGGCTCGCGGCTGGTCATCCCCGGGAGCGGGAGCGGCGCGCGCAGCTCCGGCACCGCCGGCGTCCCCACGACCAACGCCGGCCACCGCATCCCGGAGTCGGTCCGCAGCTCGGTCGCCGAGAACCGGCGCGTCCTGGCCGGCCGCAGCCACCCCTCCCGCGCCCAGGTGCGCCGCATGGTCGCCTCGACCGCCCGCCGGCACGGCGTCTCGCCGTCGCTGGCGGTCGCCGTGGCCTACCACGAGAGCGGCTTCCAGCAGCGCGTCGTGTCCGGCGTCAACGCGATCGGGGTCATGCAGGTGCTGCCCTCGACCGGGCGGGTGCTGTCCCGCCAGACCGGCCGCTCGCTGGACCTGCTCGACACGCAGGACAACATCACCGCCGGCGTGCTGCTGCTGCGCCAGCTCGTGCGCTCGCAGGGCACCGCCGACCGGGCGCTGGCCGGCTACTACCAGGGGCTCGGGTCCATCTCCCGCAAGGGCCTGCTGCCGCAGACGCGCACGTACATCAAGAACATCAACGCTCTGCGCGGGCGCTTCGCCAACGGCTGACCCCGGCCGCGCCTGACGGGTCGGAGCGGCTCGCGGACCTATGCTGCCGGTCGTGGACACGACCGTGGACGGCGTGATCAGCAGCGCTCCACCGCCCGTCGCCGACCCCCTGCTCGGGTCGCTGCTCGACTCCCGCTACCGGCTGGACCGGCCGATCGCGCGCGGAGGGATGGCCACCGTGTACGCCGCGACCGACACGCGGCTGGACCGCCCGGTCGCCGTCAAGGTGATGCGGCCGGGGCTCGCGAGCGACCCCGACTTCGTCGAGCGGTTCGCGCGCGAGGCCCGTGCCGCCGCGCGGCTGTCGGCGCCGGAGGTGGTCGCCGTGCACGACCAGGGCACCGACGCGGCCACCGGGACCGCCTACCTGGTCATGGAGCGGGTCTCGGGCGGGACCCTGCGCGACGTCCTGCGCGAGCGCGGGGCCCTGCCGCCGGCACGGGCGCTCGACCTGCTCGAGCCGGTGCTCGTCGCGCTCGCGGCCGCGCACGCCGCCGGGCTGGTGCACCGCGACGTCAAGCCCGAGAACGTCCTGCTGTCCGACGACGGCCGGGTCAAGGTCGCCGACTTCGGCCTGGCCCGGGCCATCGAGACGAGCACGGTCACGGCGACCACCGGCCTGCTCATCGGGACGGTGGCCTACCTGGCGCCGGAGCAGGTGGAGCACGGGCGCACCGACACCCGCACCGACGTCTACGCCGCGGGCGTCCTGCTGTGGGAGCTGCTGACCGGCTCCCCGCCGTACTCCTCGGACAGCCCCATGACGGTGGCCTACCGCCACGTCCACGAGGACGTCCCGCCGCCGGGCCAGGTCGTCGAGGGCGTCCCGGCCGGTCTGGACGACCTGGTGGTGCGGGCCACCCGCCGCGACCCGTCAGCACGACCGGCCGACGCCGGCGCCTTCCTCGCCGAGCTGCGGGCGGTGCGCGCCGACCTCGACCCGCGGTCCGACGACGCGCCGGTCGTGCGGCGCACCGGCTCGCCGACCCTGGTCGTCCCGCGCGGCGAGCTGGTCGGCTCGCGGCCCCTGCCGCGCAGGAACGGACCTCGCCGGCGGCGTCTGCTCGCCCTGCTCGCGGTCGTCGTCGCCTGCGCCGTCCTGGCCGGCGGCTGGTACGCCTTCCTCGGGCGCTGGACCGCGGCTCCGCGCGTCGTGGGGATGGCCGAGACGGAGGCGCGCAGCGCGCTGGAGGCGGCCGGCTTCACCGTCGACGAGCGCCCGGCCGTCTACAGCGACCGCGTGGCGGAGGACCACGTCGTCGACCAGGACCCCGCTCCCGACGGCCGGGTGCTCGAGGGCGGCACCATCACGCTGCAGACCTCGCTCGGGCCGGACCGACGAGCGGTCCCCGACCTGGCCGGCCGCACCCGCGACGAGGCCGCAGCCGCGCTCGAGGAGACCGGGCTGGCCGCAGGCCCGGTCACCGAGGCGTTCAGCGAGGCCCCCGTCGGGACGGTGGTGCGCACGGACCCGGAGAAGGGCGCCGCGCTCCCACCGGACACCGCGGTGGCGCTCGTCCTGAGCAAGGGCGTCGAGATGCTGCCGGTGCCGGACGCGCAGGGCGCCCCGCGCGCCGAGGCGGAGGCGGCGGTCACCGAGGCCGGCTTCACGCCGAAGGTCGTCGAGGTCTTCTCCGAGCAGGTGGACCGGGGACGCGTCGCCGACCAGTCGCCCTCGTCCGGCACCGCCGCGCGCGGGTCCGAGGTCGTCCTCGAGGTCAGCAAGGGCCCTGAGCTCGTTCCCGTCCCGGACGTCGTGGGGCAGCCGCGCGACGACGCCGAGCAGGCGCTCGAGGCGGCGGGGCTGTCGGTGCGCGTGGTGGCCATCCCCGGGCCGGGCCGGGTGCGCTCGACCGACCCCGCGGCGGGGGCGCAGGTCCGCAAGGGCTCGCGGGTGACCGTCTACGTGTTCTGACGACCACGGTGCGTAGAAGCTCAGGCATGGCAGGCTGTCGCGGTGCCTCCCCGCAAGCCCTCCGCCGTGGGCTCCCACGTGCCGACCTCCGGCGGTCTGGTCAAGGCACTGGCGTACGCCGGGGAGATCGGCGCGCGGGCCGTCCAGGTGTTCGTGAGCAACCCGCGCGGCTGGGCGCCGAGCGCCGGTGACCCGGCCCAGGACGAGGTGTTCGCCGGCCGGTGCGCCGACAGCGGCATCGGCGTCTACGTCCACGCGCCCTACCTGGTCAACTTCGGCTCCCCCGCCGAGGCGACCCTCGCCCGGTCGGTGGCCGCTGTCGAGCACGCGATGCGGCGGGGCCTGGCCCTCGGCGCGGCGGGCGTGGTCGTGCACGCCGGGAGCGCCGTGGCCGGCGCCCACCGCGACGACGCCATGGCGCAGCTGCGCACCGCGCTGCTGCCGCTGCTGGAGGCCGCCGACCCGGACGGCCCGCGGCTGCTCGTCGAGCCGACCGCGGGCGGCGGCCAGGCGCTGGCCGCCACGGTGCAGGAGCTCGAGCCGTGGTTCGCCCAGCTCGACGCCCACCCGATGCTCGGGGTCTGCCTCGACACCTGCCACGCCTTCGCCGCCGGCCACGACGTCTCCAGCCCTGGGGGCATGAAGAAGACGCTCGACGCGCTGGTCAAGGCGGTCGGGCGGGGCCGCCTCGGGCTGGTCCACGCCAACGACTCCAAGGACCCGCTCGGCTCCGCCCGCGACCGGCACGAGGCCATCGGCGAGGGGCACATCGGCAAGGACGCCTTCGCCGAGCTGTTCCGCCACCCGGCCACCCGGGGCGTGCCCGTCGTGGTCGAGACCCCGGGCGACGCGAGCACCCACCGCCGGGACATCGAGCTGCTCTGCGCGCTGCGCGACGGCTGACCGACCGTCCTGCACACCTCGCGAGCCCGGTCCCTCGACGCCCACGCTGAAGCCGGGCCCGCAGCGTCCCGATGTGGATCAGCTCGTGTGCAGCACGGCCAGCAGGCGACGCGCACAGCCCGGGGTCGGACCGGCGCCCGGGCGAGGACCCGGTGCGGCGGCACCCCCACGTGGGCGGCGGCCGGCTACAGCTCGGGTCCGTCGCCCGGCCGCTCCTGGTAGCTGTAGCGCTGCTCCTCCCACGGGTCGGCCCGGTTGTGGTAGCCGCGCTCCTCCCAGAAGCCGCGCCGGTCCTCGACGAGGTACTCGATGCCGCGGGCCCACTTCGGGCCCTTCCAGGCGTAGAGGTGCGGCACGACCAGCCGCAGCGGGGCTCCGTGGTCGGGGGTGAGCGGCTCGCCGTTGCGGTGGGTCACGAACAGCGCGGAGGCGTCCGCGAAGTCCTCGAGCCGCAGGTTGGCGCTGTAGCCGTGCTCCGCCCAGACCATCACGGACGTGACCGCCGGCGCGGGTGGTGCGGCGTCCAGCAGCACGGCGGTCGAGACGCCCGTCCAGGCGTTGTCCAGCACCGAGAACTTCGTGACGCAGTGCAGGTCGGCCGTGACCTCGGTCCGCGGCAGCCCGGCGAACCTCGCCCAGTCCCACGTGCGGGTGCCGCCGTCCGCCGTGGCCCCCCAGGCGGTGAAGTCCCAGGTCGCCGGGTCGAAGCCCGGCACCCGCCCGTAGTGCAGCACCGGCCAGCCGCGCGGGACGTACTGCCCCGGCGGCAGCCGGTCCTCCGGCAGGCCGGCGGCACGGCGACCGGCGCCGAGGCGTGAGAAGGGCGACGTCACCGTCTCATCCTGTCCTGCGCCCGGTGCCGGTCGGCACCGCCCCCGCGGGCCGCCCGCCCGTCCCGCCCGGTACGCTCCGCCCGTAGCCCCGGGCCCTCGCCCGGGGCTGTTCTGCTTGTGCGAGGCCCCCCGAGAGGATGACCATGGTCGTCGTGATGCGCCCCGGCGCCGCGCCCGAGGACGTCGACGCCGTCGTCGCGCGCGTCGAGCAGGCGGGCGGATCGGCCTTCGTCAGCCGCGGTGTCCACCGCACGATCGTGGGGCTCGTCGGCGACGTCATCGCCTTCCAGGGGCTGAACCTCCGGGCGATGCCCGGTGTCGGCGAGGTCGTGCGGGTCTCCAAGCCGTACAAGCTCGTCAGCCGCGAGAACCACCCGGACGCCTCGACGGTGACCGTCGGCGCCCGCGGCGACGTGCACATCGGACCGGACACCTTCGTGCTCATCGCCGGCCCGTGCGCGGTCGAGACGGCCGAGCAGACCTTCGAGGCGGCCGACATGGCTCGGGCCGCCGGCGCGACGATGCTGCGGGGCGGCGCCTACAAGCCGCGCACCAGCCCGTACGCCTTCCAGGGGCTCGGCGAGAAGGGCCTGGAGATCCTGGCGGAGGCCCGGGAGCGCACCGGTCTGCCGGTCGTCACCGAGGTGGTCGACCCCAAGGACGTGCCGGTCGTCGCGCAGTACGCCGACATGCTGCAGATCGGCACGCGCAACATGCAGAACTTCCCGCTGCTGCAGGCCGTCGGCGGGGTGCGCAAGCCGGTCATGCTCAAGCGCGGTCTCACCGCGACGTACGAGGAGTGGCTGATGGCCGCCGAGTACGTCGCCCAGCGCGGGAACCTCGACATCGTGCTGTGCGAGCGCGGCATCCGGACCTTCGAGACCGCGACCCGCAACACCCTCGACGTCAGCGCCGTGCCGATGGTCCACGCGCTGTCGCACCTGCCGGTCGTCGTCGACCCGTCGCACAGCGCCGGCAAGCGCGACCTCGTGGTGCCGCTGGCCCGCGCCGCGATCGCGGTCGGGGCCGACGCGGTGATGGTCGACGTGCACGCCGACCCGACGGCGGCGCTGTGCGACGGTCCGCAGGCGCTGTACGGCGACGAGCTGGCCGAGCTGGCCCAGGCCTGCCGCGACCTGCCGCCGCTGCTCGGCCGGTCGCTCGCGCCGCCCCCGGGCGCCCGGCGCTAGCGGCCCAGCAGACCCTGCACGACAGCGGCAGCGGTCTTCGCGCCGTCGTCGTCGACGTCGAGGTGCGTGACCAGGCGGACCCTGCGCGGGCCGACGACCGACACCAGGACGCCCTGCTCCCGGGCGGCCGCGGCCAGCTGCGGTCCGTCGTACGCCGTGCCGGTCAGGTCCACCGGGACGATGTTGGTGTCGACCGGTCCGACGCCGAGGGCGTCCGCGATGAGCCCCGCCCGCCGGTGGTCCTCGGCCAGCCGCTCGAGGTGGTGCACCAGGGCGTACGAGCCGGCGGCCGCGAGCACCCCCGCCTGACGCATCCCGCCGCCGAGCCGCTTGCGCAGGACCCGCGCCTCGGCGGCGCGGGCCTCGTCGGTCACCACCAGCGAGCCGACCGGCGCCCCCAGCCCCTTGCTCAGGCAGACCGACAGCGTGTCGAACACCGCGCCGTACGCCGCCAGGGGCGTGCCGGAGGCGACCGAGGCGTTCCAGATGCGGGCTCCGTCGCAGTGCAGCGCCATGCCGTGCGAGGCGGTGAGCCGGCGCAGCCCCTGCAGGACCTCGAGCGGCTGCACCGCTCCTCCACCGCGGTTGTGCGTCTGCTCCACGCTCACCGCGCTCGTCGCGACCGTGCCCCAGCCGTCCGGCCGGACGAAGTCCGCGACCGTCGCGACGTCCATCGGACCCCCTGCGACGGTGCGGCTCTGGATCCCGCCGTGCTGGGCGGCACCGCCGTGCTCGTAGGTGACGACGTGCGCGTCGGCGTCGCAGACCAGCTCCTGCGCGGGCGGCACGACCAGGCGCAGGCAGATCTGGTTGCCCATCGTGCCGGTCGGCACGAAGACCGCCGCGTCGTGGCCGAACAGGTCCGCCACCTGCTCCTCCAGGGCGTTGACCGAGGGGTCCTCGCCGTAGACGTCGTCCCCCACCTCGGCGGCGGCCATGGCGGCGCGCATGCCCTCGGTGGGGCGGGTGAGGGTGTCGCTGCGCAGGTCCACGAGAGTCATGCCGCCTAGGCTAAGCAGCGTGGCCGAGCGGGACCGAGCGACCGACCGCGCCGCCGGGAGCCTGTCGGCCGACGAGGTCGTGGCGGTCGTGCGCGTGCACCTGGACCGGGTGGGCGACGCCGTCCGCCGGACCGGCTGCGCCGGCCCGGACCTGCTCGACGTCGTGCGGACCAGCGCCCTCGAGCTGGTCGACCGGGCGGCGGCCGCCCCGTCCACGGCCGAGAGCCTCGCCGGCGAGTGGTTCGCCCGGGCACGCGAGCTCGCCGTGCAGCGCGACGCGTCCGGGTCGACGGCGACCGACGTGTCGCCGGCCGACCTGTCGCCGGCCGACCTGTCGCCGGCCGACCGGGCACTGGCGGCGCTGCCCGAGCAGGCCCGGACGGCGCTGCTGCTGCGCGACGCCTACGACCTGCCGGCCGCGGCGGTGGGGGCTGCCCTCGGCACCGACGCCGAGGACGCGTTGCGGCTGGTCGCGCAGGCCCGGCTCGACCTGCCCCGCCCCGACGGGGGGCCGGTGCCGGCCGAGACCGGGCACGCCCGCCACGCCGACCTCGCGACGCTCGGCCGGCTCGCCGACGACCGGCCGGTCGCCGCCGAGGACGCCACGGCCCGCCGGCACGTGCTGTCCTGCGCCTCGTGCCGCGCCAGCGTCGACACCCAGGCACGGGCGGCGCAGCTGGTCACGGGGGTCGTCGTGGCCGGTCTGCCCGCGCGGGACCGTGCTGACGTCCTGGCCCGGGTCGAGGAGCGGGCCCGCCAGCGCCTGCCCAGGGGGCGGCCGGTCGCCGCCAGCCGGAAGGTCCGGGCGGCGTCCGGTCCGGCAGCCGGACCGGGGACCGGTGCCCTGCCCGTCGCCGTGCCACCACCCGACGGGGAGCACGGCGAGCCGGACGGGCGGCGGCTGCTGTCCCCCCTTCTCGTCGTGCTGTCCGTCGTGCTGGCCGTGCTCGCCGGGCTGGGGCTCGGACTGCTGCTCAGCGCCCAGGAGGCACCGGAGCGGATCGTCCTGGGCGACGGCGAGCTGCCTCCCGGTGTGCGCCTGGTGTCGCCGCAGCCCACGCCGGCGGGACCGCCGCCCTCCCCCCCGACGGTCGCCGAGCAGCGACCGCGCACCACGGTCGTGGTCGTGCCGGCGCCTGCGCTGCCCTCGCCGTCCCCGCCCGCACCGAGCCCGACCCCGACCCCGAGCCCCAGCCCCAGCCCCACACCGGCGGCCGCCACGCTCGCCCTGTCACCGGCGTCCGGGCCGATCGGCACGACCGTCACCGTCACCGGCGCCGGCTTCCCGGCCGACGGGCCGGTGCGCGTGGACCTGCTCGACGCCGCCGGAGCCCCCACCGGATCGGGGACCGACGCCGTCGCCGACCGCGCGGGCAACGTCACCGCCGCGCTCGCGGTGCAGGACCCGGCGGCGGGACCCGGGCCGCGGGAGGTCGTCGCGACCGCCGGCGACGTGAGCGCCCGCGCGACGTTCACCGTCGAGTAGGGGCACCGTCGAGCCGGGCCGGCGCCACCCGCCTCAGCCCCGGCGCTGCTGCAGCATCTCGGCCACGAGGAAGCTCAGCTCGAGCGCCTGGCTGGTGTTCAGCCGCGGGTCGCAGGCGGTCTCGTACCGCCCGGCGAGGTCGGCGTCGGTGAGCTGCTGGGCCCCGCCGAGGCACTCGGTGACGTCGTCGCCGGACAGCTCGACGTGCACGCCGCCCGCCCACGAGCCGAGGCCGGCGTGCACCTCGAAGAAGCCCCGGACCTCGTCCATGACGTCGTCGAAGTGCCGGGTCTTGTAGCCGTTGGACGTCTCGGTGGTGTTGCCGTGCATCGGGTCGCACTCCCACACGACGCTGCGCGGACCGCGGGACTGCTCGACCGCGGTGACGAGGTCCGGCAGCACGTCGCGGACCCGCGCCGAGCCCATCCGGGTGATCAGGGTCAGCCGGCCCGGCTGCATCGCCGGGTCGAGGCGCTCGCACAGCTCCACCGCCGTGGCCGGGGTCGTCGACGGGCCGAGCTTCACGCCGATCGGGTTCGAGATCCGCGACAGCAGGTCGACGTGCGCCCCGTCGAGGTCGCGGGTGCGCTCCCCGATCCACACCATGTGCGCCGACAGGTCGTAGGCCTTGCCGTGCTCGTCGACGCGCGTGAGGGCGCGCTCGTAGTCGAGCAGCAGCCCCTCGTGGCTGGCGTACAGCTCGACGCCGTGCGTCTCGCTCATCCGCTCGAGGTCCAGGCCGCAGGCGCGCATGAAGGCCAGCGCCCGCTCGATGTCGGTGGCCAGCTCCTGGTAGCGGTGCCCGGCCGGGCTGGCCTGCACGAACGCGGTGTTCCAGTCGTGCACCGCGGCGAGGTCGGCGCTGCCGTCGGAGGCCATCGCCCGCATGAAGTTCATCGTCGCCGCGCTGTTGGCGTACGCGCGCACCAGCCGCGTCGGGTCCGGCGTCCGGTCGCCGTGCAGGTCGTTGACGGCGTCGCCCCGGTACGACGGCTGCCCCGTGGCGGCCTCGACGTCGGCGCTGCGGGGCTTGGCGTACTGCCCGGCGAGGCGGCCGACCTTGACGACCGGCACGCTCGCGCCGTACGTCAGCACCACCGCCATCTGCAGCAGGGTCCGGACCTTGCCGCGGATCCCCTCGGCGGTGTTGGCGTCGAAGGTCTCCGCGCAGTCACCGCCCTGCAGCAGGAACGCCTCGCCCCGGGCCACGTCGGCCAGGCGGGCGCGCAGGGTGTCGCACTCGCTCGGCTGGACGAGCGGCGGGACCTGCTCGAGGGTCGCGCAGACCTCGGCCAGCTTGACCGGGTCGGGCCAGGACGGCTGCTGCTTGGCGACCAGGGTGCGCCAGTGGTCCAGCCCGGAGGGACTGCCGGACGGGGGCTGCTGCAGCAGTGCGGTCACGCTCCCCGAGCCTAGTCCGCACCTCCCCCTCCCGCCGATCATGCAGGGGGTCAGCCGAAGAAGACCTCGGCCTCGGCGTAGCGGTCGACGGGGACCGTCTTGAGCTCGCGGGTCGCCTCCTGCAGCGGCACGCGGACGATGTCGGTGCCCCGCAGCGCGACCATCACCCCGCTGACGCCCTCGTGGACGGCGTCGGCCGCGGCCAGGCCGAAGCGGGTGGCGAGCACCCGGTCGTACGCCGTCGGCGTCCCGCCGCGCTGCACGTGACCCAGCACCGTCTGGCGCGACTCGTAGCCGGTGCGGGCCTGGATCTCCCGCTCGAGCACCTGCCCGATGCCGCCGAGCCGCACGTGGCCGAAGGCGTCGAGGTCGCCGGTCTGCAGCGCGAGCGTGCCCTCCTTGGGCTGGGCGCCCTCCGCGACGACGAGGATCGGCGCGAACTGCCGCGCGAAGCGGGCCTCGACGTACTCGCACACCTTGTCGATGTCGAACGGCCGCTCGGGGATGAGGATGACGTTGGCGCCGCCGGCCAGCCCGGAGTGCAGGGCGATCCAGCCGGCGTGCCGCCCCATGACCTCGACGATGAGCGCCCGGTGGTGGGACTCGGCGGTCGTGTGCAGGCGGTCGATGGCGTCCACGGCGATCTGCACCGCGGTGTCGAAGCCGAACGTGTAGTCGGTCGCCGACAGGTCGTTGTCGATCGTCTTCGGCACGCCGACGACGGTCAACCCGGCCTGCGCCAGCTGCGTCGCGACGCCCAGCGTGTCCTCGCCGCCGATCGCGACGAGGGCGTCCACCCCGGCGGTCGCGAGGTTGTCGCGGACCCTGTCGACGCCGTTCTCGACCTTCATGACGTTGGTCCGGCTGCTGCCGAGGATCGTGCCGCCGCGCGGCAGGATGCCGCGGGTCTGCGCGATGCCCAGCGGCATGGTGAGCCCCTCGAGCGGTCCCCGCCAGCCGTCGCGGAAGCCGACGAACTCGTGGCCGTGGACCTCCACGCCCTTGCGCACCACCGCCCGGATGACCGCGTTGAGCCCGGGGCAGTCGCCCCCTCCCGTCAGCACACCGATCCGCACCAGAGCCTCCAGCTCGTCGTGTCCGGGGCAGACTAGTGCGGCAGGACCGGTCACCGGCGGCGGCAGTAGGGTCCGGACGTGCTCACCGGCTCGCGGGTCGTCCTGCGGCCCTTCCGCCCTGCCGACGTGGAGCCGATCCGGCGCGCGCGGCCGGATCCGACGACGTGGGCGCAAACCACCGAGGCGCCGTACGTGGGGCGGGCCGCGCGGTACGCCGTCGAGGACGGCCGGCGGCGCGAGCACGCCATGGTCGAGGCCGCGCCGCACCGCGGGGCACCACGTCAGCACCGAGCCCGGCCGTCCGGCCGAGGCTGCCAGCGAGCAGAGGACCAGACCCGTGGCCGACTTCGTCGGAGCAGTGGACCAGGGCACCACCAGCACCCGGTTCATGGTGTTCGACCACGCCGGCACCGAGCAGGCGCGCTACCAGCTCGAGCACGAGCAGATCCTGCCGAGGGCCGGCTGGGTCGAGCACAACCCGGTCGAGATCTGGGAGCGCACGGTCTCGGTGATGCGCAGCGCGCTGGGGGCCCGCGGTCTGGCCGCCTCTGACCTGGCGGCGTGCGGCATCACCAACCAGCGCGAGACCACCGTCGTGTGGGACCGCCGGACCGGGCGGCCGTACTCCAACGCGATCGTGTGGCAGGACACCCGCACGGACCGGATCGCCTCGGCGCTCGAGCGCGAGGGCAAGGGCGACGTCATCCGGCGCAAGGCCGGTCTGCCCCCCGCGACGTACTTCGCGGCCGGCAAGGTGCAGTGGATCCTCGAGAACGTCGACGGGGTCCGGGCGGCGGCCGAGCGCGGTGACGCCGTGTTCGGCACGACCGACACGTGGCTGACGTGGAACCTCACCGGCGGCATCGACGGCGGGCGGCACGTCACGGACGTCACCAACGCGAGCCGCACCATGCTCATGGACCTCGAGACGCTCGACTGGGACGACGAGCTGCTCGGCATGTTCGGCATCCCGCGCTCGATGCTGCCGACGATCGTCGCGTCCTCGTCCCCCGACGGCTTCGGCACGATCCGGGTCAAGGGGCCGCTCGGCGGAGAGGTGCCGCTCACCGGGGTGCTCGGCGACCAGCAGGCGGCGACCGTCGGTCAGGTCTGCTTCGCGCCCGGGGAGGCCAAGAACACCTACGGCACGGGCAACTTCCTGCTGCTCAACACCGGCGAGGAGCTCGTCCGCTCGAAGGCCGGCCTGCTCACCACGGTCTGCTACCAGCTCGACGGTCAGCCGCCGGTCTACGCGCTCGAGGGTTCGATCGCCGTGACCGGCTCGGCGGTGCAGTGGCTGCGCGACCAGCTCGGGATCATCAGCGGTGCCTCGCAGAGCGAGGCGCTCGCCCGGCAGGTCGACGACAACGGCGGCGTCTACTTCGTGCCGGCCTTCTCCGGCCTGTTCGCGCCGTACTGGCGCTCCGACGCCCGCGGCGCCATCGTCGGGCTGTCCCGCTTCAACACCAACGCCCACCTGGCCCGGGCCACCCTGGAGGCCATCTGCTACCAGAGCCGCGACGTCGTCGAGGCGATGGCGCAGGACTCCGGCGTCGCGCTCGACGTCCTCAAGGTCGACGGCGGCGTGACGGCCAACCGGCTGTGCATGCAGCTGCAGGCCGACATCCTGGGCGTGCCGGTCAGCAAGCCGGTCGTGGCCGAGACGACCGCGCTCGGCGCGGCGTACGCCGCCGGTCTGGCCGTCGGCTTCTGGCGCGACACCGACGAGCTGCGCGAGAACTGGCACGAGGACGAGCGCTGGACGCCCACCTGGGACGAGACGGCCCGCGAGCAGGGCTACGCCGGGTGGCGCAAGGCGGTGGAGCGCACGCTCGACTGGGTCGACGTCTCGTGACCTCACCCAGCGCGCTGTCCCCCGAGGCCCGCACCGCGGCCCTGGCCGACCTCGAGGCGGCCGAGGTGGACGTGCTCGTCGTCGGCGGCGGCGTCGTCGGCACCGGCTGCGCGCTCGATGCGGTGACCCGCGGCCTGCGGGTCGGCCTGGTCGAGGCCCGCGACTGGGCGAGCGGCACGTCGAGCCGCTCCAGCAAGCTGCTGCACGGCGGTCTGCGCTACCTCGAGATGCTCGACTTCGCCCTGGTCAAGGAGGCGCTCAAGGAGCGGGGGCTGCACCTGCAGCGCCTGGCCCCCCACCTGGCCCGTCCGGTGCCCTTCCTCTACCCGCTGGCCCACCGCGGCTGGGAGCGCCCCTACGTCGGGGCGGGCATCGCGCTCTACGACGTCATGGCGCGGGTCGGCTCCGGGGGGCTGCGCGGGCTGCCCGTGCACAAGCACCTGACCCGCCGGCGGGCGCTGCGCCTGGCCCCTTGCCTCAAGCCGGACAGCCTGACCGGCGCCGTGCAGTACTACGACGGGCAGGTCGACGACGCCCGCCACGTGATGATGATCGCCCGGACGGCCGCGGCGTACGGCGCCCTGTGCGCCAACCGGGTCCGGGTCGTCACGTTCCTGCGGCAGGGGGCGCGGGTCACCGGCGCCCGCCTGCGTGACCTCGAGACCGGCCGGGAGTTCGACGTCCACGCTCAGCAGGTCATCAACGCGACCGGCGTCTGGACCGACGACACGCAGGCCATGGTCGGCAGCCGGGGGCAGATCGAGGTGCAGGCCAGCAAGGGGGTGCACCTCGTCGTCCCGCGCGACCGCATCCAGTCCTCCACCGGGCTCATCCTGCGGACCGAGACCAGCGTGCTGTTCGTCATCCCGTGGGGACGGCACTGGATCGTCGGCACCACGGACACGCCGTGGTCGCACGACAAGGCCCATCCGGCGGCGACCGCCAAGGACATCGACTACGTCCTGGACCACGTCAACGAGGTGCTCAGGACCCCGCTGACCAGCGAGGACGTCGAGGGCGTCTACGCGGGGCTGCGGCCGCTGCTGTCCGGCGAGTCGGACGCCACCAGCGCGCTGTCCCGCGAGCACGTCGTCACCCACCCGGCGCCGGGGCTCGTCGTCGTGGCCGGCGGCAAGTACACGACCTACCGGGTCATGGCGCAGGACGCCGTCGACGAGGTCGCCCGGGCGCTGGACGGGAAGGTCCCGGCCTCGGTCACCGAGCAGGTGCCGCTCGTGGGAGCGGAGGGGTTCCCCGCCCTGTGGAACGCCCGGCACCGGCTCGCCGCGCGCTCCGGTCTGCACGTCGCCCGCATCGAGCACCTGCTCAACCGGCAGGGGACGCTCATCACGGACCTGCTCGAGCGGGTGGCCGAGGACCCGGGCCTGGGCGAGCCGCTGGAGGGCAGCGAGGACTACCTGCGCGTCGAGGTGGTGTACGCCGCGTCGCACGAGGGCGCGCGCCACCTCGACGACGTGCTCGCCCGGCGCACCCGGCTGTCCATCGAGACCTGGGACCGCGGGCTGGCCGCGGCCGAGCCGGCGGCGCGTCTCATGGCGGGCGTCCTCGGGTGGGACGAGGCGCAGATCGAGGACGAGGTCAGGCACTACCAGCGCCGGGTCGCGGCCGAGCGCGACTCGCAGCAGCAGCCCGACGACGCCGTGGCCGACGCGGCTCGGCTGGCCGCCGGGGACCTCGTCCCCGGGCAGTAGCCGACCGGGTCGAGCCGGGCCCTGCCCCGGGTCAGACGTCGAGCCCGAGCCGGTAGGCCCGCTCGGCCAGCGCCTCCCAGCGGACCTTGACGTGCCGGGCGTCGTCCAGCGCGTGGTGCAGGCCGCCCGGCTGGGCGGGCAGCGGCGGACGCCCGAGGTGCTCCCAGAGCTGCCGGACGTCGAGCGTGAAGCGGGGGATGGCCCGCGGCAGCTCGGGCATCGAGCCCCACAGCTGGCACAGCGCCACGTGGTCGTACGCGCCGTACCACGCCCACAGCACGGGCTCGTCGCCGAGGAACTCCAGCAGCGCGCAGCGCAGCTGCTCGCGGCTCATCCACGCCGGGTCCCCGGGCGCGGGCAGCTGCGGCAGGACGTTCGCCTTGACCCAGGGGTGGGCCGCCTCCCGGTCGAACTCGGTGGAGACCCCGTAGAACTCCCGGCCGTCCTCCGCGACGGCGCCGAGCGACACCAGGCCGATCTCGGGCGCGGTCGTCGAGAACTCGCCGTCGTACCAGACCCTCATGACGCCAGTCTGCCCGTGTTCCAGTCGTCTTGCGGCCGTGGAACAAGGTGTTTGGAAGCTCCGGAGGGCGTGCAGGGACGCGAGGGACGTCGACGACGGGGGACGCCACGTGTGCGGTTTCAGCGGCGAGGTGCGACGCGACGGCAGGCCCGCCGACGTCGGCGCGGTCGCCCGGATGACGGCGACGATGCACGACCGCGGTCCGGACGGGTCCGGCGTCTGGTCGGCCGGCGGGGTGGCGCTGGGGCACCGCCGCCTCAAGGTCGTCGACCTGACGGAGCACGCGTCGCAGCCGATGGTCGACCCGGCGCTGGGTCTGACGATCGCCTTCAACGGGATGGTCTACAACTACCCCGAGCTGCGGAAGCGCCTGGTCGCCCGGGGCCACCGGTTCTTCAGCTCCGGCGACACCGAGGTCGTCCTCAAGGCCTACGCCGAGTGGGGCGAGGACTTCGTCGACCACCTCGTCGGGATGTTCGCCTGCGCGATCGTCGAGCGGGACACCGGCCGGGTGGTGCTGGCCCGCGACCGCCTCGGCATCAAGCCGCTGTACGTCGCGGAGGTCCCGGGCGCGCTGCGCTTCGCCAGCACCCTGCCGGCGCTGCTCGCGGGCGGCGGGGTCGACCACTCCCTCGACCGCGCGGCGCTGCACGCCTACCTGAGCTTCCACTCCGTGGTGCCTGCGCCGCGCACGGTCCTGTCCGGCGTCCGCAAGCTGCCGCCCGCGACGGTGCGGGTCGTCGAGGCCGACGGGACGAGCCGCGACCGCACGTACTGGGCGCCGCCCTACTCGCGCGACCCCGACAAGGCCGACTGGTCCGCCGACGACTGGGAGTCGGCGGTCCTGGACGCCCTGCGCCTCGCGGTGCGCCGCCGCATGGTGGCCGACGTCGAGGTGGGCGTGCTGCTGTCGGGCGGCGTCGACTCCAGCCTCGTCGTCGCGCTGCTGGCCGAGCAGGGGCAGGCCGACCTGCGCACGTTCAGCATCGGCTTCGACGCCGTCGGCGGTCGCAGCGGCGACGAGTTCTCGTACAGCGACCTGGTCGCGCAGCGGTTCGGGACCAAGCACATGCAGCTGCGCGTCCCGCCGTCGGAGGTCCTGCCCGCCCTCGACCGGGCGGTGGCGGCGATGGCCGAGCCGATGGTCAGTCACGACGTCGTCGCCTTCTACCTGCTGTCGCAGGAGGTCTCCCGGCACGTGCGGGTCGTGCAGTCCGGGCAGGGCGCGGACGAGGTCTTCGCCGGCTACCACTGGTACCCGCCGATGCTCGGCGCCGAGGACCCGCTCAGCACCTACGCCGCCGCCTTCTTCGACCGCGACGACGCCGGCGTCCGGGCCCTGCTCAGCCCCGACTGGCACGCCGACGTCGACGAGAGCCGCCGCCTCGTCGCCGAGCACTTCGCCCGGCCCGGTGCCGACACGCCTCTGGACCAGGCTCTGCGCCTGGACACGGAGGTCATGCTCGTGGACGACCCCGTCAAGCGGGTCGACAACACGACCATGGCGTTCGGCCTGGAGGCCCGCGTGCCGTTCCTCGACCACGAGCTCGTCGAGCTGGCCGCGCAGTGCCCGCCCGAGCTCAAGCTCGCCCATGGCGGCAAGGGCGTGCTGAAGCAGGCGGCCCGCCGGGTCCTCCCGAGCGAGGTCATCGACCGGCCCAAGGGCTACTTCCCGGTCCCGGCGCTGACCCATCTGGAGGGCGGCTTCCTCGACCGCGTCCGCGACGCCCTGACGTCCCCCGCCGCCAAGGACCGGGGCCTGTTCCGTCCCGAGGCCGTCGACCGCCTGCTCGCCGACCCCAACGGCGCGCTGACCCCGCTGGGCGGCAACCCGCTGTGGCAGCTGGCGCTGCTCGAGATGTGGCTGCAGGGCAGAGGGCTGTGAGCGCGGGGTTCGAGCCGCCAGGGCTCTCGGCCTTCAGCACCCGCTGGCACCGGCTGTCCCCGGACCTGCCGGACGGCGTGGCCGCCGACGTGGTCCTCGAGTGCGGCTGGGGACGGATCGTCTTCGGCCAGACGTTCACCTCCGCGGAGCGGCTGCGGGCGGCGCTGCGCGGTGAGGAGAGCGGCCGGCGCGACATCTGCATCTACCCCCGCGAGCCGCACGTCCTGGTGGCCTCGGCCCCGACCGAGCTGTTCCTCGACCCGTCGCACACCTACCGCCTCGACCTCAGGACCGTCCGGCCAGCGGGCCCCACCAGCGCCGCGGTCGTCCGGCCGCTGGTCAGCGCTCCGGACGCCGACGCCGTCAACGCGGTCTACGCCACGGCCGGGATGCTGCGGGCCGACCCCTCGCTGCTGCTCGACAACGCCGCCGGGCCCGTCTTCACCTACCTCGTCGCCGCCGAGCCGGGCACGGGGCAGGTCGTCGGCACGGTCACCGGCGTGGACCACGTGGCGGCGTTCGGCGACCCGGAGGGCGGCACCAGCCTGTGGTGCCTCGCGGTCGACCCGCAGAGCCGGCTGGCCGGCATCGGCGAGCACCTCACCCGCGCACTGGCCGAGCACTACGCCGCCCGCGGCCGCGCGTACCTCGACCTGTCCGTGCTGCACGACAACCGCAGGGCGATCAGCCTGTACGAGCGGGTCGGGTTCGTCCGGGTGCCGGTGCTCGCCCTCAAGCGCAAGAACACGATCAACGAGCGGCTGTTCGTCGGGCCGCCCGGCGAGGCCTACGTCCGCCTCAACCCGTACGCGCGGATCATCGCCGACGAGGCCCGCCGCCGCGGCATCTCGGTGGAGGTGCTCGACGCCGAGTGGGGCGAGCTGCGCCTGTCGCACGCCGGCCGCTCCATCGTGACGCGGGAGTCGCTGTCGGAGCTGACCACCGCCGTCGCGATGTCGCGCTGCGACGACAAGCGCGTGACGCGCCGCATCGTCGAGCGCGCCGGGCTCCGCGTCCCGAAGGGCCGGGCGGCGAGCGGCGACGAGGCCGATGCCGCCTTCCTCGCCGAGGTGGGCGAGCTGGTGGTCAAGCCGGCGCGCGGCGAGCAGGGCAAGGGCATCACCGTCGGCGTGACCGAGGAGCAGGCGCTGGCCCGTGCGGTCGAGCTGGCCCGCTCGCACTGCCCCGACGTCCTGCTCGAGGAGCTCGTCCACGGTCAGGACCTGCGCGTAGTGGTCATCGACCACGAGGTGGTGGCCGCGGCCGTCCGGCGTCCGGCGTCGGTGATCGGCGACGGCCGCAGCCGGGTGCGCGACCTCGTGGTCGCCCACAGCCGGCGCCGGGCCGCCGCCACCGGCGGCGAGTCGCGCATCCCGATGGACGAGGGCACGGTCGCCACGGTGCGCGCGCACGGCCATGACATGGACGACGTCCTCGCGGCCGGCGAGGAGCTGCAGGTCCGGCGCACCGCCAACCTGCACACCGGTGGCACGATCCACGACGTGACCGCCTCGCTGCACCCTGCCCTCGTGACCGCCGCCGTCCGTGCCAGCCGCGCCCTCGACATCCCGGTGACCGGCCTGGACTTCCTCGTGCCCGACGTGTCCGGTCCCGAGCACGCCTTCCTCGAGGCCAACGAGCGGCCCGGCCTGGCCAACCACTCCCCCCAGCCCACGGCCGAGCGCTTCGTGGACCTGCTGTTCCCCGAGACCGCGGCCCTGCCGGGGACCCGCACCGCTGCGCGCGACCTCCGATGAGCCCGGTCCGGGGCGGCGAGACGCCGCCGTCCGTCCGCAGGCTGCCCATCGACATGGCCTACGTGCAGGACGTGCTCATCCACCTGCTGCGCACGCCGAGTCCCACCGGTCGCACCGACGAGGTGGTGCAGTACGTCGGCGAGCTGCTCATGGACCTCGGCATGGACCTCACCGTCACCCGGCGGGGGGTGCTCAACGCGACGCTGCCCGGCCGCCGGACCCGACCCGACCGGGCGATCGCCGTGCACGCCGACACGATCGGGTGCATGGTCACGCGGCTCAAGGACAACGGCCGCCTCGAGGTGACCCAGCTCGGCACGCACAGCGCCCGCTTCGCCGAGGGGGCGCACGTCACGATCTTCACCGACTCCGACCGCATCCACACCGGCACGGTGCTGCCGCTCAAGAGCAGCGGCCACCAGTACGGCGACGAGGTGGACACCCAGGGCGTCGGCTGGCCCCTCGTCGAGGTCCGGGTCGACGAGCCGGTCGACGACGCCGCGGGCCTGGCCGCCCTCGGGCTGCAGGTCGGCGACTTCGTCGCGCTGGACGCCAACCCCACCGTCACCAGCGCCGGGTACGTCAAGAGCCGCCACCTCGACGACAAGGCCGGGATCGCCGCTGCGCTGGGCGCGTTCAAGTCCCTGCTCGACGCGCGGGTCACTCCCCTGGTGAGCGCCCATCTGCTGGTGACGATCGCCGAGGAGGTCGGCCACGGCGCCACGCACGGCCTCGACACCGACGTGGCCGAGATGGTCGCCGTCGACAACGCGGTCGTCGCACCCGGCCAGCAGTCCCGCGAGGACTGCGTCAACATCGCGATGCTCGACTCGACCGGGCCCTTCGACTACCACTTCAGCCGCCGGCTGCTCGCCCTGTGCGAGGAGCACGGCGTCCCGAGTCGCCGGGACACGTTCCGCTTCTACCGGTCCGACGCGGCGAGCGCCGTCGAGGCGGGCCTCGAGATGCGCACGGCGCTGGTCGGCTTCGGCATCGACTCCTCGCACGGGCACGAGCGGACCCGTCTGGACGGCATCGAGCACGTCGCCGAGCTGCTGTCGCTCTACCTGCAGACCGACCTCACCTTCCCCGACTGGGACACCACCGAGCGTGGGCCGCTCGAGGAGTTCCCCAGCCGCTCGGTGCAGCCCACGCCGCTCGAGGACCGCCGGCGGGCCACCGACCGCGACGACGGCGCGGGCGCCTGACGCTCGTCCGCCGGTGCCGACCGGCAGCGGACCTTCCCGGCGCAGCACGGGCGGACGAGCCGGCAGGGCTGCTCAGGCGTACGTCTCGAACCCATCAGCCTGCTCAGGCGTACGTCTCGAAGCCCAGGTAGGCGGCCAGGCCGAGGCCGCTGAGGCCGACGAGGACGCGCAGCAGCCGGGCCGGGGCGCGGCGGGCGACCGCCGGGCCCATCCGCCCACCGGCGAAGAAGCCGACCGCCATGGGCAGGACCGCCGCCCAGTCGACCGGCCCCAGCAGGACGAACGAGAGCGCCGCGACGCCGTTCGCGACGCCGAGCAGCACGTTCTTGGCCGCGATCGCCCGGACCGTCGTGTCCCGGGCCGCGACGAGCAGCAGCGCCAGCATCATCACGCCCGCCGCCGCACCGAAGTAGCCGCCGTAGATGCCGATGACGAAGATGCCGACGACCAGCAGCGGGCCGGCCCGGCCGACCGTGTGGGCCGCGAGCTCGTCCGGCGCCGGGGCGACGAGCACCATGACGCTGGCGAGGGCGATGAGCCACGGGACGACCGCCTCGAAGGCGTCCGCCGGCGTGAGCAGCAGCAGGCCGCCGCCGGTCAGCCCGCCGAGCGCCGCCGCCGCCATGAGCGGTCGCAGCCGCAGGCTCTGCCCCGTCAGCTCGACGCGGGAGCCCAGGGCCGAGCCGACGCCGCTCCAGACGAGCGAGACGGTGTTGGTGACGTTGGCCTGCACCGGTCCGAGCCCGACGGCCAGCAGCGCGGGGTAGCTGATCAGCGACGCCAGCCCGGCGACGCTCCCGATCAAGCCGGCGGCGGCCCCGGCGAGCAGCAGCAGGACCCACTCCCCCGCGCCCACCGCACCGCCCTCCTCCGCCGAGTGCCCACGCTAGGCGGCAGGCAGCGGGCCCCGGCGCGGTCCGGCCGTACCGGCCTGCACACGTCCTGATCCACTCCGGTCCCCGGGACGGCCCGCCTCGAGCGTGCGGTGCGACGTCCGGCGATCAGCACGTGTGCAGCAGTGCCCGGCCGACCGGCTCTAGTCGGCGAGGCCCTTCTCGACGGCGTAGCGGACGAGCTGCGCCCGGTTGTGCAGCTGGAGCTTCGCCAGGGTGTTCTGGACGTGGTTCTCCACCGTGCGGTGCGACAGGACCAGCCGCTCCGCGACCTGGCGGGCCGTCAGCCCCTTGGCGACCAGCCGGAGCACCTCCGTCTCGCGGGACGTCAGCTTCGGCGCGCTCTCGTCCTCGGCCGTGCGGCGGTACTCCCCGAGCACCAGCCCCGCCAGGCCAGGGGTGAAGACGGCGTCACCGGCTGCCGTGCGCCGGACGGCGTCGACGAGCTCGGCCGCGGTCGCCGACTTGACGAGGTAGCCGCTGGCGCCGGCCTTGACCGCCTCCAGCACGTCCTGCTGCTCGCCGGACGCGGACAGCACGAGCACCTTCGTCGTGGCCGACACCGCGCGCGCCACCTCGACACCGGACAGCCCGGGCATCTGCAGGTCGCACACGAGCACGTCGGGGCGGGTGGCGGCGCAGACGCGCACGGCCTTGGCGCCGTCCCCGGCGGTGCCGACGACGACGAGCCCGGCGGCGGCGAGGTCGCGCTCGACGGCCTCCCGCCAGATGGGGTGGTCGTCGGCGACGACCAGCCGCAACGCCGCCGCGCCATCGGCCGGCACGCCGGCGACCGGATCATCGCGGGACACGCAGCTCCACCTCCGTCCCCTGTCCTGGCTCGCTGTGCACGGTGACGGTGCCACCCAGGTCGCGCACGCGCCCGCAGATCGACTGCGCCACGCCGAGCCGGCCGTCCCCTTCGGCCTCCGCCAGCCGCCCGGGGGGGATGCCGGGGCCGTCGTCGCGGACCGTCACGGTGACCCCGGACGGCTCGTCCTCCACCAGCAGCCAGGCCGCTCCTCCGCCGTGCTGCCGCGCGTTGTCGACGGCCGCGCCCACGGCTGCAGCCAGCTCGCTGGCCGCACCCGCGGGCAGCAGCACCGGCTGGGCGGGCGCCGCCAGCTGCACGTCCGACCCGGCGGGCAGCAGCGGTCGCAGGTCGGCCGTGCCGGTCGGCACCACCTCGCCGCGCCCGCTCACCAGCCGGCGCAGCGCCGCCTCCTGGCCGGCCGCCAGCTCCGCGAGCTGCGGGTCCGACGACCGGCGCGACACCAGCGCCAGCGCCTGCAGCACCCCGTCGTGCACCGAGCGCGACAGCCGCTCGCGCTCGGCGGCGGCCGACCGCAGCGCCACCGCCTCGGCGTAGGCCGCCTCCGCGCGCCGCGCCAGCTGCACGACGTAGCCGACGACGGCGCCGAGCAGCAGGAGCAGCACGAGGCTGTTGACCGTGGCCTGCGACAGACCGCCGCGCACGACGACCGCGGCGGCCCCGACGACGACGGCCGCCGAGGCGCCGCCGACCCACCCCGCCCAGACCGCCCAGGCCACCACGGGAGCGGCCGCCCAGCTGACCGGCAGGGTCGGGTCACCGGCCTCGATCCGCTCGGCGGGGATGACCAGCAGCGAGCTCAGGGTCGCCGAGCAGGTCAGGACCAGGTCCAGCAGGAGCAGGGGCCAGCGCCGCAGGGAGGCACGGGAGTAGAGCACCGCCGCGAGGACGGTCCACACCGCCATGCCGGCGAGGACCGCCCAGCCGAGGAGCGGCCGGGCGTAGGTGTCGGTGAAGGCCAGCATGGAGCCGGCGGCGTACAGCAGCGCGGCCAGGCGGTAGACCGCGATGGCGCGCCACAGGGCGGTGTCGATCCGCATGCGTGCCCCTCTCCGCCGGCGACCGAGCTCGGGGCGACGAGGGGGCTAGCTGGCGCGCCGGACCGGCACCGGGGCGTCGCTGACCAGCGACTCCCGGGCGGCGGTGCGGGCGTCCTCGATCTCGGCCTTGGCCTTGGTGGCGTACTGGTCGACGTACTCCTGCCCGGACAGGACCATCAGCTCGTACATGATCTCGTCGGTGATCGAGCGCAGGACGAAGCGGTCGCCCTCCATGCCGGCGTAGCGGCTGAAGTCCAGCGGCCGGCCGACGCGGACCTCGACCTTGCCCAGCTTGGGGAAGCGCCGTCCGGCGGGCTGCAGCGCGAACATCCCGATCAGTCCGACCGGGACGACGGGGACGCCGGCCTCGAGGGCCATGCGGGCCACGCCGGTCTTGCCCCGGTAGAGGCGCCCGTCGGGGCTGCGGGTGCCCTCCGGGTAGAGCCCGAGCAGCTCACCGCGGCACAGCACCTGCAGCCCGGTGCGCAGCGCCGCCTCGCTGGCCGCGCCACCGGACCGGTCGAGCGGGATCATGCCGACGCCGGAGAAGAAGCGCCGCTGGAGCAGGCCCTTGACGCCGCCGCCGGTGAAGTAGTCGCTCTTGGCCAGGAAGGTGACCTTGCGCGGCACGACCAGCGGGATGATCAGGTTGTCGAGGAACGTGGTGTG
>CADCUE010000030.1 GCA_902805805.1 uncultured Frankineae bacterium | reverse complement strand
CGACCACGACGACGTGCTGTTCCGGTGCAACAAGCTGGCCGGGATGGCCGCGGTCGTGGGCATGGCCGCGGCCGTCTCGGACGCCACCGGCAAGTACGCCGTGGCCTTCGTCCTGTGCTACGTGGCGATCCGGCTGCTCCTGCTGCTGCAGTACACCCGCGCCTACCGGCACGTCGAGGCGGCGCGGGGCGGCATCCGGATCTACCTGATCGGCGCGGGCGCGGGTGCGGTGCTGTGGACCGCATCGCTCGCGGTCGACGGGCCGACGCGGTACGTCCTGTGGGGTCTCGGGGTGCTCGTCGACGCGGCCGCGCCCGTGCTCGTCACCGCCTCGCGCACGCAGGTGCCGCTGCACCTCGAGCACCTGCCCGACCGCTTCTCGCTGTTCGTGATCCTCGTCCTGGGCGAGTCGGTGGCCGCCGTCGCGCACGGCGTCCACGACGCCTCCTGGGCGGTGGGGTCGGTGCTGGCCGGTGGCGTGTGCTTCGTGCTGGCGGTGGCGCTGTGGTGGAGCTACTTCGACCTGGCCGGTGCCGGCGCCAAGCACCTGCTCCAGCAGGCCGGGGGCGCGACCAGCACGATCGCCCACGACGTCTACGTCTACAGCCAGCTCCCGCTGTGCCTGGCGCTCGCCGGCGTCGGGGTGGGCATCGAGGGCATCGTGCTCGGGGGCACCGACGAGGTCGGCGCCGGCCTGCGCACACTGCTGTCCGGCGGCGTGGCGCTCTACCTGGTGACCATCGGCGTCACCAACGCGGTCATGGACCGGGGGATCGGCAGCGGCTGGTGGTGGGCGGCCCTCGCCGCGGTCGTCGCTGTCGGCGATGCCGTCCTCGACGTGCCCGCGCTGGCGGTCGCCGGCGTGCTCGCGGGGCTGGTCGTGGTCGTCGTCGTCACCGGGCTCGAGCAGGAGGCGCGCGGCAACGTCGACCTCGAGGCGCTCTAGCGCCCCGGTGACGCGGGCGACTGCAGCGCGGACGGACGGGGCTGCGGGACGGGGGAGGCCAGCAGGTCGAGCAGGCGCTGCCGGGCCAGGCGCTCGAGCAGCTCCGGGAGCGGGCCGGTCGGCGTCCCCTGCAGGTCGCGGCGGCAGGAGCTCACGACTGCGGTGATGGCGTTGAGCGCCAGCCGGTCCTCGAACTCCGCCATGAGCCGCTCGGTCACATCGATGACGTCCACGCGACCTCCACAGGTCGGTCGGGCCGCACGCCCGTCTGCTGCGACGGCGAGTGCGTCGGTGGAGCCGCGGGTCGGGGCAGCCGGTGCGACGACCGTACGGTCCAGGACGACGGCTGTCAGAGTTGTCGGCGAAGTGGTTGTCGGCGTGCTCGGACCGCCGACCCCTGCCGACCGGAGGACCCGTGCTCCCGACCGCCCCGACGCGTGCCCCGCTCTGGCAGCTGCGGACCGGACTGCGCTGGTCGCTCTCGGACGGCCTGGTCCGGGTCCTGCTCGCCCGGGCGGCCCGCGACGGCGACCTGCAGGCCCGCCTGATCATCGATCCGGCGGTGCGCGACGACCCCGGTCCGACCCAGGAGCGGGTCCGCGACCGTGGGCCGCTGGTCCGTGGCCGACTCACGTGGGTGAGCGCCTCGCACGCGGTGTGCCGCGACGTCCTGCGCAGCCCCGACTTCGCGGTGGGCGGTGCGCAGGAGGTCCTGCCGCCGGCGATCCGCCCGCTGGCCGGCTGGGCGCACGACCCCCGGACCGTCGGTCCGCTGGACCCGCCGTCGATGCTGGTGGTGGAGCCGCCGGACCACACCCGCTACCGCAGGCTGGTGGCCAAGGTCTTCACGGCCCGCGCGGCGGAGCAGCTCCGACCGACGGTGCAGACGGTGGCCGACCAGCTGCTGGACGAGATCGCCGCGCTGCCGCGGCACCAGCCGTTCGACCTCGTCGAGCGGTACGCGACGCTGCTCCCCGTCCGGGTCATCGCCGGCATCCTCGGGGTGCCCGCCGCCGAGCACGGGACGGTCCTGGCGCTCGGCAACGCGGTGGCCCCCGCCCTCGACCTGGGCCTGCGCTGGCCTCAGTACCGGGACGCGCAGCGCGGTCTGCACGCCTTCAACGACTGGCTGGACGGGCACCTGGCCCGGCTGCGGTCGACGCCGGGGGAGGACCTGCTCAGCCAGCTGCTGCTCGTGGAGGACGACGGCGCCCGGCTCGACGCGGGCGAGCTCCGGTCGACGGCCGGGCTGCTGCTCGCCGCCGGCTTCGAGACCACGGTCAACCTGCTGGGCAGCGGAGCCCGCCTGCTCATGGACGCGCCCGACCAGCTCGCGGTGCTGCAGGCGACGCCGTCCCGGTGGTCCGACGCGGTGGAGGAGGTCCTGCGCTACGAGTCACCGGTGCAGGTGACCGGCCGGCGGGCGGTGCGTGACACGTCGGTCGCCGGGATCGCGGTCGCCGAGGGCGAGCACGTCACGACGCTGCTGGGTGCCGCCAACCGCGACCCGGAGGTCTTCGCCGATCCGCAGCGCTTCGACGTCACCCGCGCGAACGCCCGCGAGCACCTGGCCTTCTCCGGCGGACGGCACTTCTGCCTGGGTGCGGCGCTCGCCCGGGTGGAAGGGGAGGTCGGCCTGCAGACGCTGTTCGACCGGCTGCCCGACCTGTCGCCCGCCCCCGGAGCTCAGCGCCGCTCCACCCGCGTGCTGCGCGGCTGGGAGCGGCTGCCCGTCACCGCCGGCGCCTGAGCCGGCCGGAGGCGAGTGCCCCACACGGAGCCGGACGGGCTCGCCGCGAGAGCTCCTCGGGGGCTGCCGGCGTGGTAGCAATCGCGGTGCGGCGGCGCCGCAGGGGCGAGGACCGTGCCGCACCGAGGAGGACCCGTGCAGATCTCGACGCTCGTGGGCAGGCTGGAGCAGGCGAAGGCCCTGGACCCGGTGGTGGACGCCGTGAGCGCGCGCGTGACGCGGCTGCTGCCGCGCGGCCGGCTCAAGGACGTCCTGCACGGCACCTGGCTCGGCCATCCGCTGCACCCGCTGCTCGTCGCGGTGCCCATCGGCCTGTGGTCGGGCGCGCTGCTGCTGGACCTCACCGGTGGTGAGCAGGGTCGCGCTGCCGCCCGCCGGCTGGTCGGCGCGGGCGTCCTCACCGCGGCGCCGACCGCGGCCTCCGGCTGGGCCGACTGGTCCGAGCTCGGCATCGCGAAGCGGCCCAAGCGGGTGGGCCTGGTGCACGGCGGCGCGAACGCGCTGACGATCCTGCTGTTCGCCGCCAGCTGGGCCGCGCGCCGCGGCGACGGCGCCGGCGGGCGCGGCCTCGCCCTGGCCGGTGCCTCGGGGCTCGCGGTCGGCGGCTACCTCGGCGGTCACCTGGCCTTCGCCGAGGCGGTCGGCGTCAACCGCAACGCCGACGAGGCCCCGGGTCCCAAGGACTGGACCGACGTCGCCGCGGCCGACGACGTCGTCGACGGGCGACCCCTGCGCCTGCAGGTGAAGAGCAAGGCGCTCGTGCTGGTCCGCTCGGGCGGATCGCTTCGGGCGCTGAGCGCGACGTGCAGCCACTGGGGCGGTCCGCTCGACGAGGGGGAGCTGGTCGACGGCTGCCTGGAGTGCCCCTGGCACGGCAGCCGCTTCCGGCTCGAGGACGGTGCCGTCGCCCGCGGCCCGGCGACCGCGCCGCAGCGGGCCTACGACGTCCGGACGGTCGGCGACCGGGTGCAGGTGCGCGCCCGACCGTGACGTCCCGGCTCCCGCTCACGATCCGCACGGCCACGGACGAGGACTGGCCGCGGATCCACCCCTTCTTCACGGCGATCGTCGCGGCCGGGCGCACGTACGCCTACGGGGAGGGCCTGTCCGTGGACGAGGCCCGGGGCCTGTGGATGGAGCCGCCGCCGGGTCGTACGGTCGTGGCGACCGACGGCGACCTGGTCCTGGGGTCGGCCAAGGCCGGGCCGAACCGGCCCGGACGCGGCGCGCACGTCGCGACGGCGAGCTTCATGGTGGACCCGGCGCACGCCGGCCGAGGGGTCGGCCGGGCGCTGGCCGAGCACGTCCTGGCCTGGGCCCGCTCGGCCGGCTACCGCAGCATGCAGTTCAACGCGGTCGTGGAGACCAACACCGCGGCGGTGCGCCTGTGGCAGTCGCTCGGCTTCGAGGTCCTCGCCACGGTGCCCGAGGCGTACGACCACGCGGAGCACGGCCTGGTCGGGCTGCACGTCATGCACCGGCGGCTGTGACCCGTCGGCGCCCCGATCAGCGCTGGGCGAGGTAAGCGCGGCCGGTCGCGCGCAGGCGCTCGTGGATCCCCTCGTAGACCTGGACGCCGGGCAGGTAGCGCTTGGCCATGCTCGCGACGGCCGTGTAGTTGGGGTCGACGACGTTCGCCAGCGGCGCCTCACCCGCCTGCGACAGCAGCTGGTAGGCGTCGAGCTCCTCCAGCCGCAGCTCGGCGGCCACCCAGGTGACCAGGTCGTGCTGGCTGATGCGGAAGGCGTCCTCCAACGGCCGGGTCGAGCCGGTGCTCATGATCGCGTCGTCCGTCTCGAAGCGCGGCCACAGCGTCGGTCCGCCGCCCTTGACCAGGTCGACGACCACGACGGTGTCCATCGCCGCCTCGACGGCGGTGCCGCACAGCTCGCCCTCGCCCTGCCGGCAGTGCCCGTCGCCGAGGGCGAACAGCGCGCCGGGCTGGTTGACGCCGAAGTAGGCGGTGGTCCCGGCACGCAGCTCGGGGGAGTCCATGTTGCCGCCGTGGGCGTCCGGCGTGATCGTCTGCCGGGCCTCGAACCCGCCGGGCGCCACCCCGACCGTGCCGTGCATCGGGTCGAGCGGCAGCTCGAGGGTGAAGTCGGAGCGGCGGGCGGAGTAGGTGACGGTCCGGCGCTCGCGGTCCACGTCGTAGAGCCAGACCCGCTCCTCGAGCGGCGGATGGAGCATCGCGGTCGTGTGGGTGGCCGTGAGCGCGCCGAAGTGCGGGAACGTGGAGGACACGGCCCAGTCGCGGGCGGGCTCGATGGACACGAAGTGGACGGCCAGGGTGTCGCCCGGCTCCGCCCCCTCGATGTGGAACGGCCCGGTCACCGGGTTGAGGTAGGGGAACTCGCAGACCTGCGAGGGCAGGTCGTCGACGCCGCGCACCCGGCCACCGAAGCAGTCCTCGGTGTACAGCTCCAGGACCGTGCCGGGCTGCACCCGGCGCACGGCCGGCTGCCCGCCGAACGCCCAGGCGTACTCGCTGGGGTCGGGGCGGTACGACACGACCGTCAGGTCGTCCGTCACCGCCGGTGGCCCTCGTCGACGTGACCCTCGGGGGCGACGGCGTCGAGCGCGGAGAGCTTCGGCGCCCGTCCGGTCGCGTAGAAGGCGACGAGGACGAGCGCCCCGAGGGCCAGCCAGGCCAGTCCGATGCGTTGGGCGGCGACCTGCGCCTGGATGATCACGTAGCCGATGATCAGGAAGCCGAGACCGGGTGCGACCAGGTGCCGCCACAGGTCACGGCTGCGCTCGCGGACGAAGTAGTGGGCGATGACGCTGACGTGCAGCAGCAGAAAGGCGGTGAGGGCGCCGAAGTTGACCAGCGTCGTCAGCAGCGTCGCCCCGTCGTCGCGCGAGGCGAAGTAGATGCCGAACACGATGGACACACCCGCGACGAGGAAGGTGGCGTTCTCCGGCACGCGGTGGTGGGGGTGCACCTTGGCCAGGAAGCTCGGCAGCTGGCGGTCGCGGGCCATCGAGAACAGCAGGCGCGAGGTCGCGGCCTGGGCGACGAGCGCGTTGGCGAAGCCCCAGGCGATGGCCGTGGCCACAGCGGTCAGCACGAACAGCCACTCGCCGCCGGCCACCTCGGCCGCGTCGTAGAAGGCGGTGCCGGCCGGGTCGCCCTCGCTCAGCAGCTGCCCGGCGTTCGGGACGAGCATCGACGCGACCCACGTCTGCACGATGAACAGCACGCCCGCCACGGCGAGCGCGGCGAGCGTGGCGCGCCCGACGGCCCGTGCACCGTCGTGGTTCTCCTCGGCCAGCGTCGAGATCCCGTCGAAGCCCAGGAACGACAGCACGGCGACCGACACCGCCGAGAAGACGAGCCCGACCGAGAACGTGTCGGGGTTGTAGAAGGCGTCGAAGGAGAAGCCGTTGCCCTTGCCGCTCGCGATCGCGACCGCGCCGATCACGAGGAAGATGGCGAGGACGACGAGCTCCGCCACCAGCATGATCTTGTTGACCCGCGCGGTCATCTCGATGCCGAAGTAGTTCACGGCCGTGTTGACGAGGACGAACAGCACGATCCAGCCCCAGACGGGGATGGCGCCGACGAAGGAGTGCATGGCCAGCGCCGCGATGATGTAGAGCAGCGCGGGGATCAGCACGTAGTCGAGCAGGATCAGCCAGCCCGCGAGGAAGCCGGCACCGGGGTGCAGTCCGCGCCCGGCGTAGCTGTAGACCGAGCCGGCCATGGGGAACGCCCGCGACATCTGCGAGTACGACAGCGCGGTGAACGCCATCGCCACCATGCCGATGACGTAGGCCAGGGCGACCATGCCGCCGGAGCCGTTGTAGACGAAGCCGAAGATCCCGAACGGCGCGATCGGGACCATGAAGATCAGGCCGTAGACGAGCAGGTCGACGGTGCTGAGCGAGCGCTTGAGCTCTTGGCGGTAGCCGAAGCGCTCGACGTCCTCGGCCCTCCGGTCCTCGGCGTTGGTGCTGGACATGGGCTCACTCCACGGGCTGGGCCGACACGGATGCGGGCGCGATCCTGGCACGCAGTACCCGCCACCGGACGGGTGGCACGCCGGGTCTCGCGCGTCACCGGTCCTGGACCGCGCCCCGTCCCCGGGCCGCAGGGGGCCGGCGCTGCGGCAGCGTGACGAGCAGGACGCCGGCGGCGACGGCCGCCGCTCCGGCGACGAGCCCGGCGGTCAGCGGCTCGTCGAACAGCAGCACGCCGTAGACCGCGGCCAGCACGGGCACCGCGAAGACGTAGCTGCTGACCACCCCTGCGTCGCCCCGCTCCAGCAGGGCGAACTGCAGCAGGTAGCCACCGGCCAGGGACACCCCGCCGCTGTAGACGGTCGCGACGACGAGCGACCAGGACCAGGCCACGGGGGTGCGGTCCGCCAGACCCAGCACGACGAGCGGCAGGGAGCCGTAGCAGAACGCCAGCAGCAGGGCCGGTCCCAGCGGGACGGCGCCGGGTCCGGCGGTGACCGCCTTGACGACCACCGTGCCGACGGCGAAGCAGACGGCGGCGCCGAGGAACAGCAGGACGGCCGCGCCGACGTCCGTCGTCGCGCCGGCGCCGGCGGCCTCGCCGAGCACGACCATCCCGACCCCCGCCCAGCCGGCGAGCAGCCCCACGACCTGACGGGTCCGCAGGCGCTCGGCCAGCCACAACCGGGCCATGATCGCGACGAGCAGCGGCTGCGAGTAGATGAGCACCGCGCCGAAGCCGATCCCCGACCGGGCGAAACCGGCGGTCTGCAGCCCGATGAAACCCGCCACGTTGACCGCCCCGAGCACGACGCCGTACGCGTGCACCCGCCGCTCGCGCAGCGCCGCCCGCAGTCCTGCCCGGTCGAGCGCGAGCAGACCGACGGCGAGCACCGGCACGGCCACGACCGACCGCAGGGCCGCGAACTGGGGGGCCGAGGCGTCGCGCAGGGCCAGGGCGACGAAGACGAAGGCCGTGCTCCAGACCAGGCACAGCAGGACGGCCAGCAGCGGCGTCGACACCGGGGTCCGGGCAGCGGGAACGGTCATCGGCGCCATCCAACTGCACCGCGCTGCCAGCAGACCCCGGGCCGGACGGGCCGCACCGGCTGCCTACGCTGCTGCCATGACCGGACCGAGCGAAGTGGACCCCGCCGTCCTGGCCGGCGAGCCGGACAGCGCGCAGCAGCTCGAGCGCGGCGACGACGACCTGCCGCCGCTGCGTCCCGAGCCCGCGCCGGGTGCGCCGGGGGAGTGGGCTGCGGCCGACGCCCTGCTCGAGGGGCAGCCCACCGAGCTCGGCGAGTAGCGGGACCTGGCCCGGCGGCGAGCGGCCGTGGGAGCGTCCTGCCGGTGAGAGTCCTGTCGATCCAGTCGCACGTCGCGTACGGCCACGTCGGCAACTCCTCGGCGGTCTTCGCCCTGCAGCGGCTGGGCGTCGAGGTGTGGCCGGTGCACACGGTGCAGTTCTCCAACCACACGGGCTACGGCCAGTGGCGCGGACGCGTCTTCGACGGGACGTCCGTCGACGAGGTCGTCCAGGGCATCGACGACCGGGGCGTGCTCGGCGGGTGCGACGCGGTGCTGTCGGGCTACCTCGGCTCGTCCGACGTCGGTCACGCGGTCGTGGGTGCCGTCGCGCGGGTGCGGGCCGCCAACCCGCACGCCGTCTACTGCTGCGACCCGGTCATCGGCGACGTGGGCCGTGGCGTGTTCGTGCGGCCGGGCATCCTCGAGCTGCTGCGCGACGTGGCTGTCCCGGTCGCCGACGTCGTCACGCCCAACCACTTCGAGCTCGACGTGCTCGCCGGGACCGCGACGCGGTCGTTGGCATCGGTGAAGGACGCCGTCGCGGCGGTGCACGCGCTCGGGCCGGGCACCGTGCTCACCACCTCGCTGGTCGCCGAGGACACCCCCGACGACGCCGTCGACCTGCTCGCCTCCGAGGGCGGCCGGCACTTCCGCGTGCGGACCCCGCGGCTGCAGCTCTCGGTGAACGGCGCCGGCGACGCCATCGCGGCGCTGTTCCTGGCCCACCGCCTGCGCACCGGCTCGGCGGCGACGGCGCTGGCCGAGGCCACGGCCTCGGTGCACGGGCTGCTCGCCCGCACCGAGGCAGCGGGGTCGCGGGAGGTCCTGCTCGTCGAGGGCCAGGAGGAGCTGGTGTCGCCGACCCGGAGGTTCGACGTCGAGGAGGTGTGACCCTGCCGGGCCTCACAGGTGCCCGCCGACGGTGACGGGCGCGACGTCGCCGGTCTCCACCGGAGGGGTCCCGAGCACCTCGGCGAGGCGGGATCAGGCGTTGGCGCAGGAGTTGCCGCAGCAGCAGGCGTTGCACGCGAGGTTGGCGCAGCAGTTGCAGGCCAGCAGCTGCCCGCAGGACGGGCCCACCGACCGGAAGCCGTAACCGCTCGGATGCGCGCCGGGCGGCGGGTAGCCGTACATCGGCCGCGGACCGCCGTACCGCCGCCGGCGGCGGCCGCCCCAGCCGCCGCCCCAGCTGCCGCCGATGAACACGGCGGGAGCCAGCAGTGCCCACAGCGCCAGCAGGGAGGCGAGCGCTGCGGAGCCGCCGGTGCGCTGGGCCGGCACGGCCGCCGTCGTGCACGCCGTCGAGCTGCAGGCGGCCGGCAGCACCCGCGAGACGGCGGCGGCCAGCTCACGGCCCAGCAGGACGTCGACGAGTGCGCGGTCGGCGAGGTCGGCCTCGGCCAGGGCGGTCGCGACCTCGGCGACGAGCTCGTCCGCGAGCCGCCGGGCCTCGTGCGCCTGCGTGCCGGTCGCGGTCAGGGGGTTGAAGCGGCCGGCGTCGAGGTCGGCGCCGTGGTCCTCGACGGCGTCGAGCAGGTGCACGAGTGCGCCGAACGCGCGGCCGCACCGCTCGAGGGCCGGGACGTTGCCGGGGCGGCCGGCGACGACGGCGGTGTGCGCGAACAGCGACGCGACCGCGTCCCCGGACGCGGCCAGCAGCGAGCGCAGGGAGGCCGACGGGACCCGCTCCGCGGCCGCCGAGGCGACCGGCGCGGCCAGGACGACGGACGGGTCGAGGCCCACGGACGCGGCCAGCGCCGTCCCCGAGCGGTCCAGCCGGGCCGCCACCCGGCGGGCGGGAGTCCGCACCGGACGCGGGAGGTCGTCGTCGGTGATCTTGTCGGCCAGGCCGGCGGCGGCGGTGACCAGGGCGCCGGCGGCGGCGAGCCGACCGGCGTCGCTTGCGCTCGAGACGACGGTCGCCCGGGAGAAGCCCCGCAGCGGGCACGGCGCGGCGGTCGTCGTCTCCACCTGACCGGCCTGCGCCTCGACGAGCACGCTCAGCAGCAGGACGTCGTAGCCGGTCAGGACGCGCTCGGGCTGCCCGACGACGTCCCGCAGGGTGAGGCAGAGACCGCACAGGTGCGCCTGCCACCGCTCACGCAGCTCGGGTCCGAGGTGCTCACGGCAGGGTCGCACGATGCCACGCATGCGCCGCGCCGTACCCCGTCGACGACCCGGCACGCGCGCAGCACCGCGCAGCGGTGCCGTGCGGTCAGAGCCGGCGGGTCGTCTGCTCGTCCCGGCGGCCGGCGAAGTACTGCTCGAGCACGGCCGCGAACACCGGCTCCTCCGGCGCGGCCGCCTCGAACAGGGTCATCGACGAGCGCAGCTTGGCGGCGTCGACCGGTCCCAGGACCGCTTCCGGGTCGGACCCGGGCAGCTCGGTCAGTGCGCGGGCGCACTCCCGCAGCCGCGGACCGAGGACCGGGTGCGCGAGGTAGGCGCGGGCCTCGGCCAGCCCGGAGACCGCGTAGCGCTGAGCCAGCTCGCTGCGGCCCAGCCCCTCGACCTGGGGGAACACGAACCACATCCAGTGGCTCGTCTTGCGCCCCTGCCGCAGCTCGCGCAGGGCGGCGGTGTAGGAGTCCGGCGGGTCCTGCGCGTCCACGAAGCGCTGCAGCGCGAAGTCGTCGTCCACGGGGCTGCGGTCCCCCGGGACAGGGGCTGCCACACGGGGCGGCCCTACTGTCGGTCCGTGACCGACGACCTCAGCGCCCCGCACGACGTCGACGACGGGACCGGCCGGCTGCTCGCCCGCACGCTGGACCGGCTGCGACCCCTCGACGCGGACGCCGTCGCGTCCGCGCGCCAGCACCAGGACCGCCTGACCAAGCCGCGCGGCTCCCTGGGCGAGCTGGAGGCGGTGTCCGTCCAGCTCGCCGGTCTCGCGGCCGTCGACCCGCCGCCCCTGCCCGAGCCGGCCGCGGTGGCGGTCTTCGCCGCCGACCACGGCGTGCACGCGCAGGGCGTCAGCCCGTGGCCGCAGGAGGTCACGGCGCAGATGGCCGCCAACCTGTGCGCCGGAGGGGCGGTCGTCAACGCCCTCGCCGCGCAGAACGGCGCTCGCGTCGTCGTCGTCGACATCGGCGTCGCCGCCGACGTGTCGGGGCTCGACGGCCTGCTCTCGCGCAAGGTCGCCCGCGGGACGGCGGACCTCAGCACCGCACCGGCGATGACGCGCGAGCAGGCGGTCACGGCGGTCGAGGTCGGCATCCGCGTCGCCGAGCGGCTCGTCGCCGAGGGCGCGCGCTGCCTGCTCACCGGAGACATGGGCATCGCCAACACGACCGCCTCGGCGGCGCTCATCGCCGCCATGCTGGACCTGCCGGCCGAGCAGGTGACCGGGCGGGGGACCGGGATCGACGACGCGACCCTCGAGCACAAGACCGAGGTCGTGCGCCGGGCCCTCGCGCTGCACGGCCCGGACCGCACGGACCCTCTCGGGGTGCTCGCTGCCGTCGGCGGTCTCGAGCACGCCGGGCTCGTCGGACTGGTCCTGGGCGCCGCGGCGCTGCGCGTGCCGGTCGTCCTCGACGGCGTGATCGCCGGCGCAGCGGCCCTGGTCGCCGCCGGTCTGCACCCCGACGCCCTCGTCGCGTGCCTGGCCGGGCACCGCTCGGCAGAGCCGGGGCACGCGCACGCCCTCGCCGCCCTCGGTCTGCGCCCGCTGGTCGAGCTCGACCTGCGCCTGGGCGAGGGGTCGGGCGCGGTCCTCGCCCTGCCGCTCGTGCAGTGCGCGGCGCGCGTCCTGCGCGAGGTCGCGACCTTCGACAGCGCCGGGGTGTCCGACAAGTGACCGGCCGACCCTGACGGCCGGGGGACGAGACGTGGACCCGTCACCTCCGCGCCAGTACGCGGTGCAGGTGCCCGGTGCGGTGCTGCACGTGGAACGCACCGGCGCCGGCGAGGCGATGCTGGGCATCACCGGCTTCGCGATCGGCTCCCACTTGTTCGGACCGGTGCTGCCGCTGTTCCGCGACCGGTTCGACTGCATCACCTACGACAACCGCGCTGCCGGGCGCTCCTCCACGCCGATCGTGCCGACGTCCATGCCCGAGCTGGCGGCCGACGCCGTCCGGGTGCTCGACGCGCTGGGGGTCCGCGCCGCGCACGTGCACGGCGTCTCCATGGGCGGCATGATCGCGCAGGAGCTGGCGCTGCGCTTCCCCGACCGCGTCCTGAGCCTCGTCCTGCAGGGCACGAGCCCTGGGGGGCCCCGCTCCACGGGGCCCTCCGCCGAGACGCTCGGGGTCTTCGCCCTGCAACGGCTGCCGGTGTCGCGCGAGCGCCGGGCACGGGCGCTGATCAGCCACCTGTTCTCGCCGCAGTACGCCGCGGAGCACGAGCAGGAGGTCCGAGCCCACCTGCAGCGGCTGGGTGCGGACAGGGCCGGTCTGCGGGGCGCTCTGCTGCACCTGGCGGCCAGCAGCGTCCACGACACCGTGCCGCGCCTGCCGCGCCTGCAGGCGCCGACCCTGGTGCTGCACGGCGAGCTCGACCGGATGGTGTCGCCGGCCAACGCCGAGCTGCTGGCCGAGCGCATCCCCCGCGCCCGCCTGGCCGTGGTGCCGGGCGCGGGGCACGTGCCCCTGCTGGAGCGGCCGGAGGAGGTCCGTGACCTCGTCCTGGCGTGGATGGACGAGCTGGGACCGGTGCGCCCCGGCCGACCGCTGTCACCCCTCGAGTCGGCGGCCGAGGCGTGGACGCGGGCGTTCGGGCTCCAGGTCGGCGTGGCCCGCAGCTGGTCCAGCGGCTGGCGGCACCGCCGCTGACCACCCGCACCGCCCGGTCCTCGGCTGCGACGGGGCGGTGGGAGGACGGCCGCGACGCCGGTCCGCGAGACTGTCCCGGTGACGCTGCTGCTGCTCTCGACCGCCGACACCGACCTGCTCGCCGCCCGCGCGGTGCCCGCTCCGGCGCTGGACCTGCGCCTGGCCAATCCGGCCCGGGTGGCGGACCCCTCGGCCCTGCTCGACGGGGTGCGGATCGCCGTCGTGCGGCTGCTGGGCGGGCGCCGCGCGTGGGAGGGCTTCGACGGCCTGCGCGAGGCCTGCGCGGCCCGGCGCATCCCGCTGGTCGCGGTCGGGGGCGAGGGCGCGCTCGACGCCGAGCTCGCGGACGCCTCGACCGTGCCGGCCGGGGTCGTCGCGGACGCGGCGGCGTACCTGCGGGAAGGCGGTCCCGACAACCTCGCCCAGCTGGTCGCCTTCCTGTCCGACACCGTGCTGCTCACCGGCGTCGGCTTCGCCCCGCCGGCGACGCTGCCGGCGTACGGACTGCACGGCGCCCGCCCGGTGGACGCTCAGCGGCCGACCGTCGGGGTCGCCTTCTACCGGGCGCACGAGCTGTCCGGCAACACGGCGTTCGTCGAGGTGCTGTGCGACGCGCTGGAGGCGGCCGGGGCCAACGCCCGGCCGGTCTTCGTCGGGTCGCTGCGCCCGGACGGCGACGGCCTCCTCCCGGTCGTCGACGAGCTGCTGGCCGACGTCGACGCCCTGCTGGTCACCGTGCTGGCGAGCGGCGGCGCCAACGCCGGCGACGCGGAGGGCTGGGACGCCACCGCGCTCGCGCGGCTCGACGTGCCGGTGCTGCAGGCGCTGTGCCTGACCAGCAGCCGCGCCGACTGGGCGGCGTCCTCGGCCGGGGCCGCGCCCATCGACGCCGCCATGCAGGTCGCTGTCCCGGAGTTCGACGGGCGGCTGATCACCGTGCCGTTCTCGTTCAAGGAGAGCGGCGAGGACGGGGTGCCGGTCTACGTCGCCGACCCGGAGCGGGCCGCGCGCGTCGCGGGGATCGCCGTCGCGCACGCCCGGCTGCGGCACGTCCCGAACGCCGACAAGCGGGTGGCGCTCGTCCTGTCGTCGTACCCGACCAAGCACTCGCGGGTCGGCAACGCCGTCGGCCTCGACACGCCGGCGTCCGCCGTGCTCCTGCTCCGGGCGATGCGGCAGGCCGGCTACGAGGTCGGGTCCTTCCCGGAGGACGGCGACGAGCTCGTGCACACCCTGATCGCGGCGGGAGGCCACGACGTCGAGTGGCTGACCGAGGACCAGCTGCAGGCGGCTGTCGCCCGGGTGCCGCTCGCGGACTACACCGCCTGGTTCGCGACGCTGCCGGTCGAGCTGCAGGAGCCCATGCTCGAGCACTGGGGCGCGCCGCCCGGGTCGCTCTACGTCGACGGGGGCGACATCGTCCTGGCCGCGCTGCAGTACGGCAACGTCGTGCTGGCGATCCAGCCGCCGCGCGGCTTCGGCGAGAACCCGATCGCGATCTACCACGACCCCGACCTGCCGCCGTCGCACCACTACCTGGCGGCCTACCGCTGGCTCGCCTCGCCGGTCGAGCAGGGCGGCTTCGGCGCGCACGCCGTCGTGCACCTCGGCAAGCACGGGACGCTCGAGTGGCTGCCCGGCAAGGGCCTCGGCCTGTCGGCGGGCTGCGCGCCGGACGCGGTGCTGGGCGACCTGCCGCTGTTCTACCCGTTCATCGTCAACGACCCGGGCGAGGGCACCCAGGCCAAGCGCCGGGCGCACGCCACCGTCGTGGACCACCTCGTGCCGCCGATGGCGCGCGCGGAGTCCTACGACGAGATGGCCCAGCTCGAGCAGCTGCTCGACGAGTACGCCCAGGTGCAGGCGATGGACCCGGCGAAGCTGCCGACGATCCGCGGACAGATCTGGGACCTGGTCGAGCAGGCGCAGCTGCACCACGACCTGCACGTCGCCGAGTCGCCGAGCGAGGAGGAGTTCGACGACTTCCTGCTGCACGTCGACGGCTACCTCTGCGAGGTCAAGGACGTCCTGATCCGCGACGGCCTGCACGTGCTGGGCCAGGCGCCGGTGGCCATGCCGCGCGTCGACCTCGTGCTGAGCGTCCTGCGCGCGCAGCAGACCTGGGGCGGCGAGGCCGGCACCCTGCCCGGCCTGCGGCGTGCGCTCGGCCTCGCCGAGGACGCCGACCGCGCCGACACCGACCGGGTCGAGCAGGAGGCCCGGGAGCTGGTCGCGCGGCTGGACGAGGCCGGGTGGGACGCCGGCGCCGTCGACGGCCTGCACGAGGACGCCTCGGTGCGGGCGGTGCTGCGCTTCGCCTGCGAGGAGGTCGTGCCGCGACTGGCCCGGACGACCGACGAGCTCGACCACCTGCTGCACGGCCTGTCCGGCGGCTTCGTCCCGGCCGGCCCGTCGGGGTCGCCGACGCGGGGGCTCGTGGGCGTGCTGCCGACCGGGCGGAACTTCTACTCCGTCGACCCCAAGGCCATCCCGTCGCAGAACGCGTGGGCGGTCGGGGTGGCGCTCGCCGAGTCGCTGCTGGCGCGCTACCTCGCCGACCACGGCGAGCACCCGGCGTCCGTCGGCCTGGTGGTGTGGGGGACCAGCGCGATGCGCACCGCCGGTGACGACATCGCCGAGGCGCTGTGGCTGCTCGGGGTGCGGCCCGTGTGGGACCGGGCGTCGCGCCGGGTCACCGGGCTCGAGGTCGTCCCGGCCGCCGAGCTCGGCCGGCCGCGCATCGACGTGACCCTGCGGATCAGCGGCTTCTTCCGCGACGCCTTCCCGCACGTCGTGGCGATGCTCGACGAGGCGGTGCGGATGGTCGCCGCGCTGGACGAGCCCGACAACTTCGTCCACGCGCACGTCTCCGCAGACGTGGCGGCGGGGACGGACCACCGCCGCGCCACCGCCCGGGTGTTCGGCAGCAAGCCCGGGGCGTACGGCGCCGGTCTGCTGCCGCTCATCGACAGCCGCGACTGGAAGACCGACGCCGACCTCGCCGAGGTGTGGGCGGTCTGGGGCGGCTACGCGTACGGCGCCGGGCTCGACGGCGCCCCCGCCCGCCGGGACATGGAGCGCGTCTACACGCGGATGAAGGTCGCGGCGAAGAACCAGGACACCCGCGAGCACGACATCGTCGACAGCGACGACTACTTCCAGTACCACGGCGGGATGGTCGCCGCGGTCCGCGCGTTGACCGGGGAGTCGCCCGAGGCGTACGTCGGCGACAGCGCGGTGCCCGACACGGTGAGGACGCGGACGCTGCAGGAGGAGACCCACCGGGTGTTCCGCGCCCGGGTCGTCAACCCCAAGTGGATCGCGGCCATGCAGCGGCACGGCTACAAGGGCGCGTTCGAGCTCGCGGCGACCGTGGACTACCTGTTCGGCTACGACGCCACGGCCGGCGTCGTGGACGACTGGATGTACGAGAAGCTCGCGGCGGCGTACGTCTTCGACGAGACCAACCGCGCGTTCATGCAGAAGAGCAACCCGTGGGCGCTGCGCGGCATCAGCGAGCGGCTGCTCGAGGCGGCCGACCGCGGGCTGTGGGAGGAGCCGTCGGCCGAGACGCTCAGGGGGCTGGAGCGGACCTACCTCGAGCTCGAGGGGGATCTGGAGGGGGAGTGAGCGGCGGACCGAGTCGGGCGCCTCTGACGCCAGCAGCGCGCCGGCCCTTCAGGGAGGGCCGGCGCGCTGGGTGGACGACTAGTTCTGGGTGAACCGGACCTTGTCGCCGTCCTCCTGCCGGCAGACCGTGCTGGAGCGGCTGGTGTTGTCCGTCTGGTTGGCCAGGATGGCGACCTGAGTCACGTCGACGGCGTCGCAGACCTGCGCCGCAATGCCCACGGCCGCGGCGATGTTCACGTCCTCCGCGATCGTGATGTCCCCGACGACGACGTTGACCAGTCCGTCCTGCTTGGTGGCGGCGTTGGCCGGTGCAGCGATGCCGACCAGGGCGACGGACATGGCGGCGGCGCTGGTCAGGGCTGCGGCGGTACGACGGATCTGCATGGTGTTCTCCTCTGTGTGGCCCGCCCGCGGTGGGCGCGTACTTGGGGTACGACCGGGGTGCCCAGGCATGACGCGAGACACGCGGAAGTTGCACGAGTCTTTCAGAAAGTTGAAGATCGCGTTACGTCGAGAACACCTAACGTCACGGCCTTTTCGAGACGGCTTGCGTGGCCGAGCGGTCGCTGGCTGCAACCGGGTGCGGGCCGACGACGCAGGCAGGACGATGCCGGCATGGCCTCCTCCTCCGAGCTCGACGCCGCCGGTGCCAGCGGATCGGAGCCCCTCCGGCTCGACAGCGCCCAGGGCCGGTGGGTCCTGTTCGCCGCGGTCCTCGGCAGCGGCGTCGTGCTGCTCGACGGGACGGTCGTCAACGTCGCGCTCCCGGCGCTCGGCCGGGACCTCGGCGCTGACTTCGGCGGGCTCCAGTGGACGGTCAACGGCTACCTGCTGAGCCTGGCTGCGCTCATCCTGCTCGGCGGGTCGCTCGGCGACCGCTTCGGCCGCCGGCGGCTGTTCGTCGTCGGCACGATCTGGTTCGGGGTG
>CADCUE010000029.1 GCA_902805805.1 uncultured Frankineae bacterium | reverse complement strand
CGGCCCGTCACATCGGGTCCGGACGAGCGGCGGGGCGTCCACCAGCAGCCGGCCTCGGAACGCACGACAAGACCCCCGGCCCTCCTCCAGTCCGAATACGGACCGGAGGAGGGCCGAAGCGTGTCGTGATGACGCTCGAACAGACCGACTTCGAGGCACGTGCCGGTCGAGGAACGCCGTCCACTGGGCGTCGGTGACGGTGGTGTTGCACACTGCCCTACCTCGGCGGCGAAATCGTCGGCCAGCGCGTGCACCAGCGGCGGCGACGAGAAGCAGTCGTGTGGACAGCATCGTCGGTGTGGAGAGACGGTCAGGACTGTCGGACCGACGTGCACCTCGAACGGCGTGGACGACCGCACGAGCTGGTGGCAGATCGCCGTCCCGCGGCACCGGTGACTGCCGGCTGCGAGAACGAGGACCGGCGGTCAGCGGACGTCCCGCCCCACTCAGCAGACCTCAGCGCGACTGCGACACCCACGACGCGTGCAGCCGGGCGTACACCCCGTCGGCGTGGACCAGCTCGCGGTGCGGCCCGCGCTGCACGACGACACCAGCGTCGACGACGAGCACCTCGTCCGCGGCCTCGGCCGTCGACAGGCGGTGCGCGATGGCGAGCGTCGTACGGCCGCGGGTGAGCGAGTCGAGCGCGCGCTGCAGGCGCACCTCCGTAGCGGGGTCGACGGCGCTCGTCGCCTCGTCGAGCACCAGCAGGTCGGGATCGGCGACGTAGGCCCGGGCGATGGCCACGAGCTGCCGCTCCCCGACCGAGAGGGCGTCACCGCGCTCCCCCACCGGCGTGCGGACGCCGTCGGGCAGCTGCTCGACCCAGTCGACGAGGCCCAGCTCGGCGAAGGCGCGCTCGACGTCCTCGTCAGTGGCGTCCGCGCGCCCGAAGCGGACGTTGGCCGCCACCGTGTCGTCGAACAGGAAGCCGTCCTGCGGGACCATGACCACCCGCGAGCGCAGCGAGGCGAAGCGCAGCGTGTCGAGCGGTACGCCGGACAGCAGCACCCGGCCGCGGGACGGGTCCATCAGTCGGGTCAGCAGCTTGGCGAACGTCGTCTTGCCGCTGCCGGTCTCCCCCACGACGGCGACGCGCGTACGAGGCGCGATCTCGAGGTCGACGTCGTGCAGCACGTCAGGGCCGCCGGGGTAGGCGAAGCCCACCCGGTCGAAGCGCACGCCCACGGGTCCGGGCGGCAGATCGGCCCCGGTCTCGCCCGGGTCGGCGACGTCGCTGGGCGTGTCGACCACCCCGAGCACGCGGCGCAGCCCTGCCACGGCGTTCTGCGCCTCGTTCAGCACCTCGGTCGCGATCTGGACCGGCTGCACGAACAGCGTGACGAGGAACAGGAAGCCGACCAGGCGTCCGGTCGTGATGTCACCGGCGATGCCGAGCAGCACCCCCGCGACGATGACCATGCCGGTGGCGAAGGCCGCGGTCAGCTCACCGGCCGAGAAGGTGACCGCCGCGATCCGCTGCGCGCCCGTCTGCGCCACCCGGGTGGCGTCGACGGCCGCGTCGATGCGCTCCGCAGTGCGGCCCTGCACGCCGTACGCGCGGATGACGGGCGCGCCGACGACGGACTCGGCCACGGCGCCCAGCATCTCGCCGACGCGGGCGCGCACCATCCCGTACGCCGCCTGCAGCCGCTGCTGGAAGGACCGGACGGCGAGCACCAGCGGCAGGAAGCACAGGTAGACGACCAGCGTCAGCTGCCACGACCAGAACAGCATGAGCACCGTCGCGATGGTCAGCTGCGCGGCCGACACCAGGATGAGCAGGCCGCCCCACTGCATGAAGGTGCTCATCGTGTCGACGTCGCTCGTGACCCGGGAGACCAGCGAGCCCCGCCGCTCGGAGGCCTGGTGCAGCATCGACAGGTCGTGCACCCGGCGGAACGCGCGCACGCGCAGCGCCGCCAGGCCGTTCTCGGCCGTGCGGTAGAGCCGCACGTTGGTCAGGTAGTTGGCGTACGCCGTGACGACGAGCGCGAGCAGGGCCAGTCCGCAGGCCAGCCGCACGAGCGGCAGGTCGGGCTCCGGACCGGACAGCCCGTGGTCGATCGTCTGCTGGACGGCCACCGGGACGACGACCCGACCGGCGGTCGCGACCAGCGCCAGGGCCAGGGTGACCCCCAGGCCGGCCCGCAGCTCCGGGGTCAGCCGCAGGCCGTGGGCGAGGGTGGCGAACGCGCCGCGCTCGGCGCCCCGGCTGTCGATCGTGCCACCGCCTGCTCCTCCGCCCCCGTCGGCCGGCGCCGGTGCCGCGGTCGTCGTCGTCACGCCGTCACGCCGTCTTCGACGGCCAGCTCGGCGGCGGCCGAGGCGCGGTGCTCCTCGGCGTCGGCGACCCGCTGGGCCTCCGCGCGCTCGTAGGCGTGGACGAGGTCCTGGTAGCCCGCGGACGCCGCGAGCAGCTCGGCGTGCGTGCCCCGGGCTGCGATCCGGCCGTCCTCGACGAAGACCACCTCGTCGGCCAGCGCGATGGTCGCCCGGCGGTAGGCGATGACGACGACCGTGCTGGCAGCGTCGCTGTCCCGCAGACCCGCCAGGATGCGCTGCTCGACCTGCGGGTCGACGCTGCTGGTCGCGTCGTCGAGGACCAGGAGCCGCGGCCGGCGCACGACGGCCCGGGCGAGGGCCAGGCGCTGGCGCTGACCGCCGGACAGCGTGGTGCCGCGCTCGCCGACGACGGTGTCCAGGGCCCGCGGCAGCGCGGCCACGAAGCCGTCGGCCTGGGCCACCCGCAGCGCCGCCCAGATGTCCGCGTCGCTGAGGTCCGCGCCGAGCGTGAGGTTGCCGCGCACCGTGTCGTCGAACAGGAACGTCGACTGCGGCACGAGCGAGGCGACCTCGGCGACCGCACCCGGAGCGAGCGCCCGCAGGTCGACGTCGTCGTACGCCACGCGGCCGGTGTCGGGGTCGAGCAGCCGCACGAGCACCGAGGCCAGCGTGGACTTCCCGGCGCCGGTCTGGCCGACCAGCGCGACGGTGCGGCCGGGACGGACGTCGAAGCTGACCTCGTCCAGGACCTGCGTGTCGCCGTACGCGAAGGACACCGCCGCGACGTCCAGTCCCGCGGCGCCGCCGGGGGCCAGCCGCTCGCCGCCGTGCTCCTGCGCACCCGTGGCCCGCAGGACCCGCTGCACCCGGTCCCAGCCCACGACCGACCGGGGCAGCTCGTTGAGCACCCAGCCGATGGCGCGCACGGGGAAGGCGAGCAGGGTGAACAGGTAGGCCACCGTCACGAGCTGCCCGGCGGAGATGTCGCCGCTGCCGACGCGGCTCGTGCCGGCGAGCAGCACGGCGAGCACGCCGACGACCGGCAGCGCCTCCATGGCCGGGTCGAACGTGCCCCGCACCCGGCCGACCGCCGTCATGACGTCGCGCAGCTCGAGCGACTTCTGCCGGAAGCGCGCGGTCTCGTCGTCCTCCCGGCCGAGCGTCTTGACGACCAGCGCGCCGTCGAAGGACTCGTGCGCGATGCCGCTGACCTCGCCGCGCAGCTGCTGCGCGCGTGTCATCAGCGGCGACATGCGCTGCGCGTACAGGACCGTGAGCACCGCGATGGCGGGGAAGACGATCGACCCGACGAGGGCGAGCACGGGGTCGGTGACGAACAGCAGACCCAGCGTGGCGATGAGCATGAGGATGACGCCGACGGCGAAGGGGAACGGCGCGATGGGGTACCAGGTCGCCTCGACGTCGCTGTTGGCGTTGGACAGCAGCTCGCCGGTGGAGTGGTCCTGGTGCCAGGCCAGCGGGAGCTCGAGGTAGCGGCGGGTGACCCGGCGGCGGTAGGCGGCCTGCAGGCGGTACTGCATGATCCCGGCACCGAGCCGGCGGGCGATGATGCCGACGACCTTCAGCGCCGCGACGCCCATGACGGCGAGGAACGACAGGGCGAGGGCGGCCGTGCCGGCGCGGCCCTGCTCGATGCTCGGCACGATGACGCGCGAGGTGATGGCGCCGAAGACGTACGCCTGCCCGATCGTCGTCAGGGCGAACAGCAGGCTGCCGACCGTGGAGACCGCGAAGATCCGCGGCTCCTCCTTGACGGCCTGCCACAGCACGCCGAGTCCGCGTCGCATCACCCCGCGGGGGACGGTCGGGGCGGCGGAGGGCACAGGATCTCTTCTCGGGTCGGGCGGGCGACGACGTCAGCGAGACGACATCGTCTCGCAATGCTGACACCGCCGCCGGGCGGAGGATTCCCCCGCCGGATCAGCGGACGGCGTGACCTGCCTCGCGCAGCGCGTCCTTGACCTGGCCGATCCGCAGCACGCCGAAGTGGAAGACGCTGGCGGCCAGGACCGCGTCGGCGCCGGCCGCGACCGCCGGGGCGAAGTCCGCGAGCCGTCCCGCCCCGCCGCTGGCGATCACCGGCACGGTGACGGCGGCCCGGACCGCCTCGAGCAGCTCGACGTCGAAGCCGGCGCGGGTGCCGTCGGCGTCCATGGAGTTGAGCAGGACCTCGCCGACGCCGAGCTCCTCGCCGCGACGGGCCCACTCGACGGCGTCGATGCCGGTGCCGCGGCGGCCACCGTGCGTGGTGACCTCGAAGCCGCTCGGCACGCGGTCCGGCGCGACCGCGCCGTCCTGCACCCGGCGAGCGTCGACCGACAGCACGAGCACCTGGTTGCCGAACCTCCGGGCGATCTCGCTCAGCAGCTGGGGCCGGGCGATGGCGGCGGTGTTGACGCCGACCTTGTCGGCGCCGGCCCGCAGCAGCCGGTCCACGTCCTGCGGCGAGCGCACTCCCCCGCCGACGGTGAGCGGGATGAAGACCTGCTCGGCGGTGCGGCGCACCACGTCGTACGTCGTCTCCCGGCTGCCGCTGCTGGCGGTGATGTCGAGGAACACCAGCTCGTCGGCGCCCTCGGCGTCGTAGAGCCGCGCCATCTCGACCGGGTCGCCGGCGTCGCGCAGCTCGCGGAAGTTGACGCCCTTGACGACGCGACCGGCGTCGACGTCCAGGCAGGGCACAACACGGACGGCGACGCTCACGCGTCGGACGCTACCGGGATGGGACGCTGTGACCATGGACGTGGCAGCGGCATGAGGCTCGTGGTCTGCTCGTCGAAGGGCGGGGTCGGCAAGACGTCGACAGCTGCGTCGCTGGCCGCGGTCCTCGGCGCCCGGGCCCGCGAAGGGGGCGGGCGGGTCCTCGCCGTCGACGCCGACCCGCAGGACAGCCTCGGGCGGGCGTTCGGCGTGGTGGCGAAGGACCGCGACGACTCGCTCGCCGGACTGCTCGAAGACCTCGACGCCGACGCCCGGTCGTGCCTGCGCGCCGACGTCGCCCCCGGACTCGACCTGCTGCCGGCGCACCCGTCGCTCGATGCGGTCGGCGTCGCGCTCGCCGCTCAGGGTGGGCTCATCACCGGCGTGCGCCGCGTCCTGCGGCCGCTGCTCGGCGACTACGACCACGTGGTCATCGACACCCACGGCGATCTCGGCAACCTCACGCTGTCAGCGGTCGCCGCCGCCGACAGCGTGCTCACCGTCTTCACCAGCGACCCGGGCTCGGCGCTGGGCGCCGCCCGCGTGGCGGCCTTCCTCGAGCAGCACCGCCGCTTCGAGAACACCTCGGCCGTGCTCGTCGGCGTCGCCTGCGCCCTGTGGGACAAGGAAGGACGCGCCGCTCGCGAGGTGGCGGGGGCGCTCGAGGGCACCGGGCTCCCGCTGCTGACGACCCGCATCCCGCTCTCGCGCCGGGTGCCCAGCGCCGCGCTCGCCAAGCGGCCGGTCGTGCTGTCCGCGCCGCGCAGCCCGGTCGCCGCTGCCTATGCCTCGCTCGCCGACGAGGTCCTCGCCTCGTACGCCCGACTCGTCCCCGGAGCCGCCTCGTGAACGACCTCGTCGCCGACCTGTCGGCCGAGCTGGCGGCGCCGCCGGCGGCTGCTCTTGCCCCGGCTCGGCCGCCGCGGGCCGTACCGGCTGTCGCGGTCGTCTTCACCCCGCTGCACTGGACGCGGCCGTCGGTGGGTGCCCCGTCCGCCGGGACCGGCGTCGTCCTGCGCGGCGGCCCGTGGCGGGTCGACGTCCTGCTCTGACGGACGCCCGCACGCCGGCCCCGGGGGCGGCCCCTGCGGCGGCCGGCCCGCAGGTCGTCGTAGACCTGTCCCCGGCGGCACCCTGTCCGCGCGCACCGTCGAACGGCGTCAGGCGGCGACGTCGAGACGGGGACGGAGGGGGCGGACGACGAGCAGCAGGATCACCAGGGCGGTGACCGTGCCGCCGAGCATGACCAGGGCCATGGCGGTGGCGTCGGTGCCGAGCAGGCCGACCAGCGGCGTGGCGAGCGCGCCGACGCCGAACTGCACGGCCCCGAGCAGAGCGGCGGCCGTGCCGGCAGCCTCGCCGTGGCGTGACAGGGCGAGCGCCGGGGCGTTCGGCATGACGAGCCCCACAGCGGCGAGCACCGCCCACAGCGCGGCCAGCAGGGGCAGAAGCCCTCCGTCGGCAGCGGCGATCGCGAGCAGGGCGACGGAGGACAGCACACCGGCGATCAGCCCGCCCATGAGCACCTGCGCCGGACCCGTGTGGACGAGCAGACGCACGTTGAGCTGGGTCGCGCCGATGAGGAAGACGGCGCCCGCCCCGAAGGTGAGGCCGAACTCCTGCTCGTCCAGGCCGTACTGCTCCTGCAGCACGAACGACGAGCCGGAGACGTACGCGAACAGCGCCGCCATCGCCGTGCCGGCCACGAGGACCAGCCCGACGTACGTGCGGTCGCGCAGCAGGCCGCGGTAGGCGCGCAGCGTGCTGCCGACCGTGCCGGGGCGGCGGCGGGACGGCGGGAGCGTCTCCGGCAGCGAGCGCGCGGCGAGCAGCAGGAGCAGCGCGCCGAGCAGGGCGAGCGCGGCGAACACGCCCCGCCAGTCGGTGAGCCGGAGCAGCTCCCCGCCGACGGTGGGCGCCAGCACCGGCGCGGCTCCGAGCACGAGCATGAGGCGGGACAGGACGACGGCTGCGGCCGAGCCGGTGTAGAGGTCCCGGACCACGGCGGTCGCCACCACGGACGCCGCCGCGGCCGACAGCCCCTGCACCAGGCGCAGGCCGCCGAGCACCGCGACGGTCGGCGCGACGACGCACAGCAGCGAGGCGAGGACGTGGACGGCGGTGCCGACCAGCACCGGCAGGCGCCGGCCGACCGCGTCGGAGACCGGTCCGACGACCAGCTGCCCCAGACCGAGGCCGACGAGCGTGCCGGTGAGGGTCAGCTGCACGGCGGCCGGTGACGCGGACAGGTCGTCGGTCAGGCTCGGCAGGGCCGGCAGGTAGATGTCGATCGTCGCCGGTCCGAGCGCGATGAGAGCGCCGAGCACCAGCACGACGCGGCGCCGGCTGGGCGGGGCGGCGGCCTCGAGCGCCGCGTCCCTGACGGCACGACGGGCGGCCGCGGGAGTCGGGGCGATCGTGGTCATGCGCGGGCTCTTCTCGGTCCGGACGGGCGACCGCGAGCGGCGGTCCTGTCGGACAAGGGCGGGTCCGGACGGCGTGTTCCCCACTGTGACGCGCGCGACGACCGCTCCTGCGAGCCGCACTAGCCTGCCCGGGTGGCCGAGCTCCGCTTCTCGTACGGCGTCATGAGCGCCGGCAAGAGCACGCTGGCCCTGCAGGTCGAGCACACCTGGAGCGAGGCCGGCCGCTGCGGCGTGCTGCTCACGAGCCACGACCGGGGCGGCGCCGGGCGCGTGACCAGCCGGCTCGGGATGGGCCGGCCGGCCGTCGAGGTCGCCCCCGGCACCGACCTGTGGTCGCTGCTGGCGCGCGCCGTCCCTGACGGCGGCTTCGTGGTCGCCGACGAGGCGCAGTTCTACGCGCCGGCCCAGGTCGACCAGCTGGCGCGCTGCGTCGACGAGCGCGACGTCGAGGTCGCCTGCTTCGGGCTGCTGTCGGACTTCGCCGGACGGATGTTCCCCGGCAGCGCACGGCTGGTGGAGATGGCCGACGTCCTGGTGCCGCTCCCGCTCCCGGTCCTGTGCTGGTGCGGACGGCCGGCGCGCATCAACGCCCGGCTCGTCGACGGGTCGGTCGTGCACGAGGGCGAGCAGGTGGTGCTCGGGGACACCGCGCCGGTGGAGGGCGCGCTGTTCGGTCCCGAGGTCCGCTACCAGGTGCTGTGCCGGCGGCACTGGGCCCGCCGGCAGGCCCAGCCGGACGGCGCGGGCGCGCCCGCCTGCTGAGCGCCCAGGCCTACCGGACGGCGGCCAGCGCCTCGGGCAGGGTGAAGGCGCCGGCGTAGAGCGCCTTGCCGACGATGGCGCCTTCGACGCCCGACGGCACCAGCCGCGCGAGCTCCCGCAGGTCGTCCAGCGACGACACCCCGCCGCTGGCGACCACCGGGCGGTCGGTGACCGCGCAGACCTGCTCCAGCAGCTCGACGTTGGGTCCGGTCAGCGTCCCGTCGCGCCGGACGTCGGTGACGACGTAGCGGGCGCACCCCTCGGCGTCGAGCCGGGCGAGGACCTCCCACAGGTCGCCGCCCTCGGACGTCCAGCCGCGGGCGGCCAGCGTCGTGCCGCGGACGTCGAGGCCGACGGCGATGCGGTCGCCGTGCTCGGCGATCGCGCGAGCGCACCACTCGGGCGACTCCAGCGCGGCGGTGCCCAGGTTGACGCGGGCGCAGCCCGTGGCCAGGGCGGCCGCGAGCGACGCGTCGTCGCGGATGCCGCCGCTCATCTCCACCCGGACGTCGAGCGTCCCGACGACGCGGGCCAGCAGCTCGCGGTTGGAGCCGCGGCCGAAGGCGGCGTCGAGGTCGACCAGGTGGACCCACTGCGCCCCGTCGCGCTGCCACTGCAGCGCCGCCTCGACCGGGTCGCCGTACGACGTCTCGCTGCCCGCCTCCCCCTGCACCAGGCGCACGGCCTGGCCGTCCGCGACGTCGACGGCGGGCAGCAGCTCCAGCGAGCTCACGGGATCCTCGGGGTCGTGCGGGCCGCGGTCATCTTGTCCTCCGGGACGGGTCGCGCACGAGCACGACGATCAGGGGCAGAGCGGCGGTGGCGACCACGAGCAGCCCGAGCCGGCCGGGCCAGGTCGGCACGAACCACAGCACCGCGACGGCGACGGCCGACCAGCCCAGCGCCAGGGCGGCCTTGAGCCGCCAGGGCAGCCGGGGGAAGCGGCGCAGCCGGTAGACCGGCTCGCGCGCCGACCGGCGCTGCGCGCGGGACGAGGCCTTGGCGCGCCGGGCGGCGAGGCGGGCCGCGGCCGCGCGGTCCTCTCCCCGGGCGGCGCTGCGCGCGGCCGCCGCCCGCTGCTCGGCCTCGCGGGCGGCACGGGCCCGCTGCCGCTCCTTGCTCATCGGCACCGCCTCGGCCGCCCGGACCCGCGGGTCGCGGTCGGAGCCAGGGCCACGCTCGCAGTGGGAGCCAGGGCCAGGGCGCTCACAGCGTCGCCACCCAGTTGGCCAGCAGCGCCGCTCCGGCGTCGCCGCTCTTCTCGGGGTGGAACTGCGTGGCCGACAGCACGCCCCGCTCGACCGCCGCGGCGAACGGCCCGCCGTGGACGGTGGTCGTGGTGAGGGTGTCCTCGACGTCCGCCCGTGCCGCGTAGGAGTGCACGAAGTAGAAGCGCTCCCCCTCGACGCCGGCGAACAGCGCTGACCCGTCCGGGACGTCGACGGTGTTCCAGCCCATGTGCGGGACGACGTCGGCCTCGAGCCGGGTGACGGCTCCGGCCAGGACACCGACGCCCTCCGTGCGCTCGCCGTGCTCGACGCCCTCCTCGAACAGGATCTGCATCCCCACGCAGATGCCGAGCACCGGGCGCTGCTTGCGCAGCCGGTCCCACACCAGCGTGCCGCCGCGCACGGCGTTCAGGCCGCGCATGCACGCGGCATAGGCGCCGACGCCGGGCACGACCAGGCCGTCGGCCTGCAGCGCGCTGTCGAAGTCCTTGGTCACGGTCACGTCGGCGCCGGTGCGGGCCAGCGCGCGCTCGGCGGAGCGCAGGTTGCCCGATCCGTAGTCGAGGACCACCACGGAGCGGGTCATCGGCCGGCCCTCCGCCACGGGCGGGCGGCCCGGCTCACAGCGACCCCTTGGTGCTGGGCACCCCGGCGACCCGTGCGTCGAGGGCGACGGCGTCGCGGAGCGCCCGGGCGACGGCCTTGAACTGCGCCTCGACGACGTGGTGGGCGTTGCGCCCGGACAGCACCCGGACGTGCAGCGCGATGTCGGAGGTCGCCACCAGCGACTCCCAGATGTGGCGGGTGAGCGTGGTGTCGTACGACCCGATGAGCTCGACCAGCTGCGGCTCCTCGTGCACGACGTACGGCCGGCCGGACAGGTCGACCGCCGCCTGCACCAGGCACTCGTCGAGCGGGACGAGCGCGTCGCCGAAGCGCCGGATGCCGGTCTTGTCGCCGAGCGCCTGCTTGAGGGCGGTCCCGATCGCGAGGGAGGTGTCCTCGACGGTGTGGTGGGCGTCCACCTCGAGGTCACCGCGGGTGCGCACGGTGAGGTCGAACCCGCCGTGCTTGCCGAGCTGGGCGACCATGTGGTCGAAGAACGGCACGCCGGTGTCGGAGGAGGACTGGCCGGTCCCGTCGAGGTCGAGCTCGACGCGGACGTCGGACTCCTTGGTCGAGCGCTCGACGAGTGCGGTGCGGCTCATGAGGTGGTCTCTCCGATGACGTGCGCGAGTGCGGACAGGAAGGCGGTGGTCTCGTCCTCGGTGCCGGCGTTCACGCGGAGCCAGCCGGCCAGCCCCGGTCCACCGCTGACGTCGCGGACCAGCACCCCGCGCTCGAGCAGGGCCTGCCACACCTGCGCCGGCCGGTCGAACGGCCCGAACAGCAGGAAGTTCGACTCGGTCGGGACGACGCGCAAACCGTGCGACGGGATCTCCCGCACCATGCGGTCGCGCTGGGCCTTGACCGCTCGGACGGTCCCGAGCAGCTCGTCGGCGTGCGCGAGGGCGACGCGGGCGGCGGCCTGCGTCAGGGCCGACAGGTGGTAGGGCAGGCGGACGAGCCGCAGGGCGTCCACGACGTCGGCACTCGCGGCGAGGTAGCCCACCCGCGCGCCGGCCAGGGCGAACGCCTTGCTCATCGTCCGGCTGACCATGAGCCGCGGATGGCGGTCCAGCAGCGTGACCGCGCTCGGGCTGTCGGCGAACTCCGCGTACGCCTCGTCGACCAGCACCATCCCGTCGCTGGCCTCGCAGACCGCCTCGACGACGTCGAGGGAGGTCGCCGTCCCCGTCGGGTTGTTGGGCGTGGTGAGGAAGACCAGAGCGGGCGTGTGGCGGCGGACCGCGGCGAGCGCGGTGTCGACGTCGAGGCCGAAGTCGGCCGCGCGCCGCTCGGACACCCAGCCGGTGCTGGTCCCCGCGGCCAGCAGCGGGTGCATGGAGTACGACGGCTCGAAGCCCAGAGCGACCCGTCCCGGCCCGCCGAACGCCTGGCAGACCTGCTGCAGGACCTCGTTCGAGCCGTTCGCCGCCCAGACCTGCGTCGGCGACAGCGGCACGCCGGTGCGGGCGCTCAGGTAGCCGGCGAGGTCGGCGCGCAGGTCGAGCGCCTCCCGGTCGGGATAGCGGTTGAGGGTCGCGGCGGCGGCGCCGACCGCGGCCGTCAGGTCGGCCACCAGCGAGGCCGACGGGGCGTGCGGGTTCTCGTTGACGTTGAGCTGCACGGGCGAGCCGATGCCGGCCTGCCCCGACTGCGGCGCGCCGTACGGCATCCGCCCGCGCAGGTCCTCGCGCAGCGGGAGCGAGGCGAGTCCGGACGGGGCCGCCGAGGCACCGGGGAGGTCGGTGCGGGTCGGCACGGTGGAGCTCCTCGAAGGGCGCGGGCAGGGGGGCCAGACTAGCCTTCGGACGTGCCGGACCGGTTGCCGCTGTTCCCCCTCGGACTCGTGCTGCTGCCCGGCCTGCTGCTGCCGCTGCACGTGTTCGAGCAGCGCTACCGCGACCTGGTGCAGGACCTGCTGGCCCTGCCGGAGGAGGCGCGCAGGTTCGGGGTCGTCGCCATCCGCTCCGGTCGGGAGGTGGGGGCCGACGGCGTGACCGCGCTGCACGAGGTGGGCTGCGTGGCCCGGCTGCGCCGGGTGACGCCGTACGAGGACGGCCGCTACGACATCGTCTCGACCGGGGCGGAGCGCTTCCGGCTCACCGCCCTGGTGGACGGCGCGGCCTATCCGACCGGGCTCGTGCAGTGGCTGCCGGACGAGCTGGGCGCCGAGGACGAGGCGGCGCTGCTCGACCGGGCCGTGCGCGCCGCGTTCCGCGCCTACGTCGTGGCGATGGCGGCGGCGCGCGGGGAGGAGCCGGACCTGCCCGACCTGCCGGACAGCAGCCTGGTGCTGTCCTACCTCGTCGCGGCGTCCGTGGTCGTCGACCTCGAGGACCGCCAGCGCCTGCTGGCCGAGCCCGACGGCGTCGCCCGCCTGCGCGCCGAGCTGGCCCTGCTGCGCCGCGAGGTGACCCTGCTGCGGACGCTGACGGCGGCCCCGGCGCCGGAGCTGGCGCGCTCGCCGGTCAACCCCAACTGACCGGCTCCGACGTGCCGTCGCGGGACGGCGGCCGCCCGTCGGTCTCGGCGCTGCGCAGGGTCAGGAGCAGGTGGGTCAGGAGCGAGGCGATCGGCCAGCCGAGCAGCGCGGAGGTCGAGCGCAGCTGCACGGCCAGCTCGTGCCGGCCGCGCACCCCGGCAGCCACCAGGTCCTGCAGCGGTGTGCCGTCCGCCCACTCGCCGACGAGCATGGCGACCCAGGCCGCCGCAAGACCGCCGGTCGTGAGCCCCACCACGACGGCAGGTCCGTGCGCCGCCCCCAGGCGCCAGGCGAGCAGTCCCCCGACCGAGCCGGCGAGCAGGACGGCCGCCAGGTAGTAGCCGTCCACGGCGATGAAGCCGTCGCCGTAGGTGTCCACCACGTCCACGGCGCTGCGCTCGACGACCACCGTGATGCGCGGCGCGAGGCTCGCCCACAGCAGTCCCACGGGCACCCCCGCGAGCACGGTCACCGCGACCGTCAGCAGTCCGGCTGCCACGTCGTGCGGCCACGGCGGGGCGGCACGGCGGGTGGCACTGCGGGAGCCGTGCCGCGGTCCGCTGCGCGTCCCGTCCGCAGCCGGCCGCGGGTCGGGACCGGCCTCGGAGGACGTCACGAGGCGGTCAGTGCCAGGCGTCGGCGGTGCGCCACACGAGGATGTCGAGGATCCGCAGCTGGCTGACCGGCGTGCCCTCGTCGGCCGCGAGCTGCTCGAGCGCGGCGAACGTCTCCCGCTCGGACTGCAGGTCCTCGCGCATCTGCATGCACAGCAGCTCCATGAAGTCCTGCCAGGACCGGTCGGTGGCCCTCGGGATGGCTCCGGGCGCGGTGTAGGCCTCGAAGATCCGCGAGTCGTAGATGGGGACCAGCTCGGGGCGCTTGCGGTGCAGGACCTTCGACACGATGGTCCCGCGCACGCCCCGCCCGGCGTAGCGCGGCTCGTCGAGGATGCCGAACAGACCGGCCACGCACAGGACGTGGTCGTCGTCGGCGTCCTGCAGGCGCACGTCCGGCAGGTCGGCGACGGCCTCGAGCGCGGGCAGCATCTCCTGCAGCAGGGAGAAGCGGCCCTCGTCGACGTGCGCGCCGAGCAGGATCGGCGCCAGCAGGTCACCGTCGACGAGCTCGGCCGAGCCGTTGGTCACCAGGCGGTCGTAGGCCGGGTAGGCGTAGCCGTTGCGGACGTCGAGGTAGTCCAGCAGCACCTGGTCGGGCTGGTCGACGACGAGCGTTCCAGCGCACAGCTTGACCGCCGAGGCGGTCGCGGCGAACGCCCCACCGGCCGGGCGCAGGACGCGCTCGGGCTTGTGCTGGTCCATGGGGATCACGCTCCTGTCGGCCGACGACCCTTGCCCGACGCCGGACCCTAGCAACGGCAGCGGGCAGGGCGTCCCCCTGCGCGGCTCAGCCCTTGACGCCGCCCTCGGAGGCCCCGCGCACGAAGTAGCGCTGGAAGCTGAAGAACAGCACGGCCACCGGGATGGTCGTCAGGATCGCTGCTCCCATCTTGAGTGGGAACTGCGTGCCCGAGCCGAGCTCGCCGCTGGTCAGGCTCGCGAGCCCGGTGACCAGCGTGCGGTACTCCGGGCTCTGCGTGACGACCAGGAAGTGGCTGAACTCGTTCCACGAGCCCTGGAAGCTCAGGATCGTCAGCGTGATGAGCGCCGGCTTCGACATCGGCAGGACGACCGACCAGAAGGTGCGGAACGACCCGGCTCCGTCGATCCGTGCCGCCTCCTCGATCGAGATGGGGATCGAGTCGAAGAACTGCTTCATGATGAAGACCCCCGCCGCGTCGACGAGCAGCGGCAGGATCATCGCGCTGTAGGTGTCGAAGATGCCCAGCTGGGTGACGATGAGGAACTTGGGGATGAGCAGCGCCACCCCGGGCACGCTCATGACCGCCAGGACCGTCGCGAACAGGAAGCCCCGGCCGCGGAAGTGCATGCGCGACAGCGCGTAGCCGGCGAGGCTGTCGAGGAAGACGCGGGCCGCCGTGACGACGCAGGTCACGAACACCGAGTTGGTCAGCCAGGTGCCGATGGGCACCGACGACTCGTCGCCGAAGCCGAGGATGCGCTTCCAGGCGGTGAGATCGACCGGGTTCGGCCAGGACAGCGGCGACGCGGCTGCCTGCGGGTCGTCCTTGAGCGACGCGGCGATCTGGATGAAGAACGGGTAGAGGTAGATCAGCGCCGCGATGACGAGGACGGTGTACGCAGCGGCCTTCTTCGCGCTCGTGCCCCCGTCCCGGCGTCGGGCGCGCGCCGGCCGGACGACTGGAGCGGGCCGGGTCGGCGGCGCCGGTGCGGTCTGCGTCATGGTCGGTCACCGCCGGTCTGCGGCGCGGCGCCCACGAGCTGCGAGCCGCGGGACGCGGCCGCGGCCGTGGCGAGCGCTCGTCGTCGGCGGCGCGGGACCCGGTCCTCGGCCATCAGCCTCCTCTGCAGGAACGTCAGCGCGATGATGATGAGGAAGACGATGAAGGCCATCGCCGCTCCGGAGCCGTACAGCAGCGACCGGAAGCTCGTCTGGTACGACAGGAAGGCGGGCGTCATCGTCGTACCAGCCGGGGCGCCCTTGCCCATGACGTAGATCTGGTCGAAGACCTGCCACGTGCCGATCAGGCCCAGCGTCACGACCAGGAAGATCACGGGCTTGATCATCGGGATGGTGACCAGGCGGAGCTTCTGCCACGGCGAGACGCCGTCCAGGGCGGCCGCCTCGTCGACCTCGACCGGCAGGTCCTGCAGCGCCGCGAGGAACAGCAGCATGAAGGTCCCCGTGGTCGTCCACACGGCGAGCAGCACGATCACGCACATGGCGACCGACGGTCCGGACAGCCACTCCCAGAGCGACCGCCCGAAGATCTCGCTCTGCGCCCAGGCCGGGTCGTCGATCCCGACGACCCCGAGCAGCAGGTGCAGCGTCCCGCGGGAGTCGCTGAACCACTGCGGTCCGTCGACCCCGAGCAGCGCGAGGAAGCCGTTGACCGCGCCGGTGTTGGAGAACAGGAACAGGAAGACCGTCGAGATGGCGATGGAGCTCGTGACCGCCGGGAAGTAGAACGCGGTCCGGAAGAAGCCCTTGCCCTTGAGGAACTTGTTGTTGACGACCAGGGCGAGCAGCAGCGCGGTGCACGTCTGCAGGGGCACGACCAGCAGCACGTAGTAGAAGGTGTTGCCCAGCGACTGCATGAAGTTCTGACGGGTGAGGCCCTCGTCGGTGAACAACGAGGTGTAGTTCTGCGCGCCGACGAAGTCTGCGTTGCCGCCGGTGAACGGGGACCCGTTGCCGTTCCAGTCGGTCATGCTGACGTACAGCGCCATGAGGATCGGCACGAACAGGAAGAGCCCGAGCACGATGATCATCGGTGCGGTGAACACCCAGCCTGTGATGCCCTGCCGGCCGTAGATGCCGGTCCTGCGAGCGGCCATGCCACCCTCTCCTGTCGAAGGGGGACGCACCGGTCGAGCGGTCGGTGCGCCCCCCGCGCGGATTGCGGTCAGCCTCCGAGGGCTGCGGAGCCGTTCTGCTGGAAGGTCTCGACGATCGCCGCCGGGTCACCGTTCTTGCCGAGCGTCGCGAGGTCGGAGTTGAAGTCGGCGATGACGGGCTCGAAGCCGGGCAGGTTGATCGGTCCCTGGCCGTACTCGCCCCCGGCCGCGAAGGGTGCGTCCTCGGGGAAGGTCTCCGCGAACTTCTCCGCTCCTTCCTTCGTCGAGGGCATGACGCCGTACGCCTCGGCGAAGGCCATCTGCTGGTCGACGCTCGTGAGGTGCTCGACGAGGTCCACGGCCTGCTCCTGGTTCGGGCTCTTGGCCGCGATCCCCCAGCAGTTGGTGAACAGCAGCGTGCCCTTGCCGGCCGGGCCCTCGGGGAGCTCGGCGACCATGGCCTTGACGTTCGGGAAGTCGTTCTTGAGCGCTCCGCGCATCCAGTTGCCCTCGATCGTCATGGCACCGATGCCCTTGCCGAACGCCTCGCCTCCCCATCCCGCCGCGGGGCTCGTGTCGGTGTTGAACTTGAGGATCCCGGCGTCCATCATCTTCTTGACCTGGTCCAGACCGGCCTTGACCTCGGGGCTGTCGGCTGTCATCTGCTTGCCGTTGTCGTCGACGAACCAGCCACCGGCCTGCTTCACGAACGCGCCCGACCGGTTGATGTCGTTGCCGATGACGAGCCCGGTCGTCTTCCCGCTCGTCAGCTTCTTGGCGACCGCCTCGAGCCCGGCCCAGTCCTTCGGGATGTCCGCGTCGGTCAGCCCGGCCTTGGTCCACAGGTCCTCGTTGATGATCAGGGCCAGCGTCGAGTAGTCCTTGGGAGCGCAGTACAGCTCGTCCTCGTAGGTGAACGCGTCGACGAGCGCCGGCAGGAAGCGGTCGGCATCGATCTTGTCGCCGTAGGCGTGCAGATTGCCGGCCTTGGCGAAGTCGCCCACGCGGGCAGCGTCGGTGTAGAAGACGTCCGGCGGCGTCCCCCCGGCGAAGCCCTGGCCGAGCTGCTGGCCGAGGTCGGCGGCGGCGATGACCTCGACGGTGCTGCCGGTCTCGTCGGCCCAGGCCTTGACGGCAGCCTCGACGGCCTGTGTCTCGGCGTCGCCCGAGCTGCCGATCATCATCTGCAGCTTGGCCGGTCCGGAGGACTGCTGAGCGCTCGGCTCCTCCTCCTCGAAGCCTCCTCCGCTGCAGGCGGCGAGCAGGGCGCTTGCCGCACACGCGGCGGCGAGCGTTGCCGTTCGGTGCGGGGTGGTCCGGTGTCGAAGGGGACGGGAGCTCATGCGGGACCTCCGGGGTCGTGGTGCGGGTCGGATGCGGACAGGGCGTGCAGGGAGGTGTCGGGACGGGAGCCGCCGGCGCGGCGGGAGCTGGCGCGCTCCACGACGGTGGGCGGCAGGAGCACACCCGCGGCAGGCCGGTCCTCGGCCGAGGACCCGTCCGCGGCGGCGAACAGGTCGAGCATGGTGCGGGCGATCTTCGACAGCGGCTGACGCAGGCTGGTGAGGCCGAACGACGACGCGATCTCGCTGTCGTCGAACGGCCGCGAGGACGGGCCCTGGAAC
>CADCUE010000028.1 GCA_902805805.1 uncultured Frankineae bacterium | reverse complement strand
TCGATGCAGGCCTTGTCCTTGACGTCCACGCAGGGCTCGGCGATCACGTACGTCACAGCGGTGGTCCTCTCACGGTGCGGTCGCTCTAGTGTCGCTGACGTGACCGCCGAGGAGCCAGCCGGGGCTCGCTACGCCGTGACCCTCGCCGAGGCCGACGTCGGCCGGCGCGTGGTCGTGCGCCGGCGCCTGCCGGACGGCCGCCTCAGCGACCTGCTCGGGGTGCTGCAGCGCTGGGACGACGAGGCCGTCGTCGTGCGCGACCGCGCCGGCAGCGACACGGTGGTGCCGCGCGCCGACGTGGTCGCCGGCAAGCGGATCCCGCCTCCACCGCTCCGGCGGACGCCGGTACGGCGGTGACCCCGACCCGCGCCCGCTTCGCCGAGGTCGTGCGCAGCGAGCCGGTCGACGTGGGACTGGCCTGCCTGCTGGTCGGCGCAGAGGTGCGTCCAGACCTCGACGTCGACGCCTCGCTCGAGCTGCTCGAGCTGTTGGCCGCCGAGACCCGGCCGCACCTGCGGAGCACCCGGCCGGTCGACGTCGCGCAGGCTCTGCGGCAGGTGCTCGGCCGCAACTACGGCTTCGCCGGGTCGGGCGACGACTACGACGACGTCCGGTCCTCCCTCCTGCACGAGGTCCTGCTGCGCCGCCGGGGGCTGCCGCTCCTGCTGTCCGTGGTGTGGACCGAGGTCGCCGCCCGGCTCGACGTCCCGGCGTACGCCGTGGGCCTGCCCGGTCACGTCGTCGTCGGGATCGGCGACCCGGACGACGAGCACGTGCTGGTCGACCCCTTCTCCGGCGGCCGCGCGCTGGCCGGCGCCGACGTCGCGCAGCTGGTGCTGCGGGCCACGGGCGGGCGGCTGCAGCCCGAGCAGCTGCGGCCGCTGCCCCCGACCGACCTGCTGCTGCGCCTGCTCACCAACGTGCGCGCACTGGCGACCCGTCGACCACCCGGGCTGGAGGCCGCGGCGATGCGGCTGTGGGCGGTCGAGCTCGCGCTGCTGCTGCCGCGCCACCCGGTGGAGCTGCGGCGCGAGCGCGGCGAGCTCCTGGTGCGCCTCGGCGACCACCTCGGCGGCGCGGACGAGCTCGAGACGTACGCCCTCGTCGTCGACGGCACCGACGAGGCCGGCGCCGCGGCCGCCCGGCGCGAGGCCCGTCTCGCCCGGGCGCAGCTGAACTGACCCGCCCGTAGGGTTGGCGACCGTGCTGCGCCTGACCGACACCCAGACCAAGACCGTGCGCGAGGTGACGCCCGCGACCCCCGGGCTGCTGCGGGTCTACGCCTGCGGCCCGACCGTCTACCGCTACGCCCACGTCGGCAACCTGCGCACGTTCCTGCTCAGCGACCTGCTCCGGCGCACGGTGGAGCAGCGCGGTGTGCGGGTGCAGCTGGTGCAGAACATCACCGACGTCGGCCATCTCGCCGACGACTCGGCGATCGACTCCACCGGCGAGGACAAGCTGCTGACACAGGCGCGCCTGGAGGACAAGAGCCCCTTCGCGATCGCGCGCTTCTACGAGGACGCCTTCCACCGCGACCTCGCCGCGCTGAACGTCCGCCCCGCCGACGCCTACCCCCGCGCGTCGGAGTGGATCCCGTCGATGATCACCCTGATCGCCCGGCTGATCGAGCTGGGGCACGCGTACGTCGGGGAGGACGGCACCGTCTACTTCGACGCCCAGTCCTACGAGGCGTACGGCGGGCTGTCCGGCAACCGGCTCGAGGACCTGCGCGCCGGCCACCGGCTCGAGGCGGCCGACGTCGGGCAGGGCAAGCGCTTCCACGCCGACTGGGCGTTGTGGAAGCGGGCCGGGGCCGGTCGGGAGATGACGTGGGACTCGCCGTGGGGCGTCGGGTTCCCCGGCTGGCACATCGAGTGCTCGGCCATGTCGCTGGACCTGCTGGGCGAGGTCATCGACGTGCACACCGGCGGCATCGACCTGCGCTTCCCGCACCACGAGGACGAGCGCGCGCAGTCCAACTGCGCCGTGGGCGCCGGCGAGGTCGTCCGCCACTGGGTGCACGGCGAGCACCTGCTGTTCGAGGGCCGCAAGATGGCCAAGTCGACCGGCAACGTCGTCCACGTCTCGGACGTCGTGGACCGCGGCCACGACCCGCTGGCGCTGCGCCTGGCGTTCCTGTCCTCGCGCTACCGCCAGCAGGCCAACCTGTCCTGGGACGCGATCGCCGGGGCCGCCCGGACGCTGGACCGGTGGCGCTCCTCGGTCGCCGCGTGGGCCGAGTCGCCGTCCGAGGCGATGGCCAAGGCGTACGCGGACGAGCTGCTGGACGCCTTCGAGGACGACCTCGACACCCCGCGCGCGCTGCAGGTGCTGCGGCGGCTGGAGAAGGCGGCCGACGTCACCGACGGCGCCAAGTTCGAGACCTTCGCCTGGGCCGACCGGCTGCTCGGCCTCGACCTCGTGCGCTCGGTCGGGCAGGCGGCCGTCGTGGCGGCGCTGCCGGCCGGGGCGCAGGAGCTGCTCGACGCGCGGGCTGCGGCCCGGGCGGCCAAGGACTTCGCGGCCTCCGACCGCCTGCGCGAGGAGCTGACCGGACTCGGCGTCGCCGTCAAGGACACGCCGGCCGGGCAGGAGTGGTCGCCGGTCTGAGCTGCTCCCGAGCTGCCGGGATCAGGGCTCCGATCAGGGCTCCGATCAGGGCTCCAGGGCGATCGGCCAGAGCAGCGCCTGGGCGTTGAGGGTCGTCCCCACCGGGGCGAACAGGTGCGTGCCGTCGCGGTGGCGCAGCTGCACCGTGCGTCCGTTGAGCACCGTCGTCGGGCGGTAGACCCCGCCCGGGGTGAGCGTGTCCCGGGGGGCGCGGTTCAGCCGCACGTGCGCGGGGTTCTGCGCCGCGAGCCTGGTGTAGGCGGTGGTGAGCGAGGCGGTCATCTGGCCGTGCCAGGTCCCGCGCGCCATGGCCGGCGGCAGCACCAGGTAGGTCAGGACGCCGGCGTTGCGGTTCCAGCGGATGAGCGCCATGAGGTCGGCCGCGTAGATGTCCGCGATCTGCTGGCGCTTGGCGAGCGACAGCACCCCCGGCGGACGCCCGCCGATGCGGCTGGTCATGCAGGCCGTCGTCGCGTTGCCCACGAAGGCGAACTCCACCCGCTGCGTGCGGAAGGCCTTCGTGCGCCCCCCGTACTGCGGCATCAGGTCGCACGGCGCAGCGCCCGGCAGCTCCCAGACGTCGAGAGCGGTGGAGCGCGTGCCGGCCAGCGCACCGAGCAGCGGCTTGGTCTGCATGACCAGGGAGTCGCCGTAGATGGCGAGCCGCCGCTGCGGCTCGTTGGCGTCCCAGGACGCGTCCCGGCCGTAGTACGGGGACCGCGTCGGCGCCGGCGCCGTGAGCGTCGGGCCGGTCAGCGCCGGAGCCGTCGGCGCCGCGGTCGCAGGAGGCGGGGTCGTCGGGCTGGGGGCCGGGGTCGTGGCCGTCGGGTCGGGCGTGGGAACGGGGGCCGGCTCGGTCGGGCTCGGCTCGGGGGTGGCCGGGTCGGTCGGGCTCGGCTCGGGGGTGGCCGGGGTCGTGGTGGTCGGCTCAGGCGCCGTGGGAGCCGGCGTGACCTCGTGTCCGGTCACCGGCGCCGGACTGGGGACGACGACCGGCGCCGCGGTGGCCGAGCGCGCGAGCGGCGTGCGCGACCAGGGCGCGGCGCTGGCCTGCGCGAGCGGCGCACCGACCACGAGCAGCACCACCGCACAGGGCAGCAGACGGGTCGTACGGCTCACGAGCGCTCCTTGGTCACCTGGATCCGGACTCTCTCCCATCGGCCGCTCCCGCCGGGGCTGAAGTAGACCCCGCAGGCCACCGCCCGGGGCGGCCACCACGCCGACGAGAGGGGCTCGGACGTGTCGTGGGCGGGTCATGCGTGCTCCTCGGGCGGCGGGTCGGCGGTGCGTCGGTCGACACAGGTCAACCTGTCGGCGCAGGACTGCCGGGACCACGGCCAGCGGCCGGACACTGCCCGGACACCTCCGGCCACCCGCCGCCCGGCGGCTGTCCGCCCGCCACCGCCACCGCCCAAGATCTTCAGAAGATCCCCAGCAGCGGGGTGCTGTGGAAGTTCGGAAGATCTTGCAGTCGGGCGCCGGAGGGCGGTCGATCGGTCAGCAGAGGACGGCGGCCAGCTGCCCCGCGACGCGAGGACCGTCGTGCCGGAGGTTCCCGGTCGTGAAGCGCAGGAGCAGCACCCGCTCGTACCGGCCGGCGACCAGCAGGTCGTTCGAGCGCAGGACGTCGTCCTCCCAGATGCCGACGGTGCGGTGGTGCGCCCCGTCCAGCTCGGCAGCCACGCGCTGGCGCTCCCACCACGCGTCGAGGTAGCGCAACGAGCCGACCCGTACCGGCCGCTGGAGCCGGTCCGGCGCCGGAAGGCTGTGCCGCCGCAGGAAGCGCAGGAAGTCGAGCTCGCTGGCGGCATGCGCGCCGAGCTCCACGTCGTCGAGCACCGTCGCGATCAGGCTCCGCCGGTGCAGACGCGGCATGTTCGCCAGGGCGCGCCTGAGCTCCTGCGGCCGGACCAGGCGCTGCTGCACGGCTGCAGCGACCCGCCACTCGGCCGCTCGATCGGACGGCGCCCAAGCTGCTGCGTGCAGGACCGAGGGGGCCAGCCGTGCACAGGGCGGGAACCGCACCGGATGCCTCAGCTCGCTCAGGCGACGCACGCGGTGCGGCTCCACCCGGGTGAGATCCGTCCCGGCGAAGGCCCGTCCCGCCACGGTCCGCTCCTCGGGGACGGCGACGTGCACGACCTCCGGCCGCGACGGCAGGCGCATCCCGTGCTCGACGAGCGCCACGTCACCGGCCAGGGCTGCGCCGCGTCCGGCGTAGAGCACGGCAGCCCAGGCCCGTTGCCGCGCGGTCACCTCACCGGAGTGCGTCGCTGCCACACCGGGCAGCACCGACTGCCAGCGCCCGGTGTCGAGCCGCCACTGCCACTGGTCCTCGGACAGGCCGCCGAGCAGGGCCTGCCGGCGGCCGAGGACGCCGTCCTGCTCGTCCACCAGCTGCTGCCAGGACGGTTGCGGGGCTCGTGCGCTGAGCAGGGCGGTCATGCCGACGACTGTGGTCCGGCGTGGCCCGTCACCGCCGCCGCTGACGCTGCTTGTGGACAGGCGCACGCCGCTCCGCCGCGCCCTTGCAAGATCTTCGGACTTCCGCAGCACCCCGCTGCTGGGATCTGCGGACGAGCGAGGGCGGGTAGGGGCGAGGCTCGGCACACGCAGCGTCGCAGTGAGGCGCCGCAGGCACGCAGGCGCCGCAGGCACGCAGGCGTCGCAGCGAGACTCGGCACACGCAGGCGTCGCGGCGAGAGTCCGCAGGCACGGCGGCCGGCGCGGCGAAAGGCCGCAGCCAGCCCGGTCCGCGGAGCGTTGGGCGTCCTCACCCGGAGCGCGGGCGGGCCCGACGAGGTGCGCACCGGTTCCCGCGCCGGGCCGTTCGGGCCCGCGCTGCTCACCCTCCCGGGCCTCGGCTCGCTGTCCTGGGGGTCGGGCGATCAGGGTCTGTGGGTGCTGCAGCGGGGCCAGGGCGCCGGGATCTGGCTCGTCCCCGGGCCCGACGCGCCGGCAGGCACCCGGCCGACGATGGTCCCCGTCGAGCGTCCGGCCGAGGTGGACGGGCCGCTGACGGACCTGCGGGTCTCCCGGGACGGCGCGCGCATCGCGCTGGTCTTCGGCACCGGGGAGGACCGGCGGCTGCACGTCGGCCGGATCGAGCCCGGA
>CADCUE010000027.1 GCA_902805805.1 uncultured Frankineae bacterium | reverse complement strand
ACTACATGTCGCCGTTCACGGTGCCGGCCCGGCACGAGCGGTTCTGCTTCACCCGCGCGTGGCTGCGCGGGGAGTTCGCCCGCGTTCACGACCCGCGCAACCCCGAGTTCGGCGTCGCCCTGAAGCTGGACCTGCCGGCGGAGCACCTGTTCACCCACCGGGTGTGGCTCGGCATGGTGGGCGTGCTCTGCCAGCTGGAGGCGGAGGTCGAGGTCCGTCCGGTGCTGGAGGAGTTCCTGCCGGGCTTCGCCTGACGCAGCCGCACAGCAGCGCGGCGGAACAGCAGCGACGCACACCTCCGCAGGCCGCCGTCCTCCGCCGCCCCGCGGTGCTCATGCCTCCGCGACCGTCGGGGAGCGGTGCGGCGCGCCGGACCTCAGCCCGGGAGCGGGTCCAGCTCGAACCAGACGCACTTGCCGGCCGACAGCCGCTCGCTGCCCCAGGCCCGGGCGAGGGCGCCGACGATGAGCAGCCCGCGGCCGCCCTCGGCGTCGGGGCCGGGCTGACGCGCCTGCGGCAGCGCGTCGGAGCGCCCGTCGATGAGCTCGACCCGCAGGCCGCCCGCCGCCGGTCTGCGGACCCACAGGTCGACCCCCGGCCCGCCGTGGCGCAGGGCGTTGGTGGCGACCTCGGTGACGAGCAGCGCAGCGTCGTCGGGGTCGCAGCCGGTGCGCTCGGCCCACTCGACCGCGAGGCGGCGCGCCCTCGCGACCTCCGACAGGTGCCCGGCGAGGTGCAGGTGGGCGCCGGCGTCCGCCGGCTCCTCCCCGCCGGTCAGGACGGCGAGCATCGCGCTGTCGTCGTCGGGCCGGCCGTCGCGGCCCATGACCCGCAGCAGCGTGTCGCAGAGCTGCTCGACGCCCGACGGCTCGAGCTCGCCGAGCTCGGCGACGGCGTTGCGCAGCGCGAGCAGGCCCTCCTCGACGGGCTGCGCGCGGCCCTCCACGAGCCCGTCGGTGAACAGCAGCAGCAGCGCGCCCTCGGGCAGGTGGACGACCGTCTCGGACGGCGGGGCCGTGCCGACGCCGAGCGGCGGTCCGGGCTCGAGCTCGACGTACTGCCCGCCGCCGTCGCGGTGCACCACGAGCGGGGGGAGGTGGCCCGCGCTCGCGAGGCGCAGCGTGGCCGTCGCCGGGTCGAGCACGCCGTACAGGCAGGTGGTCAGCGACGTCTGCCCGAGCGACGACATCGCCGCGTCGACCAGCCCGAGGACCGCCGACGGGCTGTCCTCGACCAGCGCGCAGGCCCGCACCGCCGCCCGCAGCTGCCCCATGACGGCCGCCGCCGCGATGCCCCGGCCCATGACGTCGCCGATCACCAGGCCGACCCGGCCGCGCGTCAGCGGCACGAGGTCGTACCAGTCGCCGCCGACCTCGGCGCCCGCCGTCCCCGGCCGGTACCGGTGGGCGACGGTGAGGCCGGGCAGCTCGGGCAGCGCCCGCGGCAGCAGCGAGCGCTGCAGCGTCAGCGCGGTCTCGCGCTCCTGGCGGTAGCGCAGGGCGTTGTCGACGGCCGTCGCCATGCGGCGCGCGAGGTCCTCGACGAGCTCGACGTCGGCCTCGGTGTAGTGGTGCTGCTGCTCGCTGGTGAGCGTCAGCACGCCGATCGTGCGCCCCACCACCTGCAGCGGCACGACCAGCGCGCTGCCGAGGCCGAGCCGGGTGAGCGCGTCGTAGTGCCACGGGTCGCGGGCGATGGCGCGGACGACCTCGTCGGGGAACGCCGAGTGGTGGACGGTGCGCTGCTCGCCGACGGCCTGGCCGATGCCGGAGCCGCGCCCCGGGTCGGGCGGGTAGCGGACGAACAGCTCGGTGAGCAGGTCCTGCAGCTCGGGGTCGCGGTGGTGGACGGTGACGAGCTGCGGCGCGCCGTGCTCGTCGAGCAGGTGGACCGAGCACCAGTCCCCCGCGGCCGGCACGGCCAGGGCGGCGACCGCGTCGATGGTCTGGTGGAAGTCGAGCGACGTGGCGAGCCGCGCGCTGGCCATCGCGAGGAACGTCACGCGCCGCCGCGCCTCCCGCTCGGCGGCCAGCAGCCGCCCCCGCTCCATCGCCTGGGCGCCCTGGCGGGCCAGCGTGAGCAGGAAGACGACGTCGTCGTCGCCGAAGGCGGCCGGCCGGACGGACGAGACCGCGAGGACACCGAGCACGCGCCCCTCGACCTCGAGCGGGACGCACGCGATCGACTCGCTGAGCGAGCTGTGCGGCAGGTGGGGGTAGCGGTCGACGAGCTCCTGGCGGGACTCGGTGCGCACCGGCTCGCCCGCGCGCAGCAGGTCGGTCAGCGGGGTCGCCGCCTCGAGCGGCAGCGACTCGTACGTCGCGACGACCTCGGGCTCGTAGCCGACCGACGCGAGCACCCGCAGGCGGCCGCCCTTGCTCCCTCCCACCACCCGCTGGTCGATGACGGTGACGCCGCCGGCGTCGACGTGCAGCGCGTCGACCGCGTGGCGCACGACGACGGCGGCGATCGCGTCGTCCTCGAGCGCCGCCCCGAGGGCCTCGCTGAGGCGCACGAGCCGCGCGTTGCGGTCGGCGAGCAGCTCCGCGCGGGCCCGGGCGTCCTGCAGCTGCTCGGCGCGGGCGGTGAGCGCGGAGGCGTAGGACGTGATGTCGAGCGAGACGCCGACGACCCCGACGACGTCACCGGCGTCGTCGCGGACCGGGCCGTTGCTGACCCAGACGAGCATCGGCGTGCCGTCCTTGCGGAGCGTGCGGAACTCGCCCGACCAGGACCGGCCTGCGTGCAGGGCCGCCTTCACCTCGTCGGCGCGCTCGGGGACCAGGCCGATGAGCTCGCGGACGTTCTGCCCGACCGCCTCCTCGGCGGTCCAGCCGTACAGCTCCTGCGCCCCGGCGCTCCAGGCGACGACGCGGCTCTCGAGGTCGACGGCGATGACGGCGCCCGGGAGCTGCTCGACGCGCGGGCCGGCCGTGTCGTCGGGTCCCCTCGCCGATCGCTGCGCAGGCAGGTCGACCACGGACGCAGCGTAACCGGCCCCGGATCGCCGTCCGAGGCCCGAACGGGTAGGCAGGACCCGTGAGGGACGGGGACGGCTGGACCGAGTGCACGCTGGGGCACCGCCACTGGGGGCGCTACGGCGCCGCCGGGCTGCTGGCGGTGACGGACGGGGCGCCGTACGTCCTCATGCAGCACCGCGCCGCCTGGAGCCACGGCGGCGACACGTGGGGCGTGCCCGGCGGGGCGCGGGGGTCGACCGAGACGGCCCTGGAGGCGGCGCAGCGCGAGACGGTCGAGGAGACGGGCATCGACGTCGCGCAGGTCGTCCCGGTCGCCGAGCACGTCGCCGACCACGGCAGCTGGAGCTACACGACGATCGTCGCGACGGTGCCCGTGCGGCTGCCGGTGGTGCCCGACCGGGAGAGCATCGCCCTGCGCTGGGTGCCCGTCGACGACGTGCCGAGCCTGCCGCTGCTGCCCGCCTTCGCGGCGGCCTGGCCGGCGCTGCTGCGCCTGCTGCCGTGACCGCCCCCGCCTCCGGGCGGTGGCCGGTCGCGTTCGGTGAGGCCGAGCTGCTGCGCGACCTCGACGCCGAGGACGGCTGGCTGCTGTCGGTCGACGGCGTGGCCCAGTCCTACGTCGACCGCGCCGACCCGACGCACCTCGAGTTCGACTACGTGCGGCTCATGGGCGACGTCGTCGACGTGCTGCCCGAGGGTCCGCTCACGGCCGTGCACCTCGGCGGCGGCGGCTGCACCCTGCCCCGCTACGTCGCCGCGACGCGGCCGGGCTCGCGCCAGCTCGTCGTCGAGGCCGATGAGGCGCTCGTCGAGCTGGTGCGGCGCAGCTTCGGCACGACCGGCTTCCGCCTGCGCGTCGGCGACGCCCGCACGACGCTGCCGGCGCTGCGGCAGGGCGAGAGCGACCTCGTCGTCGCGGACGTCTTCGAGAGCTCGGTGCAGCCGGTGCACGTCACCACGCTCGAGTGGCTCGGCGAGGTGCGGCGGCTGCTGCGGCCGGGTGGCGCCTACGTCGTCAACGTGGCCGACGGCAAGCCGCTCGCCTTCGCCAAGGGGCAGGTCGCGACGCTGCAGGCCGCGTTCCCCCACGTCGTGCTGCTCGCCGACCCGTCGGTGCTGCGCGGGCGGCGCTTCGCCAACCTGGTGCTCGCCGGCTCGGTCGCGCCGCTGCCGGTCGACGCCCTGCTGCGGACGACGGCCCGGGCGGCCGGGCGGGCGCGCGTCGTCCACGGCGACGACCTGCTGGCCTTCACCGGCGGGGCAGCCGCGATCACCGATGCGACGGCGCGGTCCGCCCCGCGACCGCCCCCGGACCTGTTCCGGCGCTAGGCGAACAGCTCGTCGCAGACCGACCGTGTCACCGCGGTGAGGTCGGAGCCTCCCACCGCGCGCTGCCGAGCGGCGGAGGTGCCGCGGGCAAGCAGGTCCTCGGTCAGCGCGTGCACCTCGTCCCACTCGCCGGCCTCCTCGAGGTCGGGGCGCAGCCGGTCGAGCATCGCCCGCACGACGTCGTGCGCGGGCACGAGGCCGGCGCCGCGCGGGTCGACGAGCCGGTCGTCGAGCCCGTGGCGGGCGGCGCGCCACCGCGCCGCCTTCGCGAGCTCGGGACGCAGGTCTACGGGTGGTCGGCCGACGACGGCGTCGTCCATCGCGGTGCGGACGAGCGAGCGGACCAGGCCGGTGTGCAGCACCACGTCGTCGAGCCGCGGCATGGCGTCGCCGACGCGTACCTCGATGGTCGGGAAGCGGTTGGACGGGCGGGCGTCCCAGTACAGGTGGCTGGCGTCGCCGATGACCCCGGTGGCGACCAGGTCGGCGACCACCGCGTCGTACTCAGCACGGGTGCCGAGCACCTCGGGCATGCCGGTCACCGGGAAGTGCGCGAACCAGTGGGTCCGAAAGCTCGAGCACCGGGTGTCAGCGCCTTCCCAGTACGGCGAGCTGCCGGTCATGGCGAGCAGCACCGGCAGGTCGGGGCGCAGCCGGTCGAGCACCGGGATGACGAGGTCGGGGTCCGGCACGCCGACGTGCACGTGCGTGCCGGTGATGAGCTGCTGGAGCGCGATGAGACCGAAGCGCTCGGACAGCACCACGTAGCGCGGGTCGGCGCTCAGCTCCTGGTCGCGCCAGGTGGCGGTCGGGTGCGTGGCGGCCGGCAGCAGCCGGCAGCCGTGGGCGCGGGCTGCCTCGTCGGCGCCGCGGCGCATGCGCAGCAGCGTGGCGCGCACCTCGGCCAGCGACGTGCAGACCGGGCTCGCCACCTCGAGCTGGCTGGTCGAGATCTCACCGCGCGCCACGTCGCCGAGCAGCTTCTCGGCCTCGGCGACCACCTCGGGCGCGTCGGCGAGCTGCCAGGTCTCGGCGTCGACCAGGTGGTACTCCTCCTCGACCCCGACGGTCAGCTCGCTCACCGGGCAGCCCGGAAGTCGGGGGCGCGCTTGGCGAGGAAGGCGGCGACGCCCTCGGCGTACTCACCGCTGGCCCACGACTGCTCGTACGCCGCGACGACCTCGGCGTCCTCGTCGCGCTGCCCGACCGCGGCCTTGGCGATGAGCAGCTTGCCGCCGGTCAGCGAGACGCGGGCGCGCGAGGCGAGGGTGCGGGCGAGCGCGTAGGCGCGGTCCTCCACGGCGCCCGGCGCCACGACCTCGTGCACCAGGCCGATGCGCAGCGCCGTGTCGGCGTCGAGCAGGTCGCCGGTGAGCAGGATCCAGCGGGCCCAGGCGGGACCGACCGTCTCGACGAGGCGGGCCGTGGACCCGAGCGCGTA